>JANNWS010000168.1:0-2413 GCA_031408575.1 Rhodobacterales bacterium
CTCGCCCCGTTTCAGCCGCGCGCCAAAGCCCACATCGGCCACCTGATGCAACAGGATTGACCGGCGGCCATCGCTTTGCACGACCACCTTGCGCAGATCCTCAAGGCTGAGGGTGCTGCCGATATTTCGGATCAGAAACTCGCGCGCATATTGGTCGGTAAAGCCTCCGCCGGTATTCGCACCGAATGCGGTGATGGCAGCCTCCACTTCGGCGAGCGTCACCCCAAGTGCGCGCAACGCCGCAGTGTTGGGGGCCACGCGGAACTGGCGCACCTCGCCCCCGATCGGAATCACCTGTGCGACGCCCGAAATGGTCAGAAGGCGCGGGCGCACGATGAAGTCAGCGGCTTCGCGCAGCTCCATCGGCGTGACTCCTTCGGGCGCGGTCATTGCAACCAGCATCACCTGCCCCATAATCGAACTGATCGGCCCCATTTGCGGCACCACCCCTTCGGGCAGTTGGGCCGCCACGAGCGTCAGCTTTTCCGCGATCTGCTGGCGGTTGCGGTAAATGTCGGTGCCCCAGTCGAACTCGACATAGATGATCGACAGGCCCACACCTGAGACAGACCGCACGCGGTCCACCCCCGGCAGGCCGTTCATCTGGGTTTCAATCGGATAGCTGACCAGCTGTTCAACCTCGGGCGGAGCCAACCCTTCGGCCTCGGTCATGATGGTAACGGTGGGGCGGTTCAGGTCGGGAAAGACATCAACCGGCAGGCGCGTCGCGGTGAACGCGCCGTAGCCCATCAGGACCACGGCCAGCACCAGAACCAGCACCCGGTTGCGCAGGGATTGCGTGACAAGAAATGTGAACATGTGCCCGGCCCCCTATCGCAACTGGTTCAGAAGTTCGGCGCCGTGGGTCACCACACGGTCCCCCGCTGCAATGCCCGCCACGATGATCACTCGCCCGCCATCCAAGGGTTCGGTGCGCACGGCACGCGGCTCGAACAGTTCCGGGGCGACGTGGACAAAGACGATATCCTCACCGTTGGCCCCCCGGATCACAGCCTCGCGCGGTGCCGCGATGCCCATGGTCACATCCGCCGTCTCGGCAAACACCGTCACCCGGTCACCGACACGCAGGGCACCGCTGGCATCGTCGATCCGGAAATGGACGGGCTGCGCCTGACCATCCTCGGCAAATCCTGCGCCGATCAGGCTTAGCGGGATTGCCGCACCGTCCTCACCGCCAATCGACGCATTGCCCGATACCGGCTCGCCGCCAAACGACAGCGCCTCGACCCATAGTTGCGCGGGGTCGATGATGTGAAACACTTCGGTATTCGTGTCGGCGATCAGACCGGGTGCTGCGTTCGCCTTCGATATGACGCCCGCAACCGGGGCCACCAGAACCTCCGGCTCCATCCGTATGGCATCCAGTGCAGCGCGGCGTTCGCGCAGGCCCTGCAGCGTCAGTTCTGCGCCTTCCAGCTGCGTCTGAGAGACTGTTCCGGTTGCAGCCAGCGTTCGAGCCCGCGCAACTTCACGTTCCTCCAGCGCAATCTCCTGATCCAGTTCCGCCTTGGATTGCCGGATTGACGACTGATCAGCCGCCGCCAGTGACGGCTCGACCAAGGCCATCACATCACCTGCCTTGACGACCGCCCCAAGCGAGGGAAAACCGCCGGGCGGGGCCGCAAGTCGCCCGCCGATTGCCGTTTGCACAAACCCGCTGGCATTCGGGTCAGGCACCACACGACCTGCCATCTCGACACTGCGGCGATGCTCGGCTTCCACGGCGGCCATGGTCAGGATGGCCAGAATGCGCTGCGCCGCTTTTGGCGCAAACACCCGGCCATCGGGCAGCCGCTGTGCCACGTCGCGGATCACGGGTGCGCCCGGTGCCGTTTCCGCGAAAGCCACCGACGATCCCAGAACCAGCGCCAGAACGGCCGCCAGAACCCCGGCCGCCATCAACCGCCGCCGCATCAGCGCCATCACCAGTGCACCGCCCAAAAGGCCAAGCAACCCGATGGCGATCAGTGCTGGATCAGCGCGCTGCAGGCGATCCGGCACCGACGCCATCCCGGCGCGTAGCTGCCCGGCTATGACCGTGGCGGCTGACTTTTCCATCACCTTGGCCGCCACCAGCGGCTCTGGGATTGTCAGGGTTGCGGTCAGAAAATCAATGTCCGTCTCAACTGCGACCGTGAACAGCAGCTCATACGTGCCGGGCTTTGCTGCCCAGGGGGCTTCAAGCAGGTAGACCTCGCCATCCTGAACTGCACTGGCCGGGCCTGTCGGAGTTTCGACGTCCACCAACGCGCCGATGACAGGAGCATTGGTGTCGAACCGGTCCAGATAGACGGTCAATCCAGTGCCATTCGCCACAGCCACCAGTTCAAACAACGGCGACGCTGCTGTCGCGCGGGGTGCTGTCTGCACGGTCGGCGGCGGCGGTTCATCA
>JANNWS010000169.1:0-25226 GCA_031408575.1 Rhodobacterales bacterium
TTGAAAAACTCGGCGATACGGGTGGCGATCACCCGGTCGTGCAGGGGGGTATCAAGCCGCGCCACAGCGGCATCGAGCAGCGGGTCGGGAACAAGGCCCCGGCCGCGGGTCTTGATCAGATCACCCACGAATGCGCCTTGAAATTCGGGATGCGCCTGAACGGTAAAGGCGCGGTCATCGTAAAGCAGGGCGGCATTCGCGCAGAATTCGTTCGAGGCTACGACCCTTGCCGCTGCGGGGCGTTCGACGACCTGATCCTGATGCCAGGCGTTCAGGGTCAGCGTCTGGTCGCCGAAACTGTATTCGGTCGGGCCGACCGACCAGCCGCCGGGAAACTTTGCCACCCGCCCGCCCAATGCCTGGGCGATGATCTGGTGGCCAAAGCAGATACCGACCATCGGCACCTTTGCGGCGTAAGCATCGCGGATGAACGCCTCCAGCGGCGGAATCCACGGGTGATCTTCATATGCGCCATGACGCGAGCCGGTTACTAGCCAGCCGTCACAGTCTCGAATGCCTTCGGGAAATTCGCCATCGACCACAGCCCAGTTGCGGAAGGTCAGACCGTGACCGTCCAGCAACCGGGCGAACATCGCGGGATAATCACCCGAGTGGCCGATCAGGGCGTCCGGGGCGTGGCCAGTTTGCAGGATGCCGATCTGCATGAGATACCCGAGGTTGGTTGTGAAAATGCTAAGGCGCGTTCTGCTGTCAGGCAAGGGGCCTTGGGCGAAATTTGATCAAAAGATTGGCGGGGCTGCGCCGATTGGCGCCGCCCCGCTTCGGTTTACACCGTGTCGAGGTAGATCTCGACCTGTTCTTCGCGATTGAGATCGGCCATGTAGTGCAATTCCTGACGTTTGGTCAGCACATAGTTGCGGATCAACTCGCGTGGCAGGAAGCGTTCCAGCACCATCGAATTTTCAAAGGCATCGATCGCTTCCGCCCAGGTCGTGGGGATCTGCGGCAGATCGAGCGCATAGGCATTGCCGGTAATCGGCTTGGCCGGTTCCTGCCCCTCTTCGATACCCAGCAGCGCCGCGCCCAGAATGGCGGCCAGCATCAGATAGGGGTTCACGTCGCCGCCGGCCACACGATGCTCGATCCGGCGGGACGACGGGTTGCCGGCCGGAATGCGGATCGCGGTCGTGCGGTTTTCGTACCCCCAGGCGACCGACGTGGGCGCATGGGCGTCGGGAACCATCCGGTCAAAGCTGTTGGCATGGGGGGCGAAGATCAGCGTGCTGTCGTGCATCGCCTTCAAACACCCCGCCACTGCATGACGCATCAGTTGCGAGCCTTCCGGCCCGCCATTGCTGAAGACGTTCTTGCCATCGACGTCGACCACCGAAAAATGGGTATGCAGGCCCGACCCGGAATACTCCAGATATGGTTTCGCCATGAAACTGGCCGCAAAGCCGTGGCGGCGCGCCAGACCCTTCACCAGCATCTTGAACAGCCAGGCATCATCGGCGGCGCGCAGCGCGTCGTCGCAATGCATCATGTTCACCTCGAACTGGCCAAGGCCGGTTTCCGAGGTTGAGGTGTCGGCGGGAATGTCCATCGCCTCGCAGGCATCGTAGAGGTCGGTGAAGAACGTATCAAACGCGTCAAGTGCGCGGATCGACAACGTCTCTGACGCCTTGCGGCGCTTGCCGGACCGGGGAGACGGCGGAACTTGCAGGGTCTTGCCGGAGTCGTCGATCAGAAAGAATTCCAGCTCGACCGCGACGACCGGGGTCAGACCACGGGCCTTGAACTTGTCCACAACCGCGCGCAGGGCGTGGCGCGGGTCGCCGTCATAGGGTGTGCCGTTTTCGCGGAACATCCAGATCGGCAACAAAGCCGTCGGCGCCTCCAGCCACGGCATCGGCATGAAGCCACGTTCAGTGGGTTTCAGCACGCCATCGGCATCGCCCTGTTCGAATACCAGCGGGCTGTCGTCAATATCCTCGCCCCAGATATCGAGGTTCAGCACAGAGAAGGGGAATCGCGTTCCGTCTTCCACAACTTTATCCGCAAAGCGTGATGGAATGCGCTTGCCGCGCGCCTGACCGTTCAAATCGGCCGCGGCCACGCGGATTGTACGCACCTCAGGGTGCTTTCTAAGCCAGTTTTTCATACGTCACATCAGGTCGGGGCATGACATCGGCGCGTCATCGACGCAGCGCGGACCATGCCCTTGGTCCTATCCCCAGTTTCGATCCCCTCCCGCCCGTGACCTGTTGCGCGGCACGTCTTCAGCGGGTCCGGGCGGGTGCCCGAATAATTTGATCAAATATTGGATACTACCGGATCAACTGCGGACGCAAGCGAATTCTGGTTCGCGTATTTGCCGGCAGGTGCCGGTTAAGACGCCGGTTCGCGGCCCCGAAGGCCCAGGTCAGACAAAGGGTCAGGCAGATGAAGTACACGGCCACGATCGGGTAGGGGACAAACGGATTGAACGTTTTGTCGGCAAAGTAGTTGGCATAATAAAGCGCGTCGCCGCGCTGCTGGAAGGCCGGAAAGCCCGAGAAGAAAACCAGTGTCGTGGCGTGAAACAGAAAGATCGCCTCATTCGTATAGGCGGGCCACGCAAGGCGCAGCATCGTTGGCCAAAGCACGCGACGAAAGCGTTTCCAGCCGGTCAGCCCGTAAGCGTCGGCCGCTTCGATATCGCCCTTGGGAACCGATTGCAGCGCGCCATAGAAAATCTCGGCCGAATAGGCGGCGGTGTTCAGGAACAAGACGATCAGCGCCCCTGCCCATGCCTTGGTCAGCCAACTGGTGTGCATGGTCAGTGTGGTGAAGCCCAAAGGAATCTCGATCCCGGCTTTGGGCAGCAGTACGAACACCTCGTAGAACAGAAAGAACTGGATAAAGAGGGGCGAGCCGCGAAAGAGGAAGATGAACCATTCGGCGGGCTTGCGCAGCCAGCGGTGACGGCTGGCCTTGGCCATCGCGACCCCGTTGGCGAAGAAGAAACCGAGGATCAGCGCAAGTGCGCCGAAGTAGATATTCCAGATCAGGCCCGATCCGATCAGCGTCACCTGATGGCACAGCGTGAAATCCGATTTTGGCAGCAGACGCTCGCCATAGCCCAGCGAACGAAAGGCATAGTCGCCGATGATGTCCCAGCAACTCATTCTTCGGCCTTCCGCTGGGCTTCGCCGGCTATCGTGGCCTGTCCCTTGGTCAGCCGCCGGGTCAGGCGGCCCAGGACGATCTCGGAAAGACGCGTCATCGTGAGGTAGAACACCAGCAGCGCCAGAAAATAATACAGCCGCCAATCGGGGTGCGGATAGTCAAAGGTGCTGGTCTTGCTGCCGCCCAGTTCGCGCGCCCAATAAACGATGTCCTGCACGCCCAAAAGGAACAACAGCGGTGTCGCCTTGATCAGGATCAGCCACAGGTTGGACAGTCCCGGCATCGCATAAACCCACATCTGCGGCACCAAGATCCGGCGGAACACCTGACCCGCGCTCATCCCGTAGCTTTCTGCGGTTTCCAGTTGTGCGCGCGGCACCGCCTGCATTGCGCCATACATGACGTTGGCCGCGAAAGCACCGAACACCACCGCGAAGGTCAGCACGGCAAGTGAAAAGCCGTAAACCCTGTGCCAGATCTGCGCCGCCTCGCCCGACGGGATCTTTGCCTGCGGGCAGACCCGGAATTCCAGCCCGTTGCGGATCGGCTCAGTCCAGTCCGGGCAGCGCACCTGATGCGTCAGCCATTCCAGCCCCTGATCGAGTGCGATCACGAAGAACAGGAAGAACACGATGTCGGGCACGCCCCGGACCATCGCCATATATGTCTTGCCTATCATCCGGGCCGGCGCTGCTTGCGACCGTGCCGCCATGGCGCCGCCAAAGCCGAAGGCAAGTGCTATGGGTGCCGTAACCGCCAGAAGCACCAGCACGGTAACAAACGACCAATAGAAATCGATGTGCTTGCCTGTGCCGAGATAGCACCCCAGCCAAGCCAGCCCTTCAAGAATTGACGGATCCGCGCACCTGTCCATGTCATGCTCCGGGGGTCGGACGAGCCGCCCCCGGTTGTCCTTTCTGGATCAGAACTGCAAAGCGCTTTCGCCGAACCACTTCACGATCATCGGGTTGAGCGTGCCGTCTTCCTTCATCGCGGTGATTGCGGCGTCAAACTTGGCCTTCAACTCGGTATCGCTTTGCCGCAAGCCCATGCCGACACCCTTGCCCAGTTGCACATCTTCCCCGACAAAAACCAGCGCCCCGCCGGATTCCGCAACGATCGGGGTAAGGTATTCCTTGTCGGCAATGACCGCATCGGCCTCACCGTTGCGCACTGCCGCGACGGTCTCGTCGGGCGTTGCGAATTCTATCAGCGTTGCCCCGGTTTCGGCCACATGTGCCGCTTGGATGGTGCCAGCCTGTGCGGCGACCACACCTTTAGCGACATCGGCATCGGCACTTGATGCGGCATATGCCGAAGGCAGCGGCCGCATGTAGTTCTGGGTAAAGCCAAGCACCTTTTCACGCTCTTCGGTGATCGACATGCCGGCGATGATGACATCGTAGTTGCCGGATTGAAGGTTGGGGATGATGCTGTCCCAGTCGTTCACGACCCACTCGCAGGTAAGGCCGGCACGCTTGCAAAGTTCGTCGCCCAACTCGCGCTCAAAGCCGTCGACTTCACCGGCATCATTAAGGAAATTGTAGGGCGGATAGGCACCTTCTGTGGCCAGACGGACCGTCTGTGCCGAAGCAAGGCCAGCGGAAAGCGCCAGGATGGCGACGCCAAGGATCAGTTTTTTCATTGGTAACTCCCTGTTATTTTGTAGTTTCTGGTTTTGACTATACGGTAGCGCTAAGGAAGCCGCGCAGCCGTTCGGTCTGCGGGTTGCCGAACAGTGTCTGGGGTGGTCCTTCTTCCTCGACCTTGCCCTTGTGAAGAAAGATGACATGGTCCGACACGTCAGCGGCCAGCCGCATGTCGTGGGTCACAAGTATCATCGTACGGCCTTCATCCGCCAGCGCCTTGATGACCTTGACAACCTCCTGCTCCAGTTCGGGGTCAAGCGCGGATGTAGGCTCGTCAAACAGCAAGGCGCGGGGTTCCATGCACAACGCGCGCGCAATTGCGGCGCGCTGTTGCTGGCCACCCGACAGCATCGCAGGCCAGGCATCGGCCTTGTCGCCGATGCCGACCTTGTCGAGCAGCTTGCGCGCGCGCGCCTCGACCTCGGCAACGGGTTGCTTCAGCACGGTAACGGGCGCTTCCATCACGTTTTGCAGGATGGTCATGTGCGCCCAGAGGTTGAATTGCTGGAACACCATCGACAGGTTGGTGCGGATGCGGATCACCTGATTGCGGTCGGCGGGGTGTCGGCCAAGGCCGGTCCCTTTCCATTGCACCGCCTCACCCTCAAACAACACTTCGCCGTCCTGACTGTCTTCCAGCAGGTTGCAGCAGCGCAAAAGTGTCGATTTGCCCGAGCCGGATGAACCGATCAGGGAAATCACATGGCCCCGAGGTGCCGTAAGGTCAACACCCTTCAGAACCTCCAGACTACCGTAGCGTTTGTGAAGGTTGCGGATTTCGATAACGGGTATCTGGCTTGCGGTTGTGGTTGGTGGGGTCACTTTTGCTCATGGGTTGGGGCTATGACCCATGGACTAGGACCGATATTTCGATCCTTTGCAACGCCAATTGTGAACGTTTTGTGCAGCGATTAGGCGGGTTGATCACAAGGATTGCACGATCCGGTCAGGTGCCGAAGGAGTAGGCACGGCAAGATAAAGGTCGGTCGGAATCCGCACAAGGCTACGTATGCCCGTGGCTTCCCTGTCAATATCGGGCATGTTTGCAATCGCCTGTGCGACGATGGCGAACATGCGGTCCGCATTCAGGCTACGCGCCGCGATGTAGGGCAGGCCCGGTGTCGGATCGCTTGCCGCAACCGCGCGCAACCGCGCTGCAAACGGCTCCCATCGTTGGAAATAGCGCCAGCTGACCGCATCGAGCGCCGCGATATCTGCCCGCTCCTCGGCTACGGCAAGTGCCGAAAACAGATGTCCTCCGGTTCTGACGGAAGGTGGCAGGCGAATGCCGATCTTTGCCGCATGTGTCTGCGGCCCGGCCCAACCTGATTGCGACATGTCTTCGTTATAGGCGAAGCGCGCCCCGTCGAATGCGCCAAGCCCGTCGCGCGGATCGTCGGCACGCGCAACGAACACGCTGCGATAATAGCCGGGTTGGCAGCCCTCTACGCCGAAATCAGGTGTTCCCACCAGCGTCACCTGATCGTGCAGGCGCGCGCGATAGGGAAACCCGCAGGTCTGCGAAAAGGCGAGGTCGGGCGCTGTCCAGTGCGGCCAAAGATCTTGGCTGCCCCGCGTCAGCGCCTCGGGCGCGTTCAGGCCATCGGCGCGCATCAGATTGCGGATGCTGGTCCACAGACGGTCATTCGCCATTGCCGTTTCGGCACGGTCATACATCGGAAGGGCAGCGATCATCGGCGGGCCGCGCGCTGTCGGGCAAGGGCTGAGTCGACATCGCTGATACCCAGCAGATTTGCGACCAGACGCATCAAGGTTTCTTCGTCATCATCGCGCACGCCGTCGGCAAGCACCACCAGCCACATCGCCTCGATCAGCGCGGTTCGCTCGTCAAGTGCTATGGCATCCTTCAACGCGCGGGTAAAGCGGACGGTGTCCGGCGCCTCTTGTTCCAACACCTCGGCCTCGCGCCGAACAGACTGGGCTGCGGCGGGGGTCCGGGCGAACATGGTCGACAAAACGCGGTCGATGCGTGCCGTCTCTGATGGCTCATAGCTGCCATCCGCGCGGGCAATGCGGACAAGCAGCGCGCCAAGCGCCAGTTTCGCCTCTGGTGCAGGCAAGCGGGAGGGGGCGGCGGCCAGAAGACGGCGCAAGAGCATATCGAACATTCCGCAGATATACGGTGCGAAAGGCCGGCTGCCAATCCGTCGCCTTGCACATCAGCCACGCTTATGCCCGGAAAAGGGCAGTCAATCGTGCCGCCTCATCCATCGTGCCAAAGGGTGCATTCACGATGAACATGCCGGAGCCGGCCATCCGATGCCCCTCGCGCACCGGAGGAAAGCGGATTTCGTGGCGCACCGCGTCCGGAAACGCAATTGCCAGCGCCCTGAGCATCGGGTCGTGCGGGAAAGACGTCAGAATCGGATACCAAAGCGCCAGCACGCCGACATTCCATTTGCGATGGATCGCGGTCAGATGCCTGGGAATAGCCTCATAGTCGTCTTTCACCTCATAGGACGGATCGATCAGCATCAGGCCCCGGCGTGGAGTTGGCGGACAGATCGCCTGTGCCAGCGCAAAGCCGTCTTCGGCCCGGACATGCGCGCCCCAGGGTGCAAGCGCATGCTGCAATGCCGTGACTTCGCGGGGATGAAGTTCGGCCAGGTGCAACGTGTCACCGTCGCGCAGCGTCAGCGCAGCAAGCAGCGGCGAGCCGGGATAGGCGGTATCGCCATAGCGGGCGCGCACTTCGGCAAGGCGCAGGCGGTAAGGATGATCCGGGGCGAAGCGGTCCGCGAGCCGCGTGACCCCAAAGGCGGCCTCGCCGGTTTTCAGGGCCTCATCCGCATCGAGGTGATACAGGCCACGCCCGGCGTGGGTTTCGATATAGGTCATCGGCTTGTCTTTTTGCGTCATGTAATCAAGAATATAGCATAAAAGTGCATGCTTGTGGACATCCGCCAGATTCCCGGCGTGGTAGATATGTTGATAGCTGAGCATGGCGCGGGGTAACCCGCGCGGGGATTGATTTCAATACTTGGCGGGAACGTACAGCTCCGGCGGAAGGACCGCGCGTTCATAGTCGGGGTTGAAGACCCGTTCGGGCAGCGTGACCTCTTCATGTGGCACATCGGCATAGGGGAACAGGCCAAGCAGGTGATCGATGCAATTCAGTCGCGCCCGTTTCTTGTCATTGCCCTCAACGATGTACCAAGGTGCCTCAAGGATGTTGGTGCGGGCCATCATCTCTTCTTTCGCTTTGGTGTAATGCTCCCATCGAACGCGCGATTGCAGGTCCATCGGGCTGAGTTTCCATTGCTTCATGGGGTCGTGAATCCGCATCAGAAAGCGCATCTGCTGTTCTTCGTCGGTAATCGAGAACCAGTATTTTATCACGCGAATCCCGGATCTTACCAACATCCGCTCAAACTCCGGCACGTCGCGGAAGAATTGCTCGACCTGATCTTCGTCGGCAAAACCCATCACGCGTTCGACGCCCGCGCGGTTGTACCACGACCGGTCGAACAGCACGATCTCGCCGCCTGCGGGCAGGTGGGGAACATAGCGCTGAAAATACCACTGCGTCTTTTCGCGGTCCGAAGGGGCTGGAAGGGCAACGGTGCGGGCGACGCGGGGGTTCAGGCGTTGGGTGATCCGTTTGATCGCGCCGCCTTTCCCGGCGGAGTCGCGGCCCTCAAAGATCACGACAACCTTTTCGCGAGTGTGCTGGACCCAGCTTTGCAGCCGGATAAGTTCGGATTGCAGGCGGATCAGTTCACGGAAATACGTCGGCCGATCAATCTGATCGGGGTGCTTGCGCTTGTAGATCTTGGATATTTCTTCGGAAAGAGCTGCGTCTTCCAGCTCCAGCTCGTATTCCTCGTCAAGCGTGTCGGCCAATTCGGCCTCCAGCCAGTCGCGGGCGCCGGTGTCATTTGGGTCGGTCATGGAGAGGCTCCGAAAAAATCAGCGTGGCAGCAGCTAGATCAGGTCGTTGTGATGGTTTTGTATCAGCCAAGCCATATTGGGAAATCTTGTTACAATGACGTGCTGTCTTATTGTGGTTGCGAAGTCGGGGGTCGCTTGGTGGCGCGCCACCCTGCATGGCGTGCGCAGGCCGGCAAAGGCGCAAGGCATCGCCTGGTTCGGACGAAAACCGGCGTGCAAGCTGTGCCATCGGGCGACTGGCGCAAATCTGTGCAAACTCTTCGTGTCGAAGGAATTCCTTTTGATCTGAAAGCGACCTGCATCGCCGCCAAGGAAGATTCTAGTGGCCGCCGGGCAAGACCTTGCGGGCGTGTATCACTACTTGAGGAACCAAAAGCATCGTTACGTGTTGTGCTGTGTGGATGCGCGAGATGCGCATGAATCCGCAACAGGAGAACGATATGAATAAATTTCTCGGAATGACAGTGCTGGCGCTTCTTGCTGCAGGAACCGCCATGCCTGTTGTGGCCCAGCAGATGGATGCGGGAACGCTGACCTGCGAAGCTTATCTTGCAATGAGTGCGGGCCAGAAGGACGAGGCCACCAATGCCGTCACGGCCTATGTCGCTGACGCAGCGAATGCCACGACAACCGCCGCCGCCGCCGAATTGATCAAGGGCATGGACACAACCGCAACGCAGCAGGCCCTTGATGCCGCCTGCGTGGGCGCGCCTGTCGGTGCCACTGTTCCGATGGCCCTGGAAGTAAAGAAGTGACCTGATTCAGGTTAGCAATTTCGCGGCGCAGCGGTGAGAACTGCTGCGCCGTTTCCGTTTACGTACACCACGGTAGCACAGACGCGAAGAGCCGGTATGGGTTGCGCTGGCGAAGACTGAAAAGACGTCGTGGCTTATGCATCAGGCAATGACAGCGTCACAAATTCTGCCAAAGGCAGATTACACCAGCCGCGACACCTCCACCGCCGCCCGAACGAAATCCGCAAACAGCGGATGTGGGGCGAAGGGCTTTGATTTCAGTTCCGGGTGGAACTGCACACCGATGAACCACGGGTGATCCTTGATTTCGACGATCTCCGGCAGGCGGCCGTCGGGGCTCATTCCGGAAAACGACAGACCGCATGCTTCCAGCTTGTCGCGGTATTTGATGTCCACCTCGTAGCGGTGGCGGTGGCGTTCCTCGATCACGGTGTCACCGTAGATGCCCGCAACCCGCGAGTCCGGCAGCAGGTTGGCTGTGTAGGCGCCAAGCCGCATGGTGCCGCCTTTGGCGTCGCCCTGTTTGCGTTCAACCACATGGTTGCCCTGCACCCATTCCTTGAGGTGATAGACCACCGGGGTAAAGCGTTTGGACCCGGTTTCATGGTCGAATTCCTCGGATCCGGCGTCGGTGACATGGGCAAGGTTGCGGGCGGTTTCGATGACCGCCATCTGCATGCCTAGGCAGATGCCCAGATAGGGGATGCGTTTTTCGCGCGCATACTGGGCGGCCTTGATCTTGCCCTCGGTGCCACGTTCGCCAAAGCCCCCCGGAACCAGGATGGCGTGGAACCCTTCGAGCCAGGGGGCGGGGTCTTCGCGCTCGAAGATCTCGGCGTCGATCCATTCGGCCTTTACGCGGGTGCGGTTGGCCATGCCGCCGTGGGTCAGCGCCTCGGCAATGGATTTGTAGGCGTCTTCCAGTTGGGTGTATTTGCCGACGATGGCCACGCGCACCTCGCCTTCGGCATGGGTCAGGCGGTCCATCACGTCGGTCCAGCGGGCGAGGTTGGGCTTGGGCGCGGGCGAGATGCCGAATGCGTCGAGCACGGCCTGATCGAAGCCTTCGCGGTGATAGGCGAGCGGCGCCTCATAAATAGTTTTCAGGTCGGGGGCGGCGATGACGGCATCTTTGCGGACGTTGCAGAAGAGGGCGATCTTTTCGCGCTCGCGGTCGGGGATGGGGTGTTCGGAGCGCAGCAGGAGCACGTCGGGGGCGATGCCGATGGAGCGCAGTTCCTTGACCGAATGCTGGGTGGGTTTGGTTTTCAGCTCGCCGCTGGCCGTGACATAGGGGAGGAGGGTGAGGTGGACAAAGATGCACTGGCCGTGCGGTTTGTCCTGACTGAACTGGCGGATCGCCTCGAAGAAGGGCAGGCCTTCGATGTCACCCACGGTGCCGCCGATTTCGCAAAGCATGAAATCAACCTCATCTTCGCCAATTTTCAGGAAGTCTTTGATTTCGTTGGTGACGTGGGGGATGACCTGAATGGTTTTGCCCAGATAGTCGCCCCGGCGTTCCTTTTCCAGCACGTTGGAATAGATCCGGCCCGACGAGACGGAGTCGGTCTTGCGGGCGTGGACGCCGGTGAAGCGCTCGTAATGGCCAAGGTCCAGGTCGGTTTCTGCGCCGTCATCGGTGACGAACACCTCGCCATGCTCAAAGGGCGACATCGTGCCGGGATCGACGTTGAGGTAGGGGTCGAGTTTTCGCAGGCGGACCGAAAAGCCGCGCGCCTGCAACAGCGCGCCGAGGGCGGCGGAGGCGAGGCCCTTGCCGAGAGAGGACACCACGCCGCCGGTGATGAAAACGTAACGTGCCATGGGGGCTCCCGCGCCAGAATTCTGTGGGGCGATTCGGGAAAGCGGAATCGCTTGGTCACGGGAGTTGAGAGTTAGCGTAAAACAAGGCTGACCGCAACCGCACCGCTAGATGCTGATTTTCACAACTGCTCAGGGGCTATTGCTGGTGCAATCAGTCAGAGGTTGCAGGTGCCGCCGGTGCATCGGCGCGAGGCGGGGTTGCCGGCGCATCAGCAATGGCGGGAGGCAGCAGATCACCGGTTGCCGGCAGCGCGGGAACCTCGGGCTGCGTGGCCGGGGCGTTGCCGCCAATCTGGTCGATCACCGAATTCCCGGCCGCGTCGCGCGCCGCAAAGATCGTCAGTGTGATCGAGGTGCAGATGAACGCTGCGGCAAACACCCAAGTGAGTTTGGCCAGCGCCGTCGCGGCCGAACGGCCCGACATCGCCCCGCCCCCACCACCGCCCATGCCAAGCCCGCCACCTTCCGACCGCTGCAATAGAACGACGCCAATCAAGGCGAGCGCGAGGATCAGGTGGATGATGAGGACGACGTTTTCCATGAGGAGCAGGCTTTCCGGGGTGTTGACGCGTCTGTCTAGGGCCAAGCGGTGTTGCCCGCAAGCCCTTCGCGGCGGTGAACGCCGGGTCAGAATTAGGTGTTTCGCCGGGGGGGAGGGGCCGCTATAGCTGCCACGGTTTGCAAGCGGAGTGACAATATGGCCAACGTCGTCGTCGTGGGCGCCCAATGGGGCGACGAGGGGAAGGGCAAGATCGTTGACTGGCTGTCGGAACGCGCCGATGTGATCGCGCGCTTTCAGGGCGGCCACAACGCGGGCCATACGCTGGTCATCGACGGCAAGGTCTACAAGCTGTCGCTCTTGCCGAGCGGGATCGTGCGGGGCGGCAAGCTGAGCGTCATCGGCAACGGCGTGGTACTCGACCCCTGGGCGCTGCTGGCCGAAATTGAAAAGCTGACGGCGCAGGGGGTTACCATCACCCCGGAAAACTTGATGATCGCTGAAAACACGCCACTCATCCTGCCGGTGCATGGAGAATTGGACCGCGCCCGTGAGGCGCAGGTCGGTGTGGCCAAGATCGGCACCACCGGGCGCGGCATCGGCCCCGCCTATGAGGACAAGGTGGGGCGGCGCACGGTGCGGGTGGCGGACCTTGCCGATGAGGCGACGCTGGAATTGCGGCTGGACCGGCTGCTGGGGCATCACGATGCGCTGCGCCGAGGGCTGGGGCTGGAGCCGGTGGATAGGGCGGCGCTGAAGGCGGCACTGGTTGCGGTGGCACCGATGATTCTGCCCTATGCCAAACCGGTCTGGAAGGTGCTAAACGACGCGCGCCGGGCGGGCAAGCGCATCCTGTTCGAGGGCGCGCAAGGATCGCTGCTCGACGTGGATTTCGGGACGTATCCTTATGTCACATCGTCGAACACTCTGGCGGGGATGGCGGCGACAGGAACCGGGCTGGGGCCGACAGCCGTCGGGTTCGTGCTGGGGATCGTGAAGGCCTACACCACCCGCGTCGGCGAAGGGCCATTTCCAACCGAGTTGTTCGATGCCGATGGCGACCGGCTGGGCGAGCGCGGGCATGAATTTGGCACGGTGACGGGGCGCAAGCGGCGGTGCGGGTGGTTTGATGCGGTGCTCGTTCGCCAGACCTGTGCGACAAGCGGTGTGTCGGGCATAGCGCTGACCAAGCTGGATGTGCTGGACGGGTTCAAGACGCTGAAAATCTGCGTCGGCTATGATCTGGACGGCGAGCGGCTGGATTATCTGCCGACGGCGGCCAACCTGCAGGCAAGGGTGACGCCGGTTTACGAAGAAATGGACGGCTGGTCGGAAAGCACCGCCGGGGCGCGGTCCTGGGCGCAACTGCCGGGGGCGGCGATCAAATATGTGCGGCGGATCGAAGAGTTGATCCAATGCCCGGTGGCGCTACTTTCCACTTCACCCGAGCGCGATGACACCATCCTTGTCACCGATCCGTTCGAGGATTGATTTATTAGGCCGCGCTCGGCCCGCCTGAGGACCGTTCTCGCTGCGACGGAACAGTGGCGTGGCGCGGGCGGCTGACAACAAAGGACGCGGAATGGCCTTGGGATACAAAGCGCGCAGGCGCCTTTCGTTGCTGATCCTGCTGGTCGGCGTGCCAGCCTATATCGTGGCGGCCGTGACACTTGTGGGCTTGTTTGAACGCCCGCCGTTCTGGCTGGAGATTGTAATTTATGTTGTGTTGGGCGTGGTGTGGACGGTCCCGTTTCGCGCGGTGTTCCGGGGCATCGGGCAAAGTGACCCGGCGCAGACGGAAAAGGGGCCAGACCGTTCGGCCTGACCCCGTGTTTGTTGTCGCGCTTGGGGTTCAGCGCGTCATTCGGCGGGCTTCGGCCAGATAATAGCTGCTGTCGGTGATCGCGAACTGGCCTCGCTTGACCTTTTCAATCTTGCCCTGCCGCAAAAGCTGACCAAAGCTGCGCATGCTGTCTTCACGGTTCATGTCGTTGTCTTCGGTGACGGCGGCGACATGGCGCATCAGGTGGGGGCGCGTAAAATGCGGGCGCCCCTCGATGCAGGCGGTATAGGCAGCGGCAGCTTCCAGCAGATCGGGCAGATCGACCGCCCCCAGGCGATCAGCAAATTCGATGAAGTTCTTTGACGAGGCGAAGATGTTTTCCGCCTCAGGCTGATTCTGAGCATCGACAACGTCATCCGCATCGGCTTCTTCTTCGAAGGCCAGATTTCCGGCGGTGACACGGCGCGGCATGACGCGCGACATGGCGGCTGCGGCGGGCCGGTCGATACGCTGTTCCGACACCAGAACCAAAGGCGCGGGCCGTTCGGCTGGCGCAGCATCTGTCGAGCGGCGCGGCCGCACCACACGGGCCAGGTCGGCACGGTAGCGGTCAAGGCGCGATGCCTCGCCGTTTTCGGAGGGTGCGCCGGGCGAGCGGAGTTCAGCCACGGTAGCTGCGACGGCCGCTTTCAGATGGGCCAGCGTCGACATGCGGCGGCGATTTTCCGGGCCGTCCATCTCGGTGTTGGTCTGCCGCAGCAGGCGGGTCACGTCTTCGTCGCCCTTGGAGTTTTCAAGGATCGTGCGGCCTTCGCGTTCGGCATGGCGCGTCGCCTCGGCGTCGATTTCGACGGCGGCGAGTTCGCGTTGCAGGTCGTCCTCGGCCTCTGGTGTGAGGGGGGCCACGACGGGTGCGTCGGGGCGGCGGACCTTGATGACGCGGGCGCGGGCGCGGCGCAGCTTTTCGGCAGCTGGCGACGGATCGGCCTGAAGTGCGCCCTCGTCGGCAATCGGTGCGTTCATTTCAGGATCGGCTGGCCATGTTGCAGTCGCCGCGTCGGGCAGGTCGGCGTCGTCGTCAAACGCTTCCTCTGCATCCTGATCGTCTTCGGCGGCGTCCCATGCGATCTGTACGGCGACCGGTTCGTCGTCAAACTCTTCGGTGTCGTCATCCCATGCGGGCATGGCGGTGGCAGCGCCGGCGGCATCGTGCTGCAAGTCGTCGACCTCCGCAAACGCCTCGGGCCGGGGGGCGGCTTCGGCAGCGGACAGGCCGGCAAGGAAGTCGCCCAGGTCTGCATCCGCCGCGCTGTCCGGGGCGGGGGCATCAGCGGGTTCTGCGGTGGAAAGGGCCGCGATGAGGTCTGCATCATCGGCTTCGGCCGCTGCCTCGGGCAAGTCTTCTGCTGTCAGGGCCGGCGTGGCTTCCGGCAGATCATCGGATTCGAACATCTCGACGGGGGCGGTGTCAGACGAGGGGCTGGCCCAGTGTGCGGTCAGGTCGGCGGCAAAGTTTTGCGGTTCCGCATTCGGCAAGGCACCGGCGATGATCGCCAGAGTGGCCGCGTCAAAATAAGCAGTCTCTGACGCAGGCATGTCGTCGTCATCGAACACCTCGTCTTGGTCGGCTTCGGTCTGGGTCAGTTCGGCGCCAGCATCGGCTTCTTCGACGGCGTCGATGGCCTGCCATTCAACGTGAATGTCAACGACGGGCGTTTCGGCGGTTGCCAGTTCGGCCATTTCAGGTTCTGCGGCTTCCGGTTCGCTCGCGTCCTGCATGACGGCGTCTTGCGCGACGACTTCCGGTTCCAGTACGGCTTCGGGCATCGCGGGGACGGGTTCGGCTTCGGCAAAGGAAACGGTCGTCAGGATCGGCGCGGCATGCTCATCCTCGATAAAGACGGCTTCCTCGACCAGAAGAGCCGCGACGGGGACTGCGACCGGCACTGCGGCCCGCGACACTGCGGCGCGGATGCGCTGCAGTTTTGCCGCGACGCTTTCCTCGGACAACAGGGCCGTGGCACCGGGTTGCGGGGCCTTGGGCGGCTGCGGAGCGGTGGGGGTGGGCGCAAGATCGGCGGCGCGCAGGATGACGCCGTTGTCTTGCACCTTGGCCTCGACCCGGCGCTGCACCTCGCGCTCGGCGATGCGGTGAAGCATGGCGGCATCGGGCGTGGGGGGTTCGGCCCCGAAGTAGCGGTCATCCGCGGCGAGATCGCGGAAATACTCCGCAATTGCCTTCATCGTGTTGAATGGCTCGTCGAACCCCTCCAAAGTGCACGAGAAGGTTCCGTAGCTTACCGTAAGGATCTTACTCGCACCGATCATTGGATGCCCGCTTTCTGCTCTTATCCAGTTAAGGCACGTATCTGCCCGGTCTTGTTCAATTCAATGGACAGATGGGGGTAATTTGAAGGACTGATTATGGCCTCGGACCAGGGGAACTGCCTTAATTGAGAACAGTATCGGCATGAATGCACGGATTGTCGATTCAAGTGATGGTGTCACACTGGTGGGTGGAGGGCCGTTCGGGGGCCGTATATTGAAAATGGCGCTACGCCGCGCACCAATTCTGGTCGCCGCGGATGGTGGGGCAGACCGCGCGCTTGCGGCAGGATATTTGCCGCAGGCGGTGATCGGGGATTTTGATTCGCTGTCGAATCAGGGGCGGGCCGCCATACCGGTGGTGCGCCAGCATGTGATCGCCGAGCAGGACACCACCGATTTCGACAAGGCGCTGCGGTCAGTGCGCGCGCCTTTCGTGCTGGGGTTGGGGTTTGCGGGGGCGCGGATCGACCACGGGCTTGCGGTGTTCAACGCGCTGCTGCGCCATCCCCATCAGCGCTGCATCATTCTGGGGCCGCAGGATGCGGTGTTCCTTTGCCCGCCCGAGATCACCTTGCGGATGCGGGTGGGGGACCGGTTGTCGCTGTTTCCGATGGGGGCGGTTTCGGGCAAAAGCCGGGGGCTGCGCTGGCCGGTTGCGGGTTTGCGGTTTGCGCCCGACGGGGTGATCGGCACGTCGAACGAGGTCAGCATGCCAGAGGTGCGGTTATCGTTTGAGGCGGCGCGCATGCTGGTGATCGTGCCGCGCGGGCGGCTGGACGCGGTGCTCAGCGCACTGGTGCCGCAGTGGCGCCTGCCGCGCGGCGGTGACGGGCCACCATCCGTTCGCGGTGGATGATGTAAAGCCCCGAGGATACGATGGTCGCGATGCCGGCCCATGTCATTGCATTCGGGAAATCGTTAAACACGGCATAACCCAGCGCCACGGCAGCCACGATTTCAAGATAGTGCAGCGGGGCCAGCGTGGCGGCGGGGGCGAATTTCAGCGCATAGGTCATGATAATGTGGCTGACAGCGGCACATCCGCCGACGCCAAACAGCCACAGCCAGGCGATGCCCTGCGGCATCACAGGATCAAGTGACACAATGCCCGAGCCATTGAACGCCCACATCAGCGGCACGCAGACAAGCGATCCGGCGATCGAAGTATGCAGTTGCATCGTGACCGGGTGCATCGCACTGGTCAGTTGCCGGGTGAGCAGCATGTAGAAGGCAAAGAAGAACGCCGTTCCCAGTGGAAAGAGCGCCACCGTGCCAAAAACGGCCAGCGACGGCTGGATCACCAGAAGTGCGCCGCCGAAACCCACCACACTGGCCGCGATGCGGCGGGGGCCGACCTCGTCCCCAAAGATCAGACGGCCGAGGATCAGCAGGATGAACGGCTCGACAAAGGCGATGACCAGCGCATCGGCGACCGGCATCACCCGCAGGGCCGCAACAAAGCAGTAGGTCGACAGGATCAGGAACACCGCCCGCAGACCGATCAGCACCGCAGTGTGGCGCGACATGTGCCAGCCAAGGCCCATCACCAGTGCCACCGGCAGCATCAGGGTGCCCTGCACAACAAAGCGCGCCGTGGTGATCTGACCGACCGGGATCGTCGCCGCCGCCAGCTTGGACGCCACGTCCAGCAAGGGGGCCAGCACGCAGAAGGCAAGCATTAGCACGACGCCGGGCAAGATGCGATCCGGGGTCATGCGGGCGGCAAGCCGGGGTGGCGCGGGGACGTAAAGCGGGGCATGCCGGGCCGGTACGTCGGTGTCATGGGTGCAAAGACCGTCGGGCAGGGTCAGCCAGTGATGTTTACGCGCAGTATAGTAAAACGCACCGGGCGGGGGGAAATCCGCATCAACGAAGGTTCCCGCGCGCAGGCCGATGGTGCCGGGAACGGCGTCCATGGTGAACCACATCGGGCTGCCGCAGGTGGCGCAGCGATGGGCGGTCTGGCTGCGGCTTGAGGCGAAGGTGTGGGTGTAGCCCTGGGTCTGGCCTTCAGTTGCAACAGCACTTTCGGGAAAGAACGCGTTGTAGCCAAAGGCGGAGCCGCTTTCCAGCTGGCAGTCATGGCAGGCGCAGGCGGTGACCAACACCGGTTCGGCGGTGGTGGTGGCGTGGCACGCCCCGCACAGGCAGGTGGCGTGACGTGTCAGCAATTCGGCACGTTGACGGCAAGGCCGCCGAGCGAGGTTTCCTTGTATTTCTCGTGCATGTCGCGCCCGGTTTGGCGCATCGTCTCGATACAGACATCAAGGCTGACAAGGTGGATGCCATCACCGCGCAGGGCGAGGCTGGCCGCAGACACCGCCTTGATCGCACCAAGGCCGTTCCTTTCGATACACGGCACCTGTACCAGACCGCGCACCGGATCGCAGGTCATGCCAAGGTGATGCTCAAGTGCGATCTCGGCGGCGTTTTCGATCTGTTCGGGGGTGCCGCCCAGAACGGCGGCAAGCCCGGCTGCGGCCATAGCGGCGGCGCTGCCCACCTCGGCCTGACAGCCGCATTCCGCCCCCGAGATCGACGCGTTGTGTTTGACCAGCCCGCCGACGGCGGCCGCAGTCAGCATGAATTCCCCGATGCGGCTGGGGGCTGCCCCCGGCACATGATCCAGCCAATAGCGGATGACGGCGGGAACCACACCGGCAGCACCGTTGGTGGGCGCGGTCACGACCTGCCCGCCGGCTGCGTTTTCCTCGTTAACCGCCATCGCATAAAGGCTCATCCAGTCGTTGATGGTGTGGGGCGGGGTCATGTTCAGCCCCCGTTCGGCCATCAGCGCGTCATGGATGCCCTTGGCGCGGCGGCGCACCTTGAGGCCGCCTGGCAGGATGCCGTCGCGCGCAATGCCCCGGTCAATGCAGTCGGTCATGACCTGCCAGATCCGGGCGATGCCTGCGTCCAGCTCATGCGCCGGGCGGACGGTCAGCTCGTTCGTGCGCTTCATCTGGGCGATGCTGAGGCCAGACGCCTTGGCCATCGCCAGCATCTCTTCGGCCGTCTCGAACGGGTAGGGGACGCCGGATTTCAGCTTTTTCTTCGCCTCGGACGCCTCGGCCATTTCAGTGGCGGACAGAACGAACCCGCCTCCGATGGAATAATAGGTTTCCAACAGGATCACGTCACCCTGCGCGTCGGTGGCGCGCAGGATCATGCCGTTGGCATGGCCGGGCAGGGCGGGGCCATAGTCGAAGATCAGGTCGGTGGCAGGGTCGAAATGCAGCGGCGGCAGGCCGTCGGCATGAATGGTTTTCGTCTCGCGGATCGCCGCCAGCATGGTTTCGGCGCGTTCGGCGTCATAGGTTGCCGGCTCGAACCCCGCGAGGCCAAGGATCGTGGCCCGGTCGGTGGCGTGGCCGACACCGGTGAAGGCCAGCGACCCGTGCAGGCTGGCGCGCAGGCCCGTGGGCTGAAAGGGGCTGGCGCGCAGGGTGGCTAGAAAACGCGCGGCGGCGACCATCGGCCCCATCGTGTGCGACGACGACGGGCCGACACCGACCTTGAACATATCGAATACGGACAGAAACATGGGTGGCCTTTCGCGGTCTCAGGTGCCGGGCGCGGTAAAAATCGTCTCGCCCAGATTTTCGGCGGCGGCGGCGGCGCGGGCGGCGGGGCGGGTTTCGAGGGCCTTCAGGATGGCAAAGAGGGCCGGATAGTCTGCGCTGTCGAAATAGGTCGGATGGCCGGGACCATAGATCTTGAGCCAGCGCAGCAGCATCGCAACATAATAGCCAAAGATCGAGGGTTGGTCCGGGGAAAGCCACCCTGGATTGTCGTCGCGCACCATCGCATTCAGCAGGGTCAGGCTGGTGGCCATGCGCGCGCGGGCCAATTTGATGACGGCGGAAATGGCGGCATCCCCCGCCACGCGGTCCGGGTAGAACAGTTGCAGCAGGGCGGTGTGGACGTTGGTCGACGTGAAAAAATACCATTTCAGGAAAGCCGCCCGGTCCGGTGCCGTCACCGAAGGAGCGAGCGTGCCGTGCCGGTCGGCAAGATAAAGCAGGATAGCGGCGGTTTCGAACATCGGGCCGTCGGGGGTTTCCAGCGCCGGCACCAGACCGAGCGGCTGCATCTGGCGGAAGGCGGGGCTGTCATGCGCGCCTGCCGCGCGGTCGACGAATTTCGCGTCGAAGGGCTGGCCGAGTTCTTCCAGCACGAGGCGCACGGCCAGCGAGGAGGCGTCGGGGGTATAGTGCAGGATATACATGCGTCGGGCCTCCATCTGGGTATAGTATCGTGCGGTAGTGGCCCGAAAGACAGGGTGAAAAGCGACAAGATGGGGCGTGAAACACCGCCCGTTGCGGTCGGGGGCAAGCAAAGCGCCCGGCGTGCAGGATCGGGGCCATGCCGGGGGATAAGGATTGCATGGATTTCCAACGGCGCTCCACACAACCGGGTGTGGCCAACACGCTGCCAGCCGCAGGCCGTGTGCCGTGTAATGTTGGCTGACGGGTATTGCCCGATCGACGGACCACTGACCCAGGGGTGCGTTGCGATTGCCCCTCGCCCGCAGCACCGCCTTTGCCTATAAGCGGTGCGGGACGACAAGGAGATCCGCATGGCCGCCGAGCTTTCCCCGATCGACAAGGCAAAGTTCGTCGCCGCAAAGCGTGCGGTCGAGTTTGTGGAACCGGGAATGCGGCTGGGGCTTGGGACCGGATCGACGGCGGCCTGGATGGTGCGCTGTCTGGGTGAGCGGGTGCGGGATGAGGGGCTGCGGGTGACCGGTGTTCCAACCTCGCGCCGCACTGCCGAACTGGCACAGCAGATGGGCATTGCAGTGGCCAGCCTTGACGATGTGAAATGGCTGGATCTGACCATCGACGGCGCGGATGAGTTCGATCGCAACCTCAACCTGATCAAGGGCGGCGGGGCCGCGCTGTTGCAGGAAAAGATCGTGGCGACGGCCTCGGACCGCATGATCGTGATTGCCGATGCCGCCAAGGAAGTCGAGGCGCTTGGGGCATTTCCGCTGCCGGTTGAGATCATTCCCTTTGGCTGGCAGACCACCAAGGCGCTGATCGAGGAGATGCTGGTCAGCATGGACGTGCTGGGGCGCGACTGTACGTTGCGGATGAACGGGGATCGCCCGCTGATTACCGATGAGGCGAATTACATCGTCGATCTGCATCTGAAGCGGATCGGCAACACGCGCCAGTTGGCACTGGTGCTGAACCAGATCCCGGGCGTGGTCGAGAACGGGCTTTTCATCGACATCTGCGACGTGGTGGTGATCGGGCATGGCGACGGGCGGGTGGTGGTGCGCGATATCAACGAGGGCACCGAGCACGAGGACCGGGTGATCTTTGCATCGCAGGACAACATCTTTCTTGAGGCGGAGGACTGATCGGCGTGGCCTTCGACTTTGACCTTTTCGTCATTGGTGGCGGATCGGGCGGCGTGCGCGCGGCCCGGATCGCGGCATCCGAGGGCGGGGCAAAAGTGGCCCTGGCCGAGGAAGATCGAATGGGCGGCACCTGCGTGATCCGGGGCTGCGTGCCGAAAAAGATCATGGTCTTTGCCTCGACCTATCCCGATCTGATCCGCGATGCGGCCGCTTATGGCTGGCAGGCCACGGTGGGGACCTTCGACTGGACACGGTTTCGCGGCCATCTGGAAGCGGAACAGGCCCGGCTTGTGGCGGCGTATAGCAGTACTCTGACCAAGGCGGGGGTGCAGATTTTCGATGCCCGCGCGGTGCTGGAGGATGCCCATACGGTGCGGCTGGCGTCGGGGCAGGTGTTCACCGCCAGGCATATCCTGATTGCGACCGGCGGGCGGCCCTTTGTGCCGGAGTTTCCGGGGTCGGACATGATCATCACCTCGAACGAGGTGTTCGGGATGGCGGCGATGCCCAGGCGCATTCTTGTGGTGGGCGGCGGATATATCGCATCGGAATTCGCCTGCATCCTGCATGGGCTGGGGGCTGCGGTGACGCAGCTTTACCGGGGCGCGCAGATCTTGCGCGGCTTTGACGATGAGGCGCGCGGGCATGTGGCGATGGCGATGCAGGACCGGGGCATCGACATCCGCTGCGGCGTATCGGTGATGCGGCTGGAGCGGACGGCGACCGGCATTCTTGCCGTGACTACCGACGGGCATGAGCGCGAGGTTGATTGCGTGATGTATGCGACTGGGCGGGTTCCCAACAGCGGCGGCATGGGGCTTGAGGGGCTGGGCGTGGGCATCGGGCGGCGCGGTCAGATCGAGGTGGACGCGTATAGCCAGACCGCCGTGCCGTCGATTTTCGCGGTGGGCGATGTGACCGACCGGATCAACCTGACGCCGGTCGCGATCCGCGAAGGCCATGCCTTTGCCGATACGGTGTTCAAGGGCGTGCCGACCAAGGCGGACCATGACCTTGTGCCATCGGCAGTCTTTACCCAGCCCGAACTGGGGTCGGTCGGCCTGAGCGAAGAAGCCGCGCGCGAGCAGGAGCCGATCGAGGTCTATGCAACCGCGTTCCGCCCGATGCAGACCGCCTTTGCCGGGCGCAGCGACCGGGTGTTGATGAAGCTGATCGTGTCGCAGGCAACGCGGCGCGTTCTGGGCTGCCATATCGTCGCACCGCAGGCGGGCGAGATGATCCAGCTTGCCGCCGTGGCGATCCGCATGGGGGCCACGAAAGAGGATTTCGACCGGACTGTGGCGGTGCATCCGTCCATGGCGGAAGAGCTGGTAACTTTGCGGACGGCGGTTAGGACAACTTGATTTTCGGCTGCGAATGACCAGTTAGCGATGAACGGAATAGAAGAGGTAGGACGGAATGGCTGGAAGCGGGGGACCCTGGGGCGGTGGCGGTGGCCAAGGGGGCGACAATCGCGGCGACGACAAACGTGGCGATGACAAGCGCGGCGGGCGCAAGCCCGGCGGCGATGGCCCGCAAATTCCCGAAATCGAAGAGATCGTGAAGAAAGGCCAAGAGCAGTTGCGCGTCCTGATGGGCGGCCGCGCACGAAACCCCAACGGCGGTGGTGGCGGCGGCGGCAGTGGTGGCGGGTTCGGCACCGGGCCGATCTTTACACGGCAGGGGTTGGCGCTGGGCGCTCTGGCAGCCGTCGGCCTTTGGGGCTTCATGTCATTCTATACCGTACGGCCTGAAGAACGGTCGGTCGAATTGTTCCTTGGAGAGTTTTCGGCGGTCGGAAACCCCGGTCTGAACTTTGCGCCCTGGCCCATCGTCACGGCAGAAATCGTTCAGGTCACCGGCGAGCGGCAGACCGACGTCGGCACTGGAAGCGCTGGCGAAATGGATACAGGTCTGATGCTGACCCGCGACCAGAACATTGTGGATATCGAGTTTCAGGTGGTGTGGAACATTACCGATCCGGCGAAATTCCTGTTCAATCTGGCCGACCCGACCGACACGATCAAGGCGGTCAGCGAAAGTGCCATGCGCGACATCATCGCGCGGTCGGAACTGGCACCGATCCTGAACCGTGACCGGGGTGTGATTGCCAGCGACCTGCGGGCTGCGGTGCAAGGCACGATGGACAGCTACAATGCCGGCGTCAGCGTCGTTCGTATCAACTTCGACAAAGCCGATCCACCACCGGAAGTGATCGACAGCTTCCGCTCCGTTCAGGCTGCCCAGCAAGAACGCGACCGTCTTGAGAAAGAAGCCGATGCCTATGCAAACCGCGTGACTGCAGCCGCAAGGGGGGAGTCGGCGCGGTTGATGGAGGAATCCGAGGCCTACCGCGCGCAGGTGGTGAACAACGCCAGCGGTGAAGCCAGCCGGTTCCTGTCGGTTTATGAGGAATATGTGAAGGCGCCCGAAGTGACGCGGCGGCGGATGTACCTGGAAACCATGGAACGGGTGTTCGGCGACATGAACAAGGTCATTCTGGATGGCGTGTCTGGGGGTGCTGCGGGGCAAGGTGTTGTGCCGTTCCTGCCGCTGAATGAACTGGGACGGATGCAGCAAGGCCCTGCTGCCGCAGCGAATACGGCCACCGGAGGGACGAACTGATGAAAGTTGCTGCTGTAATCGTGCCGGGACTGGTTGTGGCCGGTGTGCTTGCTTTGTCGTCGGTCTTCATCGTGGATGAGCGCGAAAAGGCGTTGGTTCTGCAATTCGGTCAGGTCAAGGCGGTAAAGGAAGATCCCGGTCTGGGCTTCAAGATACCTCTGATCCAAGAGGTGGTGCGCTATGACGGGCGCATCCTTGGGCTGCCGACGCAGCCTTTGGAAGTGACCCCTCTGGATGACCGCCGTCTGGTGGTGGACGCCTTTGCACGGTGGCAAATCGTCGATCTGGTTCAATTCCGTGAATCGGTCGGCGTCGAGGGCGTGCGCGCGGCGGAAACCCGGCTGGAGCGGATCGTGAACGCCGCGATCCGCGAAGTGCTGGGTTCCGTGCCGTCCCAGGCGGTGTTGTCCGAAGACCGCACTGGTCTGATGAACCGCATCCGCGATCTGGCGCGTCGCGAGGCGGCGTCGCTGGGGGTGGACGTGGTTGACGTGCGGCTGACGCGCACCGATCTGCCCGAGCAGAACCTGGCTGCAACCTTTGCCCGGATGCGGGCCGAGCGGGAACGCGAGGCGACCGATGAGATTGCACGCGGTGGCGAAGCTGCGTCACGGGTCCGGGCAAGCGCGGACCGGACGGTGGTCGAGTTGACCTCGGACGCACGGCGTCAGGCCGAGGTTGTCCGCGGCGAGGCTGATGCCGAACGCAACGCGATCTATGCCGTGGCGTTCGGGAGAGATCCCGAGTTCTTTGCCTTCACCCGGTCGCTCACGTCGTATGAGCGGGCGCTGAAGGGCACGAATTCGTCGATCGTGATGCAGCCGGACTCGGTGTTCTTCGAATATCTGCGCGGCTATGGCGAACCGGGGGCAGGCATCACGCCGACCGATGCGCCGCTTGCCCCGTCGGCTGATGCATCGGGTGCTGGTGGGGCGCAAGCTGCGCCAGTGGTTGCGCCTTCCGATGCGGCCCCCGCGACCGATCCTGCGATAGTTCCCGCTACGGAATGATCGCGGCGGTGCTTCTGGCCGTTGGGCTGGTGCTTGTGGTGGAGGGGCTGGCGTTTGCGCTGGCCCCTTCGCGCATGGAGGAGCTACTGGCGTTCTTTGCCGCGATATCGCCCGAACGGCGGCGTATGCTGGGGCTTGCGGCGCTGGCGCTGGGGGTGATTCTGGTCGGGCTTGCGCGTCGGCTTGGCGCCTGAGACACTCTTACGGCGCGCTCACACTGAAGTGAGCCGGCGCGACTGGGTTTGCATTGCAGTGTTGCATTTGTAGCTGTGTAAGACGCTCATACCCGATACTTCATCGGGCCTGCTTTAAAGTCGAAAAGGAGTTCGGAGTGCAGTCCAACG
>JANNWS010000170.1:0-64786 GCA_031408575.1 Rhodobacterales bacterium
GAAACGGTCCGGGGGACCGTTTCCCCGACGACAGACCGAGCGGCTGGACTACATCCCTGCGCGCTATCAGGTGATCGTTACGGTCCGCCCAAGATATGCCTGCCCCAAGGGGCGGGCGGGCGTGGTGCAGGCCAAGGCGCATGCGCATCTGTTGGAGGGAAGCTGGCCGACTGAGGCGCTGCTGGCGCAGATTGCCGTCTCCAAGCACTCCGAGCACATGCCGCTGAACCGGCAGGCTGTGGTCATGGCGCGGCATGGGGTGCCTCCGGCATTCACACCCCGGACTCAGACCTTGCAGATCCCGATCGCTCCCGAACCTGCGTGAAAACCTAGCACACCACCACAGTAGCAACACAGCGTCGCACCGATCGCCGCGCGACACCGGCCACGCTGACTGGCGTCAGCGGCCGGCCGACCAGCGCTTCGGCCGGAAGGCCGATGCCGGGTTTTCCGGTTGCAATCAGGCTTGCGCCGGTTTCCACCGTGCCCATGGCAACGGCCAAAACGGCAAGGATCAAGGCGATACGTCGGACCATCTCAGTTCGCTCCTTCAATGACAAAGATCCCGGCAATCTCATCCAGGTCGGGCACATCCTTTATCTCGGCCTTCATCGCCCCGGCCGGAGCTTCGAAAGCGAAGGTCGAGTCTATCGCGCCACTGCCCCAAGCGCTGAACTCCAGCGTGTGTTCGGGCCGGCCCGCAACGGTCGTGCTGGTGATGACAAAGCGGCAGGGGTGCGGCACCTCGCCTTGGGCGATCCAGATCTGCCAGTCCACTTCGGCGGTGCGGAAGGCAAGGTGATCACATTCCTGACCCCGGATTACGCCGCTGCCAAGGTCGGTCACACCGGTCACATCGGCCAGCAATACGGCAGCGACATCGGCCCCCAACAGGTCGGCGGCCGGCAGGGGCCGCTGGTAGTCATTACGCAGCGTGTCGACCAACTGATCGACGGTGCCGGGAAGATCCGACTGGCCATAGACATTCGCATCGCGGTTCAGCACCGACAGGGTTTTGCCATCAAAGATCATCTCGACCGTCGCAAAGCCGCCCCGCCGCACCGCGTGGACCTTGTCCGGGCGCTGCATCGCAACGCTGGCAGAGCTTGCGATCGTCAGCTTCTGGTCGTCGGTGGTCACGATATCGACACTGGAATCGACATCGAAGGAAAGGCTTGGCTGCGCCTGCAGATAGTCCGTCGTCGCCTTGAGGATTTCGCGGGCCTGCGCCTCGTCCGCCTCCGCTTTTGGTGCCACGGCGACAAGCGCCACAGCCGCGATAAGGGCCAGTCTGGATGCGAGGCGGCCCGACAGCGGATATCGTCTTGAAAGAAGCCTCATGTCTGTCTCCTTCGGTGCGGGTCAGAAACTGTAGGTGAATGCAAGAAGTGCGCCGCTCAGGTCAATCGACACGTCGCGGCCATCAAGCTGCTTGGTGATATCCATGAATCTGTAGCCAAGCTGGGTCGACCATCTGTCGTTGAACGCATAACCAACGCCGCCATAGACCTGCCATGTCTGGTCAACCGAACCCGAACCGCCCCAATCGGCAAACCCCGTCAGGAACCAGTCTTCGTTGATCGGCACCGAAAGACGCGCGGCAATAAGCGGAACGGTCCAGTTGCCGTCGATGCTCTGCGATGCCGCAGCGTTGATGCCTTGGCTGAGCGAGACATCAATATCAACGTTGAAGTTCCGAAACCCTGCGCCCACGTCAAACAGCACGGTCGGGTCGGTCGAGACGCGGTACAGCGCATAGCCGCTGAACGCGGTCATCTTCACCCCTACGGTGCCCTCGCCATAAAGCGCAAAGGGTGTGTCCTGCGTCGAGGAAAGATCCGTGTAAAGCAGGTCGCCCACCAAGCCCCAGCGACCGCGTTGCGCCGCGAAGCTACCCATGAACGCCATGTCGAGGTTGGACAGCGCGTCACTCGCGCTGGAATCGCTCTCGATTGTTCCAAAGTTCGTGTCTATCGTCGTCGACATTCCGGGGAACCAGCCATACAGCGTCGCCTTGTATGTCCAGTCCGCATCCTGCGCCGAGGCGTTTGTGGCCGCCAAAAGCGGCAGAGCAATCATCAGCAAGCGTTTCATTCGGGGCCTCCCAACGCGTTTCAACCTAACAGAGCGATGCCTGCATTGCGCCGCTCCAACCATTGGCGCAGATCAAGCCTTTTTTGCCTGACAGGCGATACCCTGTGTCGGACATCAGCGCTGCCTTTAGGGGTGATACTCACCATTTTTAGCCTAAATGACACTAACTGTATACTTTCCCGCAAGACAAGATCGAGGCGGAAAAAAATTCTTTCACAGCCCTTGGGTAACCGGCCTGCGGTTCGCCTCGACTGAACTGCCCCCGATCACTGGACAGATCTCGCGTGTGTTCCATGCTGATAAATGCGTCTGACGCTCAGTTTCGATGCCGTTGCGTGAAAGCATAGCGGACGGTTGTCCTTTGTGGGCAGCGCGGTTCTTGCAGTCGCTGACAGCCCGAGAAAACCCGGCACACGCAAATCCTGCCAGCCAATCTTCCACCAGCACAATCGCTCCCCGGCTTGCCGCTTTGCCGGGGCAAGGGGCGTTCCGTGGCTTGATCGTCTGGCCGCGTGCCGGCGGGCTTGGTCAATCATAACCAACAGCTCGCACTATGAGACCGCTCCGGGAAATCCTTCCCGATCTCTGCGTCTTCAGCGTGGGCCAGCCCAACGATGCGGCGGTATCCGTGCGGCCAGCCGCGCGTCAGTCGGCGGCACCTGTCTGCGCTGACGGGCCTTTTACCAGCAGGGGCAACAGCTCGGTCTGGGTGGCGCTTGGCCCCGCCGCCTCAACCGGTTCGCGCCAGCTCAGGGTGTCGAAGCCACCGCAATTCGTGCAGATCGGCGTCCATTCGAAGTGAATGCTCTGGCACTTGTCGCAGACCCATTGGGGGCCGCGCGGCGCGGTCAGCGTTCGGGCCAGCCAACCGCGCACCACCGCCTCGTCAGCACCCTCGCCGCGTTCGACCGCCGCCATGATTGCAAGGCTGCGCCGGGTTGGATGGCGGGTGACAAGGTCGCCCAATGCGCGGCGCGCGGCGGGGAAATCCTCGGCAGCAAGGTTAAGTTCGGCCAGCAGCATGCGTGTTTCGTCATCATCGGGGCGCGACGCCGTTAGTACGCGAAAGCGTTTCAGCCGCTCGGACGGGGTTTCATCCGGCACGATTTCGGCAAAGGCAGCGGCCAGGTCGGGGTGGGGTTTCGTCTCCCACGCTTTTTTCAGCAGTCGCGTCGCGTTTTTTGCATCGCCCTTGGCAATATAGCTGCGGGCGGCCATCGTCGCAGCAGGGATCAGGTCGGGCGACAGGCGGTGGGCGGCAATAGCGGCCTCGCGCGCGTCGATATTGGATCCGTCGTCAACAATCGCCCGCGCCTCTTGCAAAGCCAGCACGGCATCGCGGCGACGATGTACATCGCGCGGGACGTTTCCGGCGCGCAACTTGGCCCCCAACGTGGCGCGCGCACCGGCCCAGTCGGAACTCTCGGCCTGAAGCTCCAGCAACAAATCCTGGGTTTCGGGATGCTTCGGCTTCAACTCGAACGCTTTCTGCGCCAATTTCAGCGCAGTTTCCCGGTCACCCTCGGCCAGTTTCTGCTGAATCAGCCCGCGGATCCCGATGAACCGAGAACGCGGATCGGCCAGCAGCGACTTATAGGCTTCAGTGGCTTTCTTGGTATCGCCTGCGGCCTGCGCGGCCTGTGCCGTCAAAATGGTTGTCAGTTCCGGCTGCGATAGATACTTTTCCGCCCGCGTCGCCCGGCTGAGTGCCGTGCGCGGCTCGCCAGACGCCAAAGCGATCATCCCTTCGGCAAAGGCCTGGTAACCCTTCCGCTCGCGGTTGCGGTCAAAGTACCGGGAAATCGCCGTCTCATCGCCATTGATGAAACGCAGCACGGCAACGATCAGGCCAACCGTCTTGAGAACCAGCCACACAAGCCCCAACAGCACCAAGGCCACAATCACGGCCTGCAATGGCCCCAGGGTGAATTCATAGCCCACGACGGAAACCCGCATGCCGCCGCCCGTGTCGAGCAGATAGCTTGCACCCAGCGTCATGGCGGCGACCGCCGCGACAAAGATCAGAACCTTGACGAATGACCAGATCATGACGCGCCCCTCACTGCGCGTCGACGGTGGCTGTAAGCGCCACCACCGCCGCCAGCGCCGCGTCGCGCAGTTTCACATCGGCGACCCAGGGGGCAAGCGCGGTTTGGGCAGGCTCTGACAGGGCCGTCAGTTCGGTCAACGTCAAGGCAACATCCCCCCCGGATAGTGCCGCCTCTGCCCGCGACAGAATCGCATCGGGATCGGTCCCTTCGCGCGGTTCAAGCGATCTGGCTCCCGTTTGCGTCCGCAGAAAGGACGTCAGTCGATCCGCCCATCCGTCACCAACGTCTGACCGAAGGGCAGCGTCAAGTGCCGCGCGCGCCGCGTCGGGGAACCCGCGTTGCAGGTCGGTCAGCGTGGGAACCCCGGTTTCTGCAAGATCAGACAGTTCCGGTGGTACGACAATCCCGGCATCCGCCAGGTCGGCCAGTGCCGAGGCGTAAGGACCGCCGCCTTCCATTGCGGCCCTGACGCGGCCAAGTGCGGCAACCGTCAGCATGGCACGAGACGCAATTGCAGCCTCGGATTTCAGACGCTCGGCTTCTTGCGCCGCAGCCGCAAGCTGCGACTTGGCTTCGGCAGCGACGGCCGCGATTTCGGCTTTGGCGCTGGCCCCGTCACCGTCTTGCGCCGCGATTTGATCGCGCAACGTCTGAAGTTCGCGGTCATAGGCCGCAAGGGCAGCGGGCGACACTCCACCACCTGGGCCGGCGGGGCGCTTTTCAACCTCAAGCAGACGCGCGTCGACTGCGGCCAGCGACTCAGAAAGCGCGCCTGTCGCTTGTGCAATCGCAGGTGCGGGGTCAAGCAGGGCCACGCCTTGTGCCAAGCGCTCTTCCAATTCGGCGCGCAAAGCGGAGATGTCTTGGGATGTGTCCGGCAACGGCCGCACTGCAAGGGCGTCCAGATCGGCCCGCAAGTTTTCCAGTTGTTGTGACTGGGCTGCGATTTCTGCCGTCAGTGCCGTTGTATCCTGCAAGGGCCAGCCGCCGGGAACAACTCGGGCAAGCCCGAAACCTGCTGCTGCGGCAAGGATGCCGCCCACCACGGTGCCGAAAAATGCCCCGCTTCTCCGGCGGGGTGCCGACACTGTGGCAGTGTAACTGTCGGGTGAGCGGCTGTTTTGCGTGCTTTCGACCACGATTGCGTCATCCACGGCGTCCGCCGCCAAACCGGCGGATGAACGTGCGGCATCGGTCTGGGCCTCGGTCCGCTTTTCGTCATCCGTCATGGCCAGCCCCTTGCCCTTCGGGGCGGCAGGGCGCCCCATCTGGTTCAGCTTACGCTTTTGAAGGTGTGGGCTTCAAGGCTGGGCTGGGTGTTGCAAGGAATTCTGCCAGCGCTTCGATCAGAGCATCGGTGTCCGGGCGGGATGCCAAGACGGTTCTTTGGGCTTTCGCGGGCGCACAGGCGACGGCGACAGCAGAACTAAGCGCGGCGAGCCAAAGCGGTGCCCTACGGGACAGGACGCAAGGACTTGCGGCAAACAAAGCGGCCGTTCTTGGTGAAAACAGAGGTGCAATGATCGGCGCGTCACTGGCCAGCATTGTGGCCGCCTCTGGCGTCAGCGGCTGCGGTCGCTGGGCGTAAACCACCGCCTGAAACGTCTCTATTCCAGCGGAATTCAACCGGTCAGACAGATTGCCGGTCACATCTTGACCACGGGCATGCAACAGCGGGCCAGTCGCGCCCGAGGCCACCAGCAGCGTCAGAAGATCGTCGGCGTCACCGCCCGCCGAGCGGGCATCAAAGCCGGCAAGTCTGGCCGCTTCGGCCGTACGGCCGCCGACACACCAGGCGGCCATCCCGCGCCCGGCGGATAGCTGCCGATAGGCGGCGACCCCGGTTTCGGACGTAAAGATCAGACCGCGCCATCTGACTTCGGGCAAGGCGGGTGCAAGAAATCGCGGCGCAAGCAAGGGCGACGAGACAATACGAATCTGCGGGCCGAAGCGCGCACGCAACTGTTCGGCAAAACGATCGCTTTGCGCGGCAGGTCGGGTCAGCAGAAAGGGCGGCAGCATGGCCTGCCGGGATTGTCTGGTCATGCCTGCGGTGTTACCTGCGCTGGACCCCTGTGGCAATCGGCGGCCGATGCGCGAAACGCTTACCCTTCTAGGTTTGGAAAGCAGCTGCGATGACACCGCGGCCGCCATCGTGCGCCATACGCCCGGTGCGCCCCCCCTGATTCTGTCATCGGTCATCGCGGGTCAGGCGGCGCTGCATGCGGCTTATGGTGGCGTGGTGCCGGAGATTGCCGCACGGGCGCATGTGGAACGGCTGGATCTGTGTGTCGAACAGGCGCTGTCCGAAGCGGGGCTGCGCCTGACGGATCTCGATGCTGTGGCGGTCACGGCGGGGCCGGGGCTGATCGGTGGCGTTCTGTCGGGTGTCATGTGTGCGAAAGGCATCGCGGCGGGCGCCGGATTGCCGCTGGTTGGGGTGAACCATCTGGCGGGCCATGCTTTGACACCGCGGCTGACGGATGGGTTGGCGTTTCCCTATCTGATGCTGCTGGTGTCGGGTGGGCATTGCCAGTTCCTGATCGTCTCTGGCGCTGCGGATTTCACGCGGCTGGGTGGCACGATCGACGATGCGCCGGGCGAGGCATTCGACAAGACCGCAAAGCTGCTCGGGTTGCCGCAGCCCGGCGGGCCGCCGGTCGAGGCGGAAGCGGCATTGGGTGATCCGCGCCGTTTTGCGTTTCCCCGCCCCTTGCTGGATCGGCCCGGGTGCGATCTGTCATTCTCGGGTCTGAAAACGGCGCTGTTGCGCGCCCGCGATGCGCTGATCACACAAAAGGGCGGTCTAACGGTTCAGGACAGGCGCGATCTGTGTGCGGGCTTTCAGGTGGCAGTCGCGGATGTTCTGGCCGAAAAAACCCGCCGCGCCCTAACAGTTTATCTTTCGACCAACCCGGCCGCAGCCACCTTTGCTGTCGCGGGCGGCGTCGCGGCGAATGGCACAATCCGGGCGGCTTTGGAATCGGTCTGCACCGAAGCAGATGTGCGCTTTGTGGCACCCCCCTTGTGGCTTTGCACTGACAACGCCGCGATGATCGCCTGGGCCGGTATCGAGAGGTTTCGTGCCGGGTTGCAGGACGGAATGGCGCTTGGGGCGCGCGCCCGTTGGCCACTGGACACGACTGCGCCGGCGCTGATCGGGTCTGGCAAGCGGGGGGCCAAGGCATGATCGGGGTTGTCGGGGGTGGCGCGTTCGGTACGGCACTGGCCGTCACGCTGGCGCGCGACGGGTCTGACGTGGTGCTTTGGACCCGCGACAGGAACAGCTTTTCAGGTGGCGCAATGGCGCGGCTTCCCGACGTCGTTTTGCCGAAAAACGTCTCTGTGACGGCCGATTTTAGAAATCTTCTGGCCGCGGACCCGGTGCTTCTGGCGGTGCCGATGCAAGCTTTGGCTGCATTTCTGGCAGAGCATGGCAGGCATATCGATGGCCGCGCTCTGGTCGCCTGTTGCAAAGGCGTTGATCTGGCAACGGGGCGCGGTGCCACTGGCGTGATCCTGGCCGCCTGCCCCACGGCACAGCCGGCCCTGCTGACCGGTCCCAGCTTTGCCGCCGATATTGCGCGCGGCCTGCCGACGGCGCTGACCATTGCTTGCGCCGACGACGCGCTTGGCGAGCGGCTGCAACGGCACCTGTCCACGACTGCGCTGCGGTTGTATCGCAGCACTGACGTCGTCGGGGCAGAGTTGGGCGGGGCGTTGAAGAACGTCATCGCGATTGCGTCGGGCGTGGTGATCGGGGCTGGATTGGGTGAGTCGGCGCGGGCAGCCCTGATGACGCGCGGCTATGCCGAGATGCAGCGATACGCGACCCTGTCGGGGGCGCGGGCAGAAACGCTGGCGGGCCTTTCAGGTCTGGGCGATCTGGTGTTGACCTGCACGTCGGATCAGTCGCGCAATTTCCGGTTCGGGCAGGCGCTTGGGGGCGGACTGCCCTTTGACCCCGGAACCACGGTGGAAGGGGTTGCCACCGCCAAAGCCGTCGCAGCACTTGCCCGAATTCGCGAAATCGATATGCCAATCGCCACGATGGTCGCGGCGCTGTTAGACAACCAGATCACCTTGCCGCAGGCCATTCAGGCCCTGCTTTCCCGCCCGCTGAAACAGGAGTGAGACATGCGCGTAGCGCTTATTTGCCGTGACAAACCCGGATCGATTCAGATCCGGCTTGATACCCGCACGGCCCATCTTGCCCACATCGAGGCAACTGGCGTGGTCGAAATGGCCGGTCCGTTTCTGGATGATGCCGGGTCGATGACCGGATCACTGATCGTTTTAAGTGTCGAGACGCTAGATCAGGCCCGCGCCTGGGCCGACGCCGACCCCTACGCAATAGCCGGGTTGTTCGACAGCGTAACGATCAGCGAGTGGAAGAAGGTGATCGGCTGATGGCCTTGTGGTTGTTCAAATCCGAACCTGACGTCTGGGGCTGGGATCATCAGGTTGCCAAAGGCAGCCTGGGCGAAGAATGGCATGGTGTGCGAAGCTATCAGGCGCGCAACAACATGCGGGCAATGAAAGTGGGCGATCAGGGATTTTTCTACCACTCCAACATCGGGAAAGAGATTGTCGGAATCGTCGAGGTCATCGCAGAAAGCGCGCCCGACAGCACCACAGACGATCCGCGCTGGGATTGCGTGACAATCCGGGCGGTGGCGGCCCTTCCGCGCCGGGTGACGCTGGAAGAGTGCAAGGCAGAGCCGCGCCTTTCGCGCATGGCGTTGGTCAGCAACATGCGCCTGTCGGTGCAACCGGTGACGCCAGTCGAGTGGGCTGTGGTCTGTGCGATGGCTGGAATGAAATGAAAAACGGAGGGCCCCGACCCCGACGGGACCCTCCATCCACCCCACGTGCTCCCTTCGCACCACACGTGTTCTGATAAGGTCCCGGGCGTCCTGCCCTGATGAATTGACGCTAGACCGGGCTGTCACGGCGCGCAAACGCCAAGCGCGCCGAATTTGATGCAAAAGCCCGGCATGCAAACGCCCGCGCGGATCACGCGGGCGCAGCCACTCATTGCGTCGCTGTCAGGCGTAGACGTCGTCTTTGCCGAAATGTTTCACCAGCATGTAGTAGATCACGGCACGGTGCTTGTTGCGCTCGGACTTTCCGTAGGTCTCGATCACAGCCTTGATCGCGTCCATAAGTTTCGGGCTGTCGGCAAGACCAAGTTTCTTCATCAGGAAGTTCGCCTTGATCGTCTCAAGCTCTGATGCGTCCGTGCCAGCAACTGTCGACGCGTCCGCATTATAGATCGCTGGACCGCAGCCGATTGTTACCTTGGTCAAAAGGGCCATATCAGGGTCCATTTTGCACTTGGTCCGCAGATCGTCAGCATACTTTGCGATAAGGTCGTCTCGTTTGCTCATTCCTGATACTCCAATCCCTTTGCGATGCCGGTTCGGCATGCCCCCAAATGTTCCGCCTTCGATACACCAGACGGGTACGAAGCGAGGTTAGGCGAAAGGTGACGGGCCACAAAGAAAAATTGTGTCGGGTTTTGCCCGGTCAGGCGCGGTTGAGCGAGATTATGTATTGATTTGCCATCAGACGCAGGCTGGCCGCATCGCCAAGGGCCGCAACAGCCGCCTCGACGGCCCGTTTGACAGGCGCACCGCTGGCGTCGGACATCCAGTTGAAATCATCCCCGGCGATAATGCCGTTCGGCCTTACCTTCTGCAGGCATAGCGCAATATCCCGACCGATGAACGGCTCGTTATGGTTGGCGTCGATATAGACCCAGTCAAGGTGACCGTCGGAGAAGGCATTCAGGGCCGCATCCGAGGTCGCACGGTGAACCTGCACGGTCGGCGTTTCGCTGAACGCTGCCACCACGTCCTGATACTTTTGCTCCATCAAGAATTCGTTCTTCTTGCGGCCAAAGCCGGTGTTTCCGAATTCGGGCTGATACAGCCACGGGTCGATCAGGTGCAGTTCCGCCGGCTGACAGATCTCGAGAATCCGGCGGCTGAAATGTCCCTCCCAAACGCCAACCTCGGCAACGCGAGCGCCCTTGGGCAGCGACCGAAGCATCCGGTCGCGCAGCTTGTCACGCTTCGATATCTGTTCTGGTTCGGCCATCCGCCTGTTGCCCTTCGTACAAAACTTGGTCGCAACAGGCTAGATCAGCGGCGCGCGCCCGGCAAATGCCAAAGCGCGCGACATCCTCAATAGCGGTAATGTTCCGATTTAAACGGCCCGTCAACCGACACGCCGATATAGTAGGCCTGATCCGGCTTCAGCTCGGTCAGCTTGACGCCGATTTTCTTCAGGTGCAGGCGCGCCACCTTTTCATCAAGGTGCTTGGGCAGAATGTAGACACCCGGCGCATAGTCCGAGCCCTTGGTCCACAGCTCGATCTGCGCCAGAACCTGATTGGTAAAGCTGGCCGACATCACAAAGGACGGGTGGCCCGTGGCATTGCCCAGATTGAGCAGGCGGCCTTCGGACAGCAGGATGATCCGGGCGCCCGAAGGCATCTCGATCATGTCCACCTGATCCTTGATGTTCGTCCATTTGTGGTTGCGAAGCGACGCCACCTGAATCTCATTGTCGAAATGGCCGATATTGCCGACAATCGCCATGTCTTTCATCGCGCGGATATGCTCGATGCGGATCACGTCCTTGTTGCCCGTGGTAGTGATGAAGATGTCGGCGCTGTCGACCACATCTTCCAGCAAGACAACTTCGAACCCGTCCATAGCCGCCTGAAGGGCGCAGATTGGGTCGATTTCGGTAACTTTCACCCGCGCTCCGGCCCCCTGAAGCGACGCGGCAGAGCCTTTGCCAACGTCACCATAGCCACAGACCACGGCCACCTTGCCGGCCATCATGGTGTCGGTAGCACGGCGGATGCCGTCAACCAGCGATTCCTTGCAGCCATACTTGTTGTCGAATTTGGACTTGGTGACGCTGTCGTTCACGTTGATCGCGGGAAACGGCAGCAGACCCTGCTTGTGCAGATCGTACAGCCGATGAACGCCCGTCGTAGTTTCCTCGGAAACGCCGCGAATGGCGTCGCGCTGTTTGGTAAACCAGCCGGGCGAAGCTGCCAGCCGTTTGCGAATCTGGTTGAACAGACACACTTCCTCATCACTCGTCGGCACAGCGATCAGGTCGGTTTCGCCCGCCTCTACCCGCGCGCCCATCAGGATGTAAAGCGTTGCATCCCCGCCGTCGTCAAGGATCATGTTGCAGGTGCCTTCCTTGAACTGGAAGATCATGTCGGTGTAGGTCCAGTAATCTTCCAGCGTTTCGCCCTTGATGGCGAACACCGGGACGCCGGACTCGGCAATCGCTGCCGCCGCATGGTCCTGCGTCGAGAAGATGTTGCACGAGGCCCAGCGCACTTCCGCACCAAGCGCCACAAGCGTTTCGATCAAGGCCCCGGTCTGGATGGTCATGTGCAGGCTGCCCGCGATGCGTGCGCCCTTAAGCGGCTTGGAGGGACCGAACTCTTCGCGCAACGCCATCAGGCCCGGCATTTCGGTTTCTGCAATGATCAATTCCTTGCGGCCGAACGAAGCCAACGCGATGTCCTTGACGATGTAGTCTTTCGGCATGGGGTCCGCTCCTGTCTGAATTATGATTTGAGGGGCAGATAGCACAGGGTAACCCTCTCGACAATCGGCGGTGCCGGTCGCTAAAGCTTGGTCGTCTTTTGGGGTAGGGCGATGAAACAGCCGCGTGCATGGCAACGGATGCTGTCCGGTCGCAGGCTTGACCTGCTTGATCCAACCCCGGTGGATATCGAGATCGAGGATATCGCACACGGATTGGCATTTGTTGCGCGCTGGAACGGGCAGACATTTGGCGATTGGCCCTATTCGGTGGCCGAACACTCGTTATTGGTCGAACAGATCTACGCACGGGTCGATCCCGTGCCACCGGCGCGGTGGCGTCTGGCAGCACTGCTGCATGATGCGCCGGAATATGTGATCGGCGACATGATCGGCCCGGTGAAGTCCGCCGTTGGCCCGGCCTACGGCGAACTTGACCTGCGGCTTACGGCCGCGGTGCATCTGCGATTTGGCTTGCCCTCAGCGCTGCCGCTGGCTGTGAAGACGGCAATCAAGAAGGCAGACCGCATCTCGGCCTGGTTGGAGGCAGTTCAGATCGCCGGGTTTCGCAAGGATGAGGCGGATCGCTTGTTTGGGCGGCCCGAGGCCGGACAGATGGCCGGTCTTGAAATCCATCTCCGCCCGCCGGTCGAGGTTCGGGCGGCCTTTGTTCGGCGTCACGCCGAACTTCTGGCGGCCTGCACGGGCTGAAAAATCTGCGTCGTCCGTGCTACCGGGCGACCATCAGGCTTTGCTAGCGCTGGTGTCGTCAGCCTGCCGTGAACACCAAGCCATTCAGTGGATATTCTTCTACTGCGGCGCTCACGGCACGATTGGTTACACTGGTCAGATTGCCAGGCTCTCCGGCGATTTTCCAGAGTTCAGCGCGGCTTCAAACCAGCGCGGCTTGCGGCCCCGGCCAGACCAGGTATCAGCCGAATTGGCTGGGTTGGAATATTTCGCCGTTGCAGGTGCGCGCTTGCGGCTAAAGTTTGTGCCTGTAAGTTCTGCCAGAGTAAAGCCCATCTCGCGGGCTTTGTCTTCAAGCTCTGACAGCGCTTCTTTTTTCTTGCGGTCTTCGAAAGTCGCGATTGCCTTTGTCACCTGCGAATGCAGATCTTTCAGTTCTTTCAGCGTCAGCGCGTGAAGATTAACGTCCATTGTGATTTCCCTCCTGCGGATCGAAATCCAATAGACTTGTACCCCTCAGGTTTCAAGATTGAACCTTGAGGGCGGGCGGTTTTTTGCTAATACGCAGCAGCGATTATTTCGGGCTGCGCTTGGCGAGTATTCTCTGCAGAGTGCGTCTATGCATGTTCAGGCGCCGCGCCGTCTCGGATACATTGCGGTCACATAGTTCGTAAACCCTTTGAATATGCTCCCACCGAACGCGGTCGGCGGACATCGGGTTTTCCGGCGGCGGCGGAAGCGCTTCGCCTTTGTAAAGAAGGGCTGCCGCAATGTCGTTCGCATCGGCGGGCTTTGACAAGTAGTCGGTTGCCCCGATCTTGACCGCGGCAACTGCCGTCGCAATGGCACCGTAACCCGTCAGAACGACGATGCGGCAATCCGGCCTGCGGTCGCGCAACATTTCAACGACATCAAGGCCGTTGCCATCTTCCAACCGCAGGTCAACTACGGCATAGGCCGGAGGGCGCGCCTGCGCCATGGCTTTGCCCTGGGCCACGCTTTCTGCTGTTTCGGGCAGGAAGCCCCGTTTTTCCATGGCCTTGGCAAGACGCTTTACGAACGGTTCGTCATCGTCAACCAAAAGAAGCGTCCGGTCATCGCCAAGATCGGAAATATCTGAATCTGACATGTTTGAGCTTTCCATGCTTACGCTGACCAGATGTAGGTCGCGCAATGCCCTGGGTCAAATTCACTCAGGCCTCGCCGGCGAAGCACGCGATGCGGTCGGCCATTTCATCCGGCGTCACCTCACGGCGGAAGAAATCGGCAAAGCCTGTTTCGGGGAGCATCAGATAGGTGAATGTCGAGTGATCGACCAGATAGAATTCGTCACCACTGTCCTGCAGTTTGAAGTAGGCCTTATAGGCTTGCGACGCCTTGGTGATCTGATCGTCGGAGCCGGTCAGGGCGATCATGCGCGGATGAAGGTTTGCGGCGTAATCCGCCAGCGCCTCGGGTGTGTCACGCTTTGGGTCGACCGATACAAACACCAGATTTACATCAACCCCTCGCTCTTCCAGAATATCGACCGCTTCGGCGTTGCGCGCGTTGTCTATCGGGCAAACGTCAGGGCAGTAGGCATATCCGAAATAAATCAGCGTCGGCCGTGTGATCACATCGGCGTCGGTCACTGTCTTGCCGGTCTGGTCAACCAGTGTGAACGGCCCACCGATTGCTGCGGCGCCCCCCGCAACCTGACCGCCTCGGCAGGCCGCAAAGGAGTCGTCGTTGCGCCCCGACAGGGTGACCCAAGCCGTTGCTCCCAACACGGCTGTCACCGCCAGAACGGCCGCGCCTGCCAAAAGTTTCGTCATCGTCATCCCCTTTTTGCCCCTGACATCCTGGCGCATTGATCCGGCCGCGGCGCAGGCCTAACAAGGATCAACCTCGTAGTTTACAGGCGTAGCCGAACATGGTTTTCCCTATCCCCACGCGCCGCGACACGCGCATTGAATGGGTTCGTCTGCGGACACTGATCCTGCTGCGATGGTTGGCCGTCACCGGCCAGCTTGCCGCGATTACCGTAGCCGATCGTCAATTCGGCATGCAACTGCCGTTGGGGCTTTGTTACCTTGCGGTGGGGGCTGCGATAATCGCGAACCTTGTCGCGACCTTCGTTTTTCCCGAAAACAAGCGGCTGTCAGAGCGTGACGCGATGTTGACGCTGTTGTTCGATGTGTCGCAGCTGGCCCTTCTGATTTATCTGACGGGCGGCCTGAACAACCCGTTTGCCTTGCTGATACTGGTGCCGGTAACCATTTCAGCCAGCGCGCTGGAGTTGCGGACAACGGTGCTGCTTGGGTTGATTGCGATTCTGCTGGTCACTGTTATCGCGCTTTTCAACATACCGCTTCGCTTTCCGGACGGCACGATCCTTCAGGTGCCGGTGATGTTCGAAATCGGCTTCTGGCTGTCGATCGTGATCGGAATCGTATTTCTGGCACTGTATTCCCGGCGCGTGGCGACCGAAATCCGAACAATGTCGGACGCGCTGCTGGCAACGCAGATGGCGCTGGCCCGCGAACAGAAGCTGACCGATCTTGGCGGTGTTGTCGCCGCCGCTGCGCATGAACTGGGAACACCGCTGGCAACGATCATGCTCGTCAGCTCGGAACTTGTTGACGAACTGGCAGACCGGGCCGACCTTCAGGAAGATGCGCGCCTGATCCGCGCCCAGGCCGACCGCTGCCGCGATATCCTGCGTTCGATGGGGCGCGCGGGCAAGGATGATCGTCACCTGCGTCACGCGCCGCTTGGAACCGTGCTTCGCGAAGCGGCGGAACCGCATCTGGCACGCGGCAAGTCGGTGGTGTTCGATCTCTTTCCCGGACCGCAGGGCGATGACAGGCAGCCGACCATCCTGCGCCGGCCGGAAATCATTCACGGCATCCGCAATCTGATACAAAATGCCGTAGACTTCGCACAGGGCAAGGTCTGGGTCGATGCGACCTGGACTGATCGGGCCGTATCGGTTCGCATCATCGACGATGGCGAGGGGTATCCCGCACATGTCTTGGGGCGCATTGGCGATCCGTTCATGCGCAGCCGGCGCGCCACACAGGATAACGGTCAGCCGCACGCATACGAAGGCATGGGCCTGGGTCTTTTCATCGCAAAGACACTGTTGGAACGGTCGGGTGCCGAGCTGAGCTTTGCCAACGGCGCTGACCCGTTTTTAACGCAAACCGAACATCCGGACAGGTCTGGCGCCATTGTCGAGGTGGTCTGGCCGCTCGGCGCAATCGTTGTGCCGGAAGGTGATCCATTGGGACCCAATCAGCCGATAAAAGGCTGAATTCGCGCGTCAATCAACCTTGCGTTCACATTCCGTTAATCTGTTCCTCCAATAGTTGACATCGAATTAACTATTCCACGCAGGGTGGTCGGCGGATGGACTTTGATTGGGCGATGGGCCTTTCGCTGGGGCTGACAGCTTTTGCGGCGGCTCTTGCCGGCGTCGGCGTGCTGGCGCTGCTATCGCGGGGTTCACACCGGCCCCGCGGCACGCTGTTTGCCGACGGGCCAGCCGGGACGGTCTTTCTTTTCGATGGCGAAACACTGCTTGACGCGTCGCCTGGCGCGCGCGCCTTGCTGGCCGCGGCACCGGTGCGCGGCACAGCCTGGCAACGTCTGATGGCGTTTCTTGCGCCACGCTTTCCCGGCTTTGATCTGCGTATCGCAAACCTGCCGGTCGAAGGCCGCTTCATCATCAACGGCGGTGGCGGCGCCGCGCACAGCTCGTTGACCCTGATGGCAGAATGGCGCAGCGGGCTTGCGCGCATCAGCCTGACCGATGTTGCGGTCGACGGCGCGCCCAACCTTGTCGACCCGCTGACTCAGCGCGCAATGGACGAAGAGCTTGCTCTGTTGCGCGGAACCGTTGCGCTGGCCCCGCTGCCGATCTGGCTGGAGAATGCCGAGGGTGAGGTGATCTGGGCGAACTCCACCTATCTTTCGCTTGCCACCCAGCGCCTTGGCCCCGAACAGGAACTGGCCTGGCCGTTGCCTTCCCTGATGGCCGTGAAGGGCCACGACCGCCAAAGGGTGCAACTGGATACGCCGGGCAAGCGGCCCCTGTGGTTCGAGGCGACGGTAAAACCGGCAAGCGATGGCCGGATGATCTTCGCGCAGCCAGTCGATGCGTTGGTGCAGGCCGAAGGGTCGCTGCGCGATTTCACGCAGACCCTGACCAAGACCTTTGCCCATCTTCCCATCGGACTAGCGATCTTTGACCGCCAAAGGCAACTTGCATTGTTCAACCCTGCACTGCTGGATCTGACCACCCTGCCCGCCGACTTCCTGACCGGCCGCCCGACCCTGTTCGACTTTCTGGACCGGATGCGCGACCGACAGATGATTCCCGAACCAAAGGACTATCCCACCTGGCGGAGCCGGATCATCGATCTTGAAAAAGCGGCTGTCTCCGGTCTTTACGAGGAAACCTGGAACCTGCCGGGGGGACAGACCTTTCGCATTCTGGGCCGCCCGCACCCCGACGGTGCCATGGCGCTGCTGTTCGAGGACATCTCGACCGAAATGGGGCGGACGCGCCGCTACAGGGCCGAAGTAGAGCTTGGCCAATCAGTCATCGACGAAATGGACGAGGCGATTGCCGTATTTTCCTCCGCCGGGCTGCTGGTGCTGTCGAACGCCGCATATGTGACTTTGTGGGGCCATGACCCTGCGTCTTCGGTCGGAGGCGAAAGCGGAATCGCAGCGCTGGCCGCCCATTGGCGCAGCCGAACCGCGCCATCAGCGATCTGGGCCGAGTCCGAGCATTTCGCATCGACCCTGGGAGAACGGGCCGGATGGTCGGACGAGGCGCGGATGAATGACGGGCGCCTTGTTGCCTGCCGGTTCGTACCATTGGGCGGGGGGGCCACTATGATCGCATTCCGACCGAGCGCGCGCGACGGCACCGCGGCGACAGGATTTACCTCGTCCCGCACAGCGATGAGTGCCTGAGGCGTCCGAAGCGGCTTGCGGCCGGCCAAACGGCCGCTAAAACTCGGTCCATGGACAACCGGCCCTTCGCCCTTTCGATGTTTCTTGCCACGGCGGATGACACGGCCCGGCTGGGCGTCTGGCTTGCCGCCAGAATTGGTCCCGGCGACGCGTTGATGCTGGACGGACCGATCGGTTCGGGCAAAACGCATCTTGCCCGCGCCCTGATCCGGGCACGGTTGGGCCGCGATGAAGATGTGCCTTCGCCCACGTTCACGCTGGTGCAGACCTATGCGGCGGATGATGCCGAGATATGGCATGCCGATCTTTACCGTCTGACGCATCCTGCCGAAGTGCTTGAACTCGGCCTCGACGACGCGTTTGACCACGCGATCTGTCTTGTGGAGTGGCCGGACAGGTTGGGGAAAAGTGCGCCGGAATCGGCTCTGTATCTGCAATTTTCGCCGGACGGCGAAGGTCGGCGTGTCGATCTGACTGGCGGGCCGCGCTGGGCCGACCGGCTGGCACGATTGGCGGACGACTTGCGTGGCTGATTGTTCCGCGCTTTGTGCAGCCTTCGTTGACCGGGCAGGTTGGGCCGGGGCGCACCATGAATTCCTCGCCGGAGATGCCTCTGCCCGAAGCTATGCCCGGCTGCGACAGAACGGACAAACGGCGGTGTTGATGGATGCGCCGCCTGACCGCGGCGAAGATGTCGGGGCCTTCGTGCATATCGCGCGCCATCTTGGTGCGCTTGGCCTGTCGGCACCGGGGATCATGGCCGAGGACCGGTCGCACGGGTTTTTGCTGCTGGAAGATCTGGGCGACAGCCTTTTTTCAAAGGTAGCGCCGCTTGATCCGTCGCTGGAACGACAGCTTTACGCGGCCGCAAGCGATGTGCTGGTCTGCCTTCAGGCGCACCCCCCCGCGACTGGCCTCGCCAACCCGACTGCGGCGCACTGGGCCGAAGCAGCGGTCTTTGCGGTCGACTGGTATCGCTTCGCGATCACCGGTGTGCGTGTCGCCACCGAACCGTTCCGAACCGCCACAGAGGCGGCGCTGGCAACGCTTGCCGACGGCCCGCGTGTGATGATCCTGCGCGACTATCACGCCGAAAACCTGCTCTGGCTGCCGGAAAGAAGCGGTCTGGCGCGGGTCGGACTGCTCGATTTTCAACTCGCCCAGATGGGGCAGCCCGGATACGACCTCGTCTCGCTTTGCCAGGATGCCCGCCGCGACGTGCCTGCGGCTGTCGAGAGGGCGACGATGCAGCGGTTCCTTGACTCCACGGGGTCGGACGAGGCCGCGTTTGCGCCCGCATATGCGGCCCTTGGCGCGCAGCGGGCGCTGCGTATTCTGGGCGTGTTCGCGCGGCTGTCGCTGGTTGCGGGCAAACCGGCCTATGTCGCACTTATCCCCCGCGTCTGGGCGCAATTGCAGCGTAACCTTGCGCATCCGGCGCTGGCACCGCTTGCCAACATATGCGCAGACCTGCTGCCGGAACCCACGCCGGACCGTCTGGAAAGGATTCGCAGTCTATGCGGCACCCTCGCGCCCTGATGTTGTTCGCAGCGGGTTTTGGCACCCGGATGGGCGCGCTGACCGCCACCCGTCCAAAGCCGCTGATCAAGGTGGCGGGCAAGCCGTTGATCGGCCATGCGCTGGATCTGGCGCAGGCTGCGGGGGCCGACCCGATCGTGGTGAACCTTCACTATCTTGGCGAGCAGTTGGCCGCGCATCTGGCTGGCCACCAAGTGCAACTGTCGTGGGAGCGGGATACCATCCTTGAAACCGGCGGTGGGCTTCGGCAAGCGTTGCCGCTGCTTGGCGCCGATCCCGTCCTGACGCTGAATTCTGATGCAATATGGACCGGGGGCAACCCGATAGATCAACTTGACGCCGCGTGGCACGGTCCTGCCATGAGCGCGCTTTTGATGCTGTTGCCGCATGAAGCCGCTCTGGGGCATGGCGCGCGCGCAGATTTCGCGATGGACACTGCGGGTCGTATTCGCCGCCATCCCGGAGATGATACGCCGGGTTTCATCTATCTGGGTGTGCAGGTGATCCGGACCGAAGGGCTGGCCATGATCCCCGATCGCGTGTTTTCTCTGAACCTGCTGTGGGATCTGATGATTGCCGAGGGCCGCGCCTTCGGACTGGTCCATCAGGGCGGTTGGTGCGATGTCGGTCGCCCGGAAAGCATCGCCGTTGCCGAGGCGATGCTGCGCGAGGACGGGCATGTTTGACTCCCCCGGCCCGCGTCTTTTTGCCTTGCCGCCGGGGACAGATTTTCCCGCGGCACTGGTTACGGGTCTGCAGGATCGTCTTGGCGCACAGCCGCCCGAGGCTATGGCGCGGGTTGAAATGTATCTCAACACCGCCCGAATGCGCCGCGCTGTGCGGGATGTGTTCACCGCCAAGGGTTCTTGCTTGCTGCCGCGCCTGCGCCTGATCACCGATATCGGGGCAGACCCCGCAAATGCCCTGCCGCCCGCCGTTTCGCCCCTGCGTCGGCGGCTTGAAATCGCCCGGCTTGTTTCGGGCCTGCTGGACGCACAGCCCGACATTGCGCCAAGGGCCGCGCTTTACGATCTTGCCGACAGTCTTGCCCTGCTGACGGACGAGATGCAGGGCGAAGGCGTCAGCCCGGATACGCTGGCCGCGCTCGATGTGTCGGACCATTCAGCGCATTGGAAGCGAACGCAGGATTTTCTGGGCATCGTCGCACCGTTCTTTGGCGGGGCTGATGCGCCTGACACAGAGGCGCGGCAACGGCTTGCCGTGCTGCGGCTTGCCAGTCGCTGGCAAGCCGACCCGCCGCAGCACCCGGTGATCGTTGCGGGGTCCACCGGGTCACGCGGCACAACAGCGCTGTTGATGCGCGCGGTTGCGGCATTGCCGCAGGGCGCTTTGGTTCTGCCGGGCTTTGACTTTGATCTGCCGGGTGATGTCTGGTCCGCGCTGTCTGATGCCCTGACCGGTGAAGATCACCCGCAATTCCGGTATCGCCGCCTGATGGACGCGCTTGAAGTGAAGCCATCGCAGGTACGTCATTGGATCTCTTGCGGCCCAAAAACGTCTCTGAACAGGCTGGTTTCTTTGTCTTTACGGCCCGCACCGGTTACGGATCAGTGGCTGGCAGAAGGTCAGGACCTGCCCGATCTGCATGACGCGACGCAGACGATGACGCTGATTGAAGCGGCAGGGCCGCGCGCCGAGGCGATGGCAATAGCGCTTGTGCTCCGCGACGCGGCAGAGCGGGGCGTTTCAGCCGCGCTTGTCACGCCCGACCGTATGTTGACGCGGCAGGTCACGGCGGCGCTTGACCGGTGGGCGATCCGGCCCGACGACAGCGCGGGGCGCCCCTTGGCCCTTTCCGCGCCGGGGCGCCTTTTGCGTCATACTGCGGCGTTGTTCGGGCGTAGGCTGACCGCCGAGACCGTATTGACGCTGCTGAAACATCCGCTGGCCGCGACGGGCGGCGGTCGCGGCGACCATCTGCGCCTTACCCGCGATCTTGAATTACATCTGCGGCGATTCGGTCCCGTCTTTCCAGACGGATCTGCGGTGACGCTCTGGGCCAAACAGCAAAAAGATCCCCGCGCCGTGCCGTGGGCGGCGTGGATTTCTGCGATGATCGGGGGCGTCGAGGCGGCTCATCCGCTGCCGCTTTGCGATCACGTTACCCGCCATATTGCATTAACCGAAGCCTTGGCGCGCGGGCCGGAAGGTATTGGCGCTGGCGAGATGTGGGATCAGGGCGCGGGGGCGGCGGCACAGGCCGCCATCTTCGATCTGCAGCGTGAGGCGGTGCATGGCGGCATTCTGACGCCTGCCGATTACAACGACTTGTTCAACGGAATCATGGCCCGCGGCGAAGTGCGTGAGGCGGTGCAAGGCCACCCCTTGATCGCCATTCTTGGCCCTCGCGAGGCCCGTGAATGCCGGGCGAGCGTGGTAATTCTTGCTGGGCTGAATGACGGCAGCTGGCCACAACTGCCGCCGCCCGACCCTTGGTTGAACCGCCAGATGCGGCAAAAAGCGGGTCTGTTGCTGCCTGAACGGCAAATCGGGTTGTCAGCGCATGACTATCAACTGGCAATCGCCGCGCCACAGGTGATCCTGACGCGCGCCCAGCGCAACGCTGAGGCGGAAACCGTCCCGTCACGCTGGGTAAACCGCCTCCTGAACCTTATGGACGGCCTGCCGGAGCGGCGCGGGCCAGAGGCGCTGGCGGCAATGCGGGCGCGTGGCCGTGTCTGGCTTGATCTTGCGCGGGCGCTGGAAGAGCCGGTGGCCGCGGTCGCCCCCGCACACCGCCCCGCCCCGCGCCCACCTGTCGATGTGCGGCCACGCGATCTGGCGGTGACGGGCATCCGCACGCTGATCCGCGATCCCTACGCAATCTATGCGCGCCACATCCTGCGCCTGCGCCCACTCGACCCGCTGCGGCATACGCCCGATGCGATGGTGCGCGGGTCAGTGCTGCACGCCATTCTGGAGCGGTTCGTGCGCGACCGCACGCCCGAAACCCCCGCCGAGGCGCGGGCGCGCCTGCTTTTGATCGCCGATGAAGTCCTTGCCGAGGACGTTCCGTGGCCCGCCGCCCGCGCCTTGTGGCGGGCGCGGCTTGATCGGGCCGCCGGCCCGTTTCTGGCGCGTGAGGCGGCCAGTGATGGCGTGCCGGTAATGATCGAAACGAAAGGCGCGGTCGGCCTTCCCGCCGTTGGTTTCACGCTGACGGCAAAGCCGGACAGGATCGACCTCTTGCCGGACGGGCGGCTGCACATCCTTGACTACAAGACCGGCGCCCCGCCGACCCAAAAGCAGCAGAGCGCCTTTGACAAGCAGTTGTTGCTTGAAGCGGCGATGGCCGAGCGCGGAGCCTTTGTGGAGCTGGGCCCGCGCGAAGTGGCGCGGATCAGCTACATCGGCCTGAACGCCGCCGCAAAAGTAGAGACGGCCGAGATGACCGCCGACCTGACAGCAGCGGTCTGGGACGACCTGCACCGGTTGATCGCACGTTATCTGTCGCATGATCAGGGCTATGCCGCGCGACGGGCGGTGTTTGATGCCCGGTTCCCCGGCGACTATGACCACCTCGCCCGGTTCGGAGAATGGGAAATGGCCGACCCACCACAGCCCGAGGATGTCGGATGATTCGCGACAGCGCCAGCGCCAGCGAGCGTCAGGTTCAGGCGGCCGATCCCGTCGCCTCCACCTGGCTTTCGGCCAACGCCGGATCGGGCAAGACCCGTGTGCTGACAGACCGGGTGGCGCGGCTTTTGCTGGGCGGTGTCGAGCCGCAACGCATTTTGTGCCTGACCTATACCAAGGCCGCCGCGTCCGAGATGCAGAACCGCCTGTTCCGCAGGCTGGGACGGTGGGCAATGCTGGATGCCGCGCAACTGCGGGGCGCACTGGCCGAACTGGGAGTCGAGGATGCGGTTGATACCGATACGTTGGCACGCGCGCGCAGGCTGTTCGCGCGCGCCATCGAAACGCCGGGTGGTCTGCGGATCCAGACGATCCATTCGTTCTGCGCCTCACTGCTCCGGCGGTTTCCGCTGGAGGCGGGGGTGTCGCCCCAATTTGCCGAGATGGACGATCGCGCTGCAAAGCTGTTGCGTGCCGACATTGTCGACGAAATGGCTGATCGTCTTGCGCCAGACGCTGTAGCCGCCCTTGCCCGCCTGTTCACCGGCGAAAATCTGGACGATCTGACCGACGAGGTCGCCCGTAACCGCAACAGCCTTGGCCAACCCCTGGCTTGGCCAGAAGCCTTGCGGCAGTTCGGGTTGGCCGCAGGCGTCACGGCCGAGACGCTGATTTCCGACGTTTTCCTTGGCGGCGAGGCCGGGTTGTTGGCGCGGGTGGCTGCGATCATGTCCACCGGATCGGTCAATGATGTGAAGGCCGCAGATCGCCTTGGCAGGCTGCCTTTGATGTACCCTGACTTTGAAACACTGGCGGCACTTGAGGCGCTGTTTTTGACCGGATCGGGTGCAAAAGACCCGTTCAGTGCAAAGATCGGCGCCTTTCCCACCAAGGCAACCCGCGCAGCGCTTGGCGCGCTCGCCGATCCGCTCGAGGCGCTGATGCGCCGCGTCGAGGGCGCCCGTCCGCGCCGCATCTCGCTGCTGGCGGCCCAGCGCACGCACGCGCTGCACGAATTTGCAGCGCGGTTCCTGCCGGAATATGCGGCGCGCAAAGCGGTGCGCGGCTGGCTTGATTTCGACGATCTGATCGGCAAGGCGCGGGCGCTGCTGACAGACCCATCTGTCGCACAATGGGTGCTGTTCAGGCTGGATGGCGGTATCGACCACATCCTTGTCGACGAAGCGCAGGATACCAGCCCCGAACAATGGCGGGTGATCGAGCTTTTGACACAAGAGTTCACCGCAGGGCGCGGCGCCCGTGATACCGCTCGGACGATCTTTGTCGTCGGGGACAAGAAACAGTCGATCTATTCGTTCCAGGGGGCCGACCTGTTGGCGTTCGACAGCATGAAGGCGCATTTCCGTGGGCGGCTGGCCGAGGTAAGCACGCATCTTGCCGATCTGACGCTGGAATATTCGTTCCGCTCGTCACCCGCCATTCTGCGGCTTGTGGACCTTACCTTTGATGAACGTGCCGGGCGCGATCTGGGCGGCGAGGTCAAGCATATCGCCTTCAAATCCGATTTGCCGGGGCGAGTCGATCTTTGGCCGGCCATTGCGCCGGTGAAAGACCCTGAGCCGGACCACTGGTATGATCCGACCGATCTGATTTCGGGCGAACATCACGCGGCCCAGCTTGCCCGTCGCATTGCCGCCCGGATCTCTGACATGCTGGCTCGGGGCGTTCAGATCCCCACCGACGACGGGCCGCGCCCGGCAACGGCGGGCGATGTGCTGATCCTCGTGCAACGGCGATCGACCCTGTTTTCCGAGATCATCCGCGCCTGCAAGGCCGCTGGCCTGCCAATTGCCGGGGCTGACCGGCTGAAGTTGCGGGCAGAGCTTGCAGTCAAAGACCTGACCGCGCTGCTCGCCTTCCTCGCCACGCCAGAAGACGATCTGTCGCTGGCCGCAGCCCTGCGGTCACCGCTGTTCGGCTGGACGGAATGGCAGCTTTTTTCGCTTGCTCAGAGTCGAAAATCCTATCTCTGGGTTGCTCTGCGCGACGTGGCGGACGACCATCCGCAGACACTGGAAATGCTGCACGATCTGCGCGATCAGACCGACTATCTGCGCCCCTACGATCTGGTGGAGCGGGTTTTGACCCGACACGACGGTCGCCGCCGCCTTCTGGCGCGCCTGGGCGACGAGGCTGAAGACGGGATCGACGAATTTCTGTCGCAGGCGCTGGCCTATGAGCGCACCGAGGTGCCGAGTCTGACCGGCTTTCTGGGCTGGCTTTCCGCCGATGACGTCGAAATCAAGCGGCAGATGGGCGAGGCTGCGGGCCGGATCCGCGTGATGACGGTGCATGGCGCTAAGGGGCTGGAGGCGCCCATCGTCATTCTGCCCGAAACGCAGAACCGCGTACTTTCCGACAAGCGCGAAGTTGTGACGCTGGCCGATGGCTTGGCAGTCTGGCGGATGCCGTCGGCGGATGCGCCACAGATACTGACTGACAACAATACCCTTTGGCGCGAAAAGGCGGCGGCAGAAAGCCTGCGCCTGCTTTACGTCGCCATGACGCGCGCCCAATCTTGGCTGATCGTCGCTGCGGCGGGTGAAACCGACAGCGACGGTTGCTGGTATGGTATCGTTCGCGCCGGGATGGATGCCGCCGGGGCAGTGATGCAGCCGGACGGTTCCTTGCGCCTTGGTCATGGGGTGTGGCCGCCCGACACAACGCCTGTCGTCAGCCAACCGACGATCAAGCCCGGCCTGCCCGACTGGGTTCAGCGCGCTGCGCCCGTGATTGCACGAAGCCTGCCGCTGTTGTCACCTTCGGATCTGGGAGGTGCAAAGATGATGCCCGGCGAGGCGGACCCAACGCTTGAAGGGGCCGCGAAGCAACGCGGCACAGAGTTGCACCTGTTGCTTGAACACCTGCCGACGCTGCCCCCCACCGATTGGCCGAACCGCGCCACCGCATTGCTGGGGCCTGATGCTGATCCCGCCGTTGTCGCGCAGCGGCTGGCCGAGGTTGCCGTGGTTCTAACCGATGCGGAGCTGGCACCGCTGTTCGCCGCAGAAACGCTGGCCGAAGTGGCGGTGACGGGTGTTTTAGGAGCGCAGCGCGTTTACGGCTCCATCGACAGGCTGTTGATTGAACCGGATCGCGTCCTGGCCATCGATTATAAATCGAACCGCCTGTTCCCGGAGCGCGTCGAGGACGTCCCCGAGGGGCTTTTGCGGCAAATGGGGGCCTACCAAGCCGTCCTGACCCAGATCTATCCCGGTCGCGAGGTTCATGTTGCAGTTCTGTGGACGGGCGGGCCCAGCCTGATGCTGTTGCCCCGCGCCCTGATCATGGCGGCCTTGCAGCGGGGCGGCCTCCCTTGACGGGCGGCACACCCGTCCATAGGTTCAAATTCAACGCATCCCGCCACGGAGACTTGTCATGGCAACCACCCACGTCACTGACGCCACATTCGACGCCGAAGTTCGCAAGGCTTTGGTTCCGGTCGTGGTCGATTTCTGGGCCGAATGGTGCGGCCCGTGCCGCCAGATCGGCCCTGCACTGGAAGAGCTTTCTGCCGAATACGGCGGCAAGGTAAAGATCGTGAAGATCAACGTCGATGAGAACCCCGAAAGCCCGGCAATGCTGGGCGTGCGCGGTATCCCGGCGCTGTTCCTGTTCAAGAACGGTGAGGTTGTGTCGAACAAGGTTGGTGCCGCGCCCAAGGCGGCGCTGGCGAACTGGATCAATTCTGCGATCTGATCCCTCTTCGGTGACATGCAGAAGCGGGCGCCACTCCGGCGCCCTTTTTCTTTGCGGGCGGGCCGGGTTGTGCCGCCCGTCCCGTCGAGCCATATTCGCTTAAGGTGGCGCGAGGCAAACGATGGCAGAAGACAGGTTTCCCGGCTGGCACGGCACGACGATCCTGGCCGTGCGGCGCGGCGGTCAGGTTGTGGTGGCGGGGGATGGGCAGGTCAGCCTGGGCCAGGCCGTGATCAAAGGCTCGGCCCGCAAGGTGCGCCGTCTGTCGCCCGGCGGGCGTGATATCGTTGCGGGTTTTGCCGGATCGACCGCCGACGCCTTCACCCTGCTGGAGCGGCTTGAGAAAAAGCTCGAGGCGCTGCCGGGTCAGCTTGCGCGCGCCAGTGTGGAGTTGGCAAAGGACTGGCGCATGGACAAATACCTGCGCAATCTCGAGGCAATGCTGATCGTAACCGACGGGCGCGATCTGTTCGTCATCACCGGCGCTGGCGACGTGCTGGAGCCGGAGCATGATGTAGCCGCCATCGGGTCGGGCGGCAATTATGCGCTGGCTGCCGCGCGCGGGCTGATGACCACTGACCTGCCCGCCGAAGACATAGCCCGGCGCGCGATGGCGATAGCCGCCGACATCTGTGTTTATACCAACGGAAACCTGACGGTGGAGACAATCCGTGGCTGATCCCGCCCGCGCTTTCGGCCCCGATGATCTGCGCGCCGCCGTTGCCGCAGGTGTGCTGACCGAGGCGCAGGCCGCGTCGGTCACTGCCCTTGCCGACGACCGGGCGGGCAAGCGACTTGCGATGCCCGCCGAGGATGAGCCGTTCGAATTCTTTCGCGGCTTCAGCGAAATCTTCGTTTCCATCGGCCTTGTCATCCTGTTGTCGGGAATAGCCGCATTCCTGTTCACATTCGGCGGATTTGCCATTCTGGTGGCGCTGCCGCTGATCTGCGCCGCGATCGCGTGGTGGTGGGCAGGGTATTTCACCCTGAAACGGCGGATGAACCTGCCGTCGATGGTGTTGGCATCAGCGTTTGGCGGCGGCATCTATCTGTCGGCGATCACGATGCTTGACGCGTCGGATCAGTCGTTGCGCCTGTCGGTGGTGGCCAGCTTTGTTCTGGCGGCGCTGGGCATGGCCGCCTGGTATCGGCGGTTCCGGCTGCCCTTTGCGGCCTTTATTCTGGGCGTGTTCGTGCTGGGGGCGATCTATTCCATGACCGCCTCGATCGACTCGCTTGTCGGGCTGGCCGGACAGGAAAGCGGGCGATTTGGCGGGATGTTCGATCTGCGGGAAAGCCCGCAATTCGCGCTGGCGACGCTGGGTTTCGGCATCGCGGTGTTTCTTGTGGCGATGTGGTTTGATACGCGCGATCCGCATCGCCTTGGCCGCCACGCGGCGACCGCGTTCTGGCTGCATCTGCTGGCGGCCCCGGCGCTGGTGAACACGGTGGCGCTGACGCTTTACAACGTCGGCGGCACGGTGGGAATCGTGTCGCTTGCCGTGTCGCTGACGCTGATTGGAACGCTTGCGCTGATCATTGACCGCCGGTCGTTCCTGACGGCAGCGCTGATCTATATTGCGCTGGTGATTGGCTGGATCATACAGGGCGACGGCGGCGGCGATATCCAGTCTTTCACCTTCATCCTGATCATTCTGGGCGGGTTCGTTACAGCCCTTGGCACGTGGTGGGTACCGCTGCGGTCGGCTCTGATGCGCGCCCTGCCCGAGTTTCCCGGCAAGCACCGCCTGCCGCCCTACGGAAAGACCCCATGACCACCCTGACCCCGCGCGAGATCGTGTCCGAACTTGACCGTCACATCATCGGCCAGAATGACGCAAAGCGCGCCGTTGCGGTTGCCATGCGAAACCGCTGGCGGCGCAAGCAACTGGGCGATGATCTGCGCGATGAGGTGTATCCCAAGAATATCCTGATGATCGGCCCCACAGGCGTCGGCAAGACCGAGATCAGCCGACGGCTGGCCAGGCTTGCAAAAGCGCCGTTCCTGAAGGTCGAGGCGACGAAGTTCACCGAGGTGGGCTATGTCGGCCGCGATGTTGACAGCATCATCCGCGATCTGATGGATGCCGCCATCATCGACACCCGCGCCCAGATGCGGGATGAGGTGCGTGCCCGCGCCCACAAGGCCGCCGAAGATCGTGTGATCGAGGCGCTGGCCGGCAAGGATGCCCGCGAACAGACCCGCGATATGTTTCGCGGCAAGCTGAAGCGCGGCGAACTTGACGCCACGATGATCGAACTTGAGGTGGCCGAGGCTGGTCCGGCAATGCCGATGATGGGTGGAATGCCCGGCATGGAACAACAGATGCAGGGCCTTCAGGACATGCTCGGCAAGGCTTTTGGCGGGCGCACGACCCGCAAGCGCCTCAGCGTGGCGGAAAGCTATGATCTGCTGCTGGGAGAAGAGGCCGACAAGCTGCTGGATGATGAAGCCGTTACAAAGGCCGCGCTGGCCGCCGTGCAAGAGGGCGGCATCGTCTTTATCGACGAGATCGACAAGGTCTGCGCCAGGTCAGATACGCGGGGCGCGGATGTCAGCCGCGAAGGCGTGCAGCGCGATCTGCTGCCGCTGATCGAGGGCACGACAGTCTCAACCAAATACGGCCCGGTCAAGACCGACCACATCCTGTTCATCGCGAGCGGCGCATTCCACACCGCCAAGCCGTCCGACCTGCTGCCGGAATTGCAAGGTCGTCTGCCGATACGGGTCGAACTTCAGCCGCTGACCGAAGGCGATTTCGTCCGCATCCTGACCGAAACCGACAACGCCCTGACGCGGCAGTATTCCGCGCTTATGGCGACCGAACAGGTTGCCGTCAGTTTCACGCCCGACGGAATCGCGGCACTGGCGCATATCGCCGCCGAAGTGAATGCCTCGGTCGAGAACATCGGCGCGCGGCGGCTTTACACGGTGATGGAGCGGGTATTCGAAGAGCTGTCCTTTACGGCACCCGACCGATCGGGGGATGCCGTTGTGGTGGATGCCGCATTCGTCGAAACCAATATCGGTGCACTGTCACGATCGGCTGATCTGAGCAGATACGTTCTCTGATAAAGCGTGGCGGGGTTGACTGGCGCGGCCACGCAAGGTCATGTCTGGGCGCAATGGCGATGCGTGTTCGCGCCCACAAAAAGGAGAGAACAGAATGACCCGGAAGCTGTTCCTGCTTGCCAGTCTCTGCCTTGTCGTGGCCTGTGGACAGCGCGGCGTCATCACGGTCGACCCTGTGTCGCGTGGAATTGGCACGATCGAGCCGGTTTTCGTCGGCACGACGCGGGCGTTCGATCCAATCATAGGATCGTTCGGGTCCGACCGGTCGCCCGTGCTGTCGCTGGCACGCTATGACATCTCGATCCCTCCGGATCGTGAGGTGGGGCAGATCAAATGGCCGAAGGAAGGCCGTGCCACCAACCCGAGGACAGATTTCCTGACGGCAGAGAGTGTGGTGTTTGACAGCCCATCCGATTTCCGCCGGGATCTGAGCAGCGCGATGCGGTCCGAGGTCGGCCCAAAGCAGCGCGCGCTGATCTTTGTGCATGGATTCAACAACACCTTCGCCGAAGGCGTCTACCGGATCGCGCAACTTGCCCACGATCTGGATCTGCCACGCGTTACCGTGCATTATTCCTGGCCCTCGGCGGGACAGGCGCTGGGCTATGTGCATGACCGCGATTCAGCGCTGTATGCGCGTGACGGGCTTGAAAAGCTGTTCAACGAGGTGGTTGCCGCAGGCGCGCAGGAGGTTATCGTTGTCGGACATTCGATGGGCGCGCAATTGCTGGTGGAAACGCTGCGCCAGATGGACATCCGCAACCCCGACAAGCTGAAGCGGAACCTTGCGGGCGTCGTGCTTTTGTCGCCTGACATAGATGTCGAGGTGTTCCGATCGCAGGCTGACACTTTTGGTCGGTTGCCGCAGCCATTCCTGATCTTCTCGTCGCAAAAGGACAAGGCGCTGCGCCTGTCGTCGTTGGTGTCGGGCGAGCCAAACCGTCTGGGGAACCTGACGAACATTGATCAGGTGTCGGATCTTGAGGTTCGGGTGATCGACGTTGCCGCCTTCTCGACCGGATCGGGCCATTTCACAATCGGCGACTCGCCAGAGCTGATTGCGCTGATCAGCAGAATTGGCTCGGTTCAGGATGCGTTCGACTCGGACAATGCCGGGCGCGTCGGGCTTTTGCCGGGGATCGTTCTGACCGCGCGTGGCGCCACGGCCATCGTTGTGTCTCCGGTCGTAGCGATCAATAACGAGCTATCGAAATAGCCGCTCAGCGCGCGCGGCGCAGGTAGACATAGAACGCTCCGCTGCCGCCGTGGCGCAGGTGCGCCTCGGCGACCTGCAGCACGGCAAGGCCAAGCGGCGGCTGGTGCAACCAAAGTGGCACCTGATGTTTCAGTACGCCATGCCGCTGCGGGATAGGTCCGTCATCACCACTGCGGCGCCCCTTGCCGGTGATGACGAGAACCAGACGCAGCGCTTGCGCCTGTGCATTGAGGATAAAACCGGTCAGTTCCGGCAGTGCTTCTGCGAGTGTCAGGCCGTGCAGATCAATCCGCGCTTCTGGGGCCAGCTTTCCGCGCGACATGCGGGCAAATGCCTTGGCATCCATGCGGGGGGGTGCCGGCGACATGGGTGAGGAAAGGTCGGGAAGTGCGGCCTGTCGCGCCGATGCGCGGGAGGCCTCGCCGATCCGGAACCAGGGCAACGCGGCTGGTGGTTGCTTCGGCTTTTCCTGTGGCAGACTGGCGGGTAATTCGAGGCTTCGGGGTCGTGCTTTTTGGGGGTGCATCGGCTGGGCCGTGCGCGCGACAGATTGCCAGAGGTCTTCCTCTTCTGGCCGCAAGTGTCGGCGACGCGACATTGCCGTCAGCCGTCCGACAGCATCGCAAAAGCGCGTTCGATCGGCATCAGGACTATCATCCGGCCGCCATCCTTGACCTGTCCTGCAAGGCGTCCGGCCTCGGCGCCGGTACCGAAAAAGATATCCGCCCTCTGCGCCCCCTTGATTGCGCCGCCGGTGTCCTGCGCGATCATCAAGCGGCGCAACGGACCTGCCCCGTTTTTCTCTACCCAGACGGGGGCGCCCAATGCCACGAAGGCCGGGTCGACTGCGATCGAGCGCATGGTGGTGATTGAGCGGCCCATCGCGCCGATCGGACCTTTTTCAGGATCGAGATCGGCGATCTTGCGGAAAAACACAAATGACGGGTTTGTATTCAGCAGGGCCCGCCCCTCGGCGGGATAGCGGCGAACCCAATCCTGAATCACCGAGGCCGAGACCTCGCTTGCTTCAAACACGCCACGCCGGATCAGTTCCTGACCGATGGAGCGGTAGGGCTGGTTGTTCTTGCCGGCATAGCCCACGCGAATGACTTCGCCATCGGGCATCCGAATGCGACCCGATCCCTGAATCTGAAGAAAATAGACTTCGACAGGGTCTTCGAGCCAGGTAAGTTCCAACCCCCGCCCGCGCAGCCGCCCCGCGCTATCGATGTCGGCGCGAGAGTACCACGGCGCGTCGGCGGCCATTTCGGGCGGCCTGCGATACAGCGGATAGGCAAACCGCGGCGTACGCACGGGCGATCCGCGCAATTCAGGCTCATAATACCCGGTGAAAAGAGCAGGCGGCGTGCCGATCAGAACGGGGCGGAAGAACATCTCGAAAAAGCTGCGCGCGCCGGTTGGCGCCGTGTCGCGCGCGAATGCGCAGATCGGGGTCCACTCCGGATCATCCAGTTGATCACAAGTCTGCACGAAAACCGAAAGGGCGGCCGCGTGGTTGTCGGCCGCCCAGTCTTCAAGATCGTCGAACCCAAGTATGTCAGCGGTTGCTGGCGCTGTGGCCGTCATTGCAATGATTGCAAACAGCAGAGCGCGCAGCATATGCGAACCGGCGCGCATCGGGCGGCCGTCATTCGCCCGTTGCGACAAGCTGCCAGTTGGGATCGTCTACCCCCATCCGGCGCGCGAATGTCCAGACGTCGCGCTGGCGCTTTATTGCGGTGGCGTTGCCTTCGACAATCTCACCCGCCTTGTTGCGTACGACAGACGTCAGCTCGCCCACAAAGCGGACAGAAATCTCGCCCTCGCGGGTCGTGCTGTCAAACTTCGCTTCCTGCAATCCAAGCTCGCGCAACCCGACGAAATGCGACTCGATTGTCAGCCCTTCACGTTCGCGCGCCTCGACCACTTCGGCGAATGTCGCATAGACATCGTCACCAAGAAACGCGCGGATCGACGCGAGGTCACCTTTTTCAAAGGCCATCAGAATCATCTCGTAAGCGCCGCGCGCACCGGCGAGGAATTCGCTGACGGAAAAGCTTGGCTCGGCCTGCTTGATCTCGGCCAACCCCTTGGCGGCAGCACTGCCGTCGGCGACATGATCGACGATATCGCGATCCGGCCCGCCGTCGATCACCTCGAAGTCACGCCGAGCAGCGCGGGGGGTCGCATCTTCAACGGGGGTTGCGGGCTTCTCAAACCCCTCGCGCGTTCCGAGAACAGAACGCAGCTTCAGGATCAGGAAGACGGCAACACCTGCCAGTACCAGTAGTTGAATCACGGAAGAACTCATCTTGAACCTCGGAACGGGCGGTCACCGGGTTGTTAACCTGCCACCTTGCGCCCTATGTAGGTCAGAGGGACACACAAGTCTACCGCTGCGCCCGGAAAGAGAGATGATGTGATGTGGCTATTCGCCCTGATCCTCGGCCTGCCTCTGGTCGAAATCTCACTATTTGTGACGTTGGGAGCGTGGCTCGGGCTTTGGCTGACGCTGGCCGTCGTGATCGGAACAGCGCTTTTGGGTATCTGGCTGATCCGCAGGCAGGGCGCGCGCGCGCGAAGCGATCTGCAGGCCGCCGTTATGGCCCGCCGGAACCCAGCGCGGGTTCTGGCGGGTGATGCCCTGGTGGTTGTGGCGGGAGTGCTGTTGATACTGCCGGGGTTTCTGACCGATTTCGGCGGCCTGATGTTGTTGCTTCCGCCGATCCAGAGGTTGATTACGGCCGCTGTCGCGCGGCGCGCGCGCGACAAGGTCGGTTCGCATCTTCAGACCCGCGCCTGGGAAAAAGCGGCCTCGATGGCGACGTCGGCACGGCGCCCGACAGATCAGCGGACCGAGGCCATCGACGGCACGTGGGAAGAACTTCCCGAAGACGACTCTCGCCCGCCCTCGGGCTGGACGCGGCATTGAGGCAAATCGCGCGACCTGCTAAAGACGCGTCAGCCCAATTCAAAGCAGGAGATCCCGATGACTGAAGCCAATGGAAGCGCCGCCCCCGCAGCACCTGCGCAGGTCAAAATGCAGGTGTTGGCGCAGTTCATCCGAGACATGTCGTTCGAAAACGTTGTCGCTCAGAAAGGACTGCAGGGCGGCGAAGTACAGCCCGATGTTCAGGTTCAGGTCAGCCTGGATGCCCGCAAGCGCCCGCAAGACAACCAGTTCGAAGTGGTTACCAAGTTCCGCGTCACCTCAAAGAACAAAGCCAGCGGCGACACGCTGTTTCTGCTCGAGTTGGATTATGGCGGGATCTTTCTGGTCGAGGGCATTGCCGATGATCAGCTCCACCCCTTCCTTCTGATCGAATGCCCGCGCCTGTTGTTTCCCTTTGTTCGTCGCATCATCTCGGACGTGACGCGGGACGGGGGATTTCCAGCGCTGAACGTGGATACGGTCGACTTTCTGGCACTGTACCGCCAGGAACTTGGACGCCGGGCCGAAGCACAGAAACCTGCGCAACCCATGGTGTCCTGACCGGCTCAGGCGCGCTTTTTCCAGATTGCCGTGTCGCCCAGCGCCGCGACGAAAGTGGTGTGAGCCACCGCTTCGGTGTCGGTCAGCAGCGGCGGCAGCGGGTTAGGGCGCGGGCGCGGTCTCCAGTGACCTGATGTGGCATTTTCGGCGCGGGCGCGGACTTGCGGCGCAAGTACCAGGTCAGGTTGCCGCCCACCCACAAGCTCGAGATATACCTCGGCCAGAATTTCGCTGTCGAGCAGTGCGCCGTGCTTTTCACGCGCAGAATTGTCGATGCCAAACCTGCGGCACAGGGCATCCAGTGACGCAGGAGATCCGGGAAACCTTTGCCGCGCGATCATCAGCGTGTCGAGTGCCCGGTCTGCACCCAACAACGGCAACCCGGCTGCCGCAAGTTCGGCGTTCAGGAATTTCATATCGAAAGGGGCGTTGTGGATGACCAGCCGTGCATCGGTCACAAAATCAAGGAAAGCCCGACCGACCGCTTTGAACTCCGGCTTGTCACGCAGGAAATCATCGCCCAGACCGTGCACATCCTGCGCCTCTTTCGGCATCGCGCGCTGGGGGTTGATGTACTGGTGGTAGGTCCGCCCTGTCGGCATGTGGTTGAACAGTTCGACCGCGCCAATTTCGACGATGCGGTGCCCGTCGTTAGGATCAAGACCGGTGGTTTCGGTATCCAACACGATCTCACGCATCTTTTGTTTCCCGGATATAGGCGATCAGCGCCGTCACGCAGGCGCGTGAGGCCTCAAGGCTCAGTGTTTCGATCAGATGGGTTGCGCGCGCCCGTTTCTGGCTGTCGGGCATTTGTCGGGCAAGAATAGTGTCGAAAAGCGTCTCGTTCATGCCGGTGCGCGCCAGTACACGGGCGCGCTGCAAAGCGGCGGGTGCGGTGACGACAAGGCTGGCATCCAGTTGCGTCTCGGCCCCTGTCTCGAACAGCAGCGGAATGTCGAGCACGGCAATATCGGCAGTGGTGTCGGCGATGAATGTCGCCCTGTCGGCCGCGACGAGCGGGTGCACGACCGTCTCGATCTGCAACAGGGCGGCAGGATCGTGCGCGATCCAGCTCTTGAGCGCATCCCGGCTGATACCACCGTCACGCAAGGCAGCGGGGTGCAGGGCAACCAGAGCAGGTACCGCCGCGCCATTTGGAGCGTAAAGGCGGCGTATCACCTTGTCCGCATCCCAGACAGGTATGCCCTGCGCGGCGAACATTGCCGCAGTCGTTGATTTTCCCATTCCGATGGAGCCGGTCAGGCCCAGACGAAACGGCGTCATGCCGCGAGTACCGCGGCGCGGGTGGCGACATCGACCTCTGGCCGGGTTCCAAACCACCGCTCAAAGCCCGGGGCCGCCTGATGCAGCAACATGCCAAGACCATCGACCACGGTGCACCCCGCTTGCGCCGCCTGATCAAGCAACGTCGTCTGCAGGGGGGCGTAAACAAGATCAGTTACAAGCGCGCGCGGGTTCAGCGCATCAAGCGGCACGCGAAACTCTGGCTTCCCGGTCATACCGAGTGCCGTCGTGTTCACTACTGTCACCGCATCATCCAGCAGATTTCCCGCCTGCACCCAGTCATGCACATGGACCTTGGCGCCAAAGTCTGACCGCAGCGCTTCGGCGCGGGCACGGGTACGGTTGGCCAGCCTGATTTCCGGCACGCCAACCTCTATGAGGGCCGCGATGACAGCACGGGCGGCGCCCCCGGCACCGAAAACGACTGCAGGGCCGGAGGCGGGCGCCCAATGCGGTGCTTCTTGCCGCAGATTTGCAATGAAGCCAGAGCCATCGGTATTATCGGCGAACACCTTACCATCCTTTCGGAAGATAAGGGTATTTGCGGCCCCGATCAGGGCTGCACGGTCGGTCACGATATCAGCGAGGGCGAGGACGGTTTCCTTGTGCGGAATTGTCACGTTCAGGCCGACGAACCCCAATTTCGGCAGCGTTTCCAGCACGGTTTTCAGGTCGGCCTGAGTCACATCCATCGGAATGTAGTGACCCTGGATGCCGTAGCGGCGCAGCCAGTATCCATGAAGCACCGGCGATTTGCTATGTGCAATCGGCGACCCGATCACACCCGCCAGAGGAATTCGGACAAGGTCTGTCATGTTGTGATGATACCGCGGTCGGCGAGGTAGCCAAGCAAAGGCAAAAGTGGCAAGCCGAGAACGCTGAAATAGTCGCCGTCGACGCGCCGGAACAACCGTGCTCCCTCTTGCTCGATCCGGTACAGGCCCACACTGTCACGCACGCCCTCCCAGTTGCGAGCGAGATAGCCCTCCAGCCAGGCATCCGAAAACGTTCGCATAGTCAACCGCACCTCTGCCACATGCCGCCAGACTGGCTTCAGCCCTTCATATATCACGACCGCCGAATACAACATGTGCGTCTGCCCCCTGAGCGCCCGCAACTGTGACCGGCCTGCATCAAGCGAAGTGGCTTTGCCCCAGGCCTTTCCCTTGAACTCCAGCACCTGATCGCAGCCTATGACGATGGCATCGGGATATCGCTCGGCCACCTTGCGGGCCTTCATTTCGGCAAGCGTGTCGGCAACATCACGCGGGCTTGCGCCTTCTGCCTGCAGCGCGGCGCGGATCGATTCTTCATCAATTCTGGCCGCGTGCTGTGCGACCTCCAGGCCGGTCGCGCGCAACAGGCGCGCCCGGGTATCGGAAGCAGACGCGAGAACAAGCGCGCGGGACATATGGGTATCCGGGTTTGTCGTGTTGGACTGATGGGGCTTGTGGACAATCCTGATATGTTCCTGCCCTCAGGGCAAGGACCGGTGGCCTTGATCCATGAGCAAACAGCGCGGCATCTGCGTTTCAGACCACAGCGTCGTTTGTTATCCACGTCCGGACAAGCTATTCACGCTGGTGTTGAGAAGATGTTTCAGTTGGGCAACAAGGAAAATCCATCCACAGGCCGCGTTGACGAAGAAATAGGTAACTTGTTGTTTTTGCTTTAGTGAATGTGAAAAAGGAGGAGTTTCAAAAAGTTGTGCGCACAATGCTCACAGCGTTGCCGCTGTGGATGATCCTTGGGACAAGACAGGCTATTCCGATATCCTCAGTCCCTACAACATCAATTCCTTTAAGACTCTTTTCTAGATAGAAGAAAGCAGAGAGCAGGAGAGACCCGGATGATTGAGGGACTGGCCGCGATTTACCCTTGGGTGAAGGCCTTTCATGTGATGGCGGTGATCGCCTGGATGGCCGGGTTGTTCTATTTGCCGCGTCTGTTCGTCTATCATGCCGAACGAGGTGGATCGTCTGCCGAGCTGGACGCGCTGTTTCAAACGATGGAACTTAAATTGTTCCGGGTGATCATGGGCCCGGCGATGATCGTCACCTGGATACTGGGTCTGGCACTGGTGATGACGCCGGGCATTGTTGATTGGTCCATGGTCTGGCCCTGGACAAAGGCGGCCGCGGTATTGGCGATGACTTGGTTTCATCATTGGCTGGGGCAGCAGCGCAAGAATTTTGCAGCTGGGCAGAACCGGCTTGGCGGTCGGCGCTACCGGATGATGAATGAGGTTCCGACAGTTCTGATGCTGGTGATCGTGGTGTCGGTGATCGTGCGGTTCTGATACGTTGACTTTGGCGGGCATGACGCTTATCGGAAGATCAGCAGGGCCGTCCGGCCCATGCGTTTCCCCTTTTTGACGGCCAATTCTCCGATATGGGGCTGTTCCGTCCACACGAGCCTTATCCCATGACCAATGAACGTCTCAATCTGTCCGATCTCAAGGCAAAAACACCGGCGGATCTGCTGTCGATGGCTGAGGAGTGGGAAATCGAGAATGCGCCATCGATGCGCAAGGGCGAGATGATGTTCTCGATCCTGAAGGAACATGCCGAGGAAGGCTGGGAAATCGGCGGTGATGGCGTCTTGGAGGTGCTGCAGGACGGATTCGGTTTCTTGCGGTCGAAAGAAGCGAACTACTTGCCGGGACCCGATGACATCTACGTGTCACCCGAAATCCTGCGTCAGTTTTCGCTGCGGACCGGGGACACCATCGAGGGCGTGATCCAGGCCCCCCGCGATACCGAGCGGTATTTCTGCATGACGATGGTAACGCGGATCAACTTCGATGATCCTGAAAAGGCCCGTCACAAGGTACATTTCGACAACCTGACGCCGCTTTATCCCGACGAGCGCTTCAAGATGGAGGTCGAAGACCCGACAATTCGCGACCGGTCGGCCCGGATCATTGATCTTGTGGCTCCGATTGGCAAAGGCCAGCGCGGGTTGATCGTAGCACCGCCGCGCACGGGTAAGACCGTGCTGTTGCAGAACATCGCCCACTCAATCGCGATGAATCACCCGGAGTGCTATCTGATCGTTTTGCTGATCGACGAGCGTCCGGAAGAGGTGACGGACATGCAGCGGTCGGTGAAGGGCGAAGTCGTCTCATCGACGTTCGACGAGCCAGCAACAAGGCACGTGGCTGTGGCCGAAATGGTGATCGAGAAGGCCAAGCGGCTGGTCGAGCACAAGCGTGATGTGGTAATTTTACTCGACTCTATCACGCGCCTGGGCCGGGCGTTCAACACGGTTGTGCCGTCGTCCGGCAAGGTCCTGACGGGCGGCGTTGATGCCAATGCTCTGCAGCGACCCAAGCGGTTCTTCGGCGCGGCACGCAACATCGAAGAAGGCGGATCACTGACCATCATTGCGACCGCGCTGATCGACACTGGCAGTCGGATGGACGAAGTAATTTTTGAAGAGTTCAAGGGGACCGGCAACTCCGAGATCGTGCTGGATCGTAAAGTAGCCGACAAGCGAGTGTTCCCGGCGATGGACATCCTGAAGTCCGGCACGAGAAAAGAAGATTTGCTGGTCGAAAAAGCCGATCTGCAGAAGACCTATGTGCTGCGTCGCATCCTTAACCCGATGGGCACGACGGATGCGATCGAGTTCTTGATTTCGAAGCTGAAGCAAACCAAATCCAATGCCGAATTCTTCGAGTCGATGAATACCTGATCGATCGACTGCTTTGCGCGGAAAACTATCGCGGACTGACGCCTCATGGATACGATTTTTGCCCTCGCGACCGCGCGCGGTAAGGCTGGCGTTGCCATCGTGCGCTTGTCGGGGCCTCTGGCTCATGCGGCCGTTGAGACCCTTGCGGGTGCTTTGCCGGAAGTGCGTCGCGCTTCTGTCCGCCGCTTGATGCACGGGGATGACGTTCTTGATGAGGCATTGATCGTACTGTTTGCCGAGGGGGCGAGCTTTACAGGTGAAACTGCAGCCGAATTGCACCTGCATGGGAGTATGGCGGTAGTGGCAGCGGTGCTGCGCGCCCTCTCGCAAACTCCTGGCCTTCGTATGGCTGGGGCCGGGGAGTTTACGCGTCGCGCCCTTGAAAACGGCCGTCTGGATCTGACACAAGTTGAAGGTCTTGCTGACCTGATCGACGCAGAAACCGAAGCGCAAAGACGGCAAGCCGTGCGTGTGTTGTCTGGGGCAGTCGGGGCGCGCGCCGAAAGCTGGCGTTTGAAACTGATCCGGGCGGCGGCGCTTTTGGAGGCGACGATCGATTTCGCCGATGAAGAGGTTCCGGTTGATGTTGGACCAGAGGTGCTGTCGCTCATCGATGGACTGCTGGTGGAACTGAAACATGAAGTTGATGGAGCCTTGATTGCAGAGCGTATACGCGATGGGTTTGAGGTTGCAATACTGGGCCGACCTAACGTAGGAAAGTCTATGCTTCTCAATGCGTTAGTTGGAAGAGAGGCAGCGATTACCTCAGAAATTGCGGGAACGACGCGGGATGTCATCGAGGTCAGGGTGGAGCTGGCTGGACTTGCGGTTACGATTCTCGACACGGCAGGTATTCGACCCACTGCTGACATCGTTGAAAGTATCGGCATTACCCGAGCCGTTACTCGAGCGCGCGCGTCGGATTTGCGGGTCTTCCTGACGGATGAGGATGGGTTGCCGGAAGGAGTGGACTTAGCGCCTGACGATATAATCGTGCGTGGCAAGGCTGACCTGCCTGGTGCTGGGCCCGGTGTTTCCGGAAAAACGGGAGCGGGGCTGAACGAGTTGATGACGATGATTGGCGATCGGCTTGTCGGCCGCACGACAGGAGCTGCAACGATTACCCGGGAGCGGCATCGTAGTGCGGCGGCGCGAGCCATTGAGGCTTTGGAATCCGCGCGTCTTGAGGTATCGAAGGAGAGGGGCCGTAATGAAATAGCCGCTTATGAGATTCGACTAGCAACGCGGGCACTGGACGCGCTGGTGGGCCGCGTCGATGTTGAGGTGCTGCTTGGCGAGATTTTTGCCAGTTTTTGCATCGGTAAATAGGGACGTTTCACGTGAAACAATTTGACGTCATAGTAATCGGCGGAGGTCATGCCGGTACTGAAGCCGCCCACGCTGCGGCACGACTTGGCGCACGAACCGCTTTGGTGACATTGGGTTGGGCGGGGATCGGCGTTATGTCGTGTAATCCGGCGATCGGCGGGCTCGGAAAGGGCCACCTTGTTCGAGAGATTGATGCGCTGGACGGCGTCATGGCGCGGGTTGCAGACAGGTCGGGCATCCAGTTTCGACTTTTAAACCGACGGAAGGGCCCGGCCGTGCAAGGCCCGCGCCTGCAGGCAGATCGCAAGATCTACCGAGAAGCGATGCAGCAAGAAACCCGACGGCAGTCAGGGCTTCAGGTTATTGAGGGCGAAGTAATCGATATCCGCGTGGAGGCGGACCGCGTGCGAGGCGTCATTCTCGCAGACGGAACTACTTTGCTTGGGGCGTCAGTTGTCCTGACGGCCGGAACCTTTTTGCGGGGGGTAATTCACATCGGAAACGACAGCCGGCCCGGCGGTCGTATGGGTGACAAACCGTCGATCCGGCTGGCAGATCGCCTTGGTGACCTCGGTCTGGCGCGGGGGCGACTGAAAACCGGTACGCCGCCGCGGCTTGATGGCCGAACGCTGAACTGGGCGAAGTTTGATGTACAGCGCGGGGACGAGGCTCCGACGATGTTTTCATTTTTAAACGACAAGCCCTTTGTGCAGCAGGTTTCTTGCGGTGTCACTCACACGAATGAAGCAACGCATGCGGTGGTTCGTGAGAACCTTGGTCGTTCGGCGATGTATGGAGGGCATATCGAGGGCGTCGGTCCGCGCTACTGCCCGTCTTTGGAGGACAAGGTTGTTCGATTTGCCGACAAGGCTTCTCACCAGATTTTTCTGGAGCCTGAGGGATTGGATGATCACACAGTCTACCCGAATGGCATATCGACCTCGCTCCCGGCTGAGGTGCAGGAGCAGTATGTTCGGACAATTACGGGGCTTGAGGCAGCAACCATCCTTCAACCGGGGTACGCAATCGAATATGATTTCTTCGACCCACGCGGACTGAGGCCCACGCTGGAGCTGAAGTCACTCCAGGGACTTTTCTTGGCGGGGCAAATTAACGGGACGACCGGCTACGAAGAGGCAGCGGCGCAAGGGCTGGTTGCGGGGTTGAATGCCGCGCATCTGGCGCTCGACCGAAGCCCCGTAATTTTCTCGCGCTCATCCAGCTACATTGGCGTAATGATTGACGATCTTGTCACTCGTGGCGTAAGCGAACCGTACAGAATGTTCACTTCGCGCGCCGAGTACCGGCTGACTTTGCGTGCCGACAATGCCGACCAACGCCTTACCCCTCTGGGCGTTTCCTTGGGCTGCGTTGGAGAGCGGCGCAAAGCGGTGTTCGGGATTAAGGCAGAGGCTTTGGCGCGAGGCAAAAACGCCCTTGATAACATCTTGCTGACCCCCAAGGAGATTGGGGCAATCGGCGTCCATGTCAGCAAGGATGGCCAACGGCGTTCGGCCTTTCATCTGCTGGCCTATCCTGATGTCAACATGGCGGTGATCGATCGGGTCTGTCCGATGTTTGGCGCGCTTGATGATGATGTAAAGCTCCAGATCTCCCGTGATGCGCTATATGCTCAATATGCTGATCGTCAGGAACAAGAGGCTGCGGCGCTTGCACGGGACGAGCAGGTTATTATTCCGCGGGGTTTTGATTTTTCCGCGTTGGGCGGTCTTTCTAACGAACTCAAGTCCAAGTTGGCGCATATTCAGCCAGAGAACCTTGCCCACGCTGCGATGATTGAGGGGATGACACCGGCGGCCCTGACGCTACTGCTCGCGAAGTTGCGCCAAACAGGCCAAGGGCGACGCGCGCAATGAGCGGCGGCATTTCGAGCACGACAGAGACCGACCCCGCTTTGGGAGAGACCTCCCGATTGAGGCTCGAGATTTTCATCTCGATCCTTGAGAAATGGAATCCGGCAATCAATTTGGTCTCTCCTGCGAGTCTTGCGGCTGTCTGGGACAGACATGTTGCTGACAGCGTGCAGGTTCTCCAGCTTTGTCCTCCGGACGCGCAACATTGGGTTGACCTTGGTTCGGGCGGGGGGTTTCCAGGGATGGTCGTCGCGATTTTGGCGGCAGACCGCTACCCCAATCTAGGCGTGACGCTTGTGGAGTCGGATCAACGAAAAGCCGTTTTCTTGCGAACTGTTTCAGCGGAGACAGGCGTTGGCGTCAATGTGATCGCAGAGCGGATCGAAAAGACCAAACGCCTTGATGCGGACGTGGTCTCGGCGCGTGCGCTTGCGCCGCTTGCTCAATTGTGTGGCTATGCAGACCGGCATCTCAATCGCGGCGGGACAGCGCTTTTTATGAAAGGAGCGCATGCGTTGGCAGAGATCGATGAGGCCAGACAGGCGTGGAAGTTCAGTCTGACAGTGCATCCAAGCACGACCGAACCGACGGCTACAATTCTGAAACTACTGGAACTTTCTCATGTCTGACCTGACCCGCCCTGCAGCGCCGCGAATTATTGCAATCGCGAACCAAAAGGGCGGCGTCGGAAAGACCACGACTGCAATCAACCTTGCGGCCGGACTTGCAGAAAGCGGGGCTCGCGTTCTTTTGGTCGACCTCGATCCGCAAGGCAACGCATCGACCGGCCTTGGTATCTTGCCGGATCGTCGCAAGTTGACAAGTTACGATCTTCTTATTGATGATGTGGATCTGGCGGATGTCGTTTTGCAGTCAGATGTTCCAGGGATCTGGATTTGCCCCGCCAATGCTGACCTTTCGTCGACAGATATGGAGCTTGTATCGAACGAGCGTCGGAGCTTTCTTTTGCGCGATGCCCTCAGACAGATCAATGTCGACACATTTCGATTTGATTTTGTGCTTGTAGACTGCCCACCATCGCTAAATCTGCTTACGGTGAATGCTATGGTGGCGTCAGATTCTGTGCTGGTTCCACTCCAGAGCGAATTTTTTGCGCTTGAGGGTCTTTCGCAGCTCATGTTGACAATACGTCAGGTGCGGCAGACGGCAAACCCGGCACTGCGGATAGAGGGGGTTTTGCTGACAATGTACGACGGTCGAAACAATCTCGCGCAGCAGGTCGAGCGCGACGTGCGTCAAACGCTTGGCGATCTTGTGTTCAAGATGGTTATTCCCCGGAACGTCCGGATCAGTGAGGCGCCGTCTTTTGCGATGCCGGTCTTGAGCTATGATCCGGCGTCGAAAGGCAGCGACGCGTATCGCGCCCTTGCCAGAGAGCTTTTGCTGCGGCATGGAGATCGTCGTGGACCTCGGGAACTGGCGAGTTGATGGATAAGAAGCAGGAACGGCGCGGTTTGGGCCGCGGTTTGTCGGCGCTTATGGCCGATGTCAGCCTTGATCTGAGCGCACTGGCCAATCCCGCGGCAGTGCTCCGACCAGAGCGATTGGTCCCGGTCGAAAAGATTTTTCCCAATCCAAACCAACCGCGCCGCGACTTTGCGCCTGACGCGCTGCAGGACCTTGCTGCGTCGATCGTTGCAAAGGGGATCATACAGCCGCTGATCGTTCGGCCGAAAGGCGACGATACGTATGAAATTGTCGCCGGTGAGCGGCGTTGGCGCGCCGCGCAAATCGCGCAGCTTCACGAACTGCCTGTTCTTATCAGGGACTTGTCAGATTCGGAGGTGCTCGAGGTTGCGATCATTGAAAACATTCAGCGCGCTGACCTGAATGCAATTGAAGAGGCTCTGGCTTATCGGCAGCTCATGGATCGGTTCGGTCACACGCAGGAGAAAATGGCCGAAGCTTTGGCCAAAAGTCGAAGCCATATCGCTAACCTACTGCGCCTGCTCCAGCTTCCTGAAGAAGTGCAGGGCTATCTTCGCGATGGCCAGCTCACGCCGGGCCATGCACGAGCGCTCATCACGACACCGAACCCGGTCGATCTCGCCCGACGGGTCATCGCAATGGGTATGACGGTGCGTCAGGCAGAGGAACTCGCAAAAACGCACAACAATGCCATTGGGACCGGACGTCGCACGCCCCGCCGCGCCGCTGAAAAAGACGCGGACACTAAGGCTCTTGAGGCAGATCTGTCTTCGAACCTGCAGATGTCTGTTCGAATTGACCATGAGCCTGGCGGCGAGGCTGGCACGCTCTCTATTCGCTACAACTCGCTTGACGACCTGGATCTGCTGTGTCGTGGCCTTTCAGTTTTGCCGCGCGATGGCTCGGTCTGATTCAGTGAGTGCGCGCCCCATTTTAGATCGTTTCTGCCAGTCGTCGAATGATAGCGTTAAGGATCATTCTCCCGTGAGCTGTTGCTTTAAGGTGCGTGCTGCTGGCGGAGATCAGGCCCATGTCAGTAAGCTCGGCGATGCTGTTTGCGCATGGGCGCTTCCCGCCAACGGACGACAGCCGGTCCAGATTCATACCTTCTGTCAGCCGCATGCTCATCATCAGATATTCCAGCGCTTGCTCTGCTGGCGTCAAGGCGGTGCGCGGCAACTCTCCGTTGCCGGCCAATTCGACTCGCTGAAGCCATTCACCCGGTGAGCGGATCGCCTCGGTTGCCCAACGGCGATCTCCAAGAGTCAGGCGACCGTGTGCGCCCGGCCCAACCCCGGCATATTCCCCGCCTCGCCAGTAGATCAGGTTGTGTTCTGATTGAGCGGCGTCTTTTGCGTGATTGGAAACTTCATAGGCCGGCAGTCCTGCGGCGTCGCAAACATGTTGAGTTATCGAGTAAAGCTCTACCGACCTGTCTTCATCCGGTAACCCCTTTAATCCACCGCTTGCGTGCCGCGCGCCAAACGCCGTTCGATCCTCAATGGTCAGCTGGTACAGAGACAGATGATCAATCGCCATGCCAACGGCGCGCGTCAACTCTGCCTCCCAAGCTTGCGGAGTTTGGTCTTGCCGTGCATATATCAGATCGAAGCTGACGCGATCATAAGTCTTGCGTGCAATTTCAAATGCCGCCTCTGCCTCTCTCACGCTGTGTAATCTGCCCAACCGACGAAGATCATCGTCATTCAGGGCCTGAATTCCCATAGATAGACGATTGACCCCGGCGAACCGGAATTCACGGAACTTTCCCGCCTCAACAGAGCTGGGGTTCGCTTCGAGGGTGACTTCCCAATTATTGGCTACCGACCAAATTGAACGGATTTTGTCCAGCATTCTGTAGACGGTATCAGGCGACATTAATGACGGAGTGCCGCCACCGAAAAAGACCGACCGCAGTGATCGTCCGACAGTTTCACGACCCAACCGCTCCAGCTCGGTCAGGTAGGCTCGCTGCCAGCGGCTCTGGTCGACGCTTTCTGAGACATGGCTGTTGAAGTCGCAATAAGGACATTTCGACTGACAAAAAGGCCAGTGAACATATAGTCCAAACGCGGCCCCACCAGGCGGTGCTTCATCGAGGCCCGTCATCCTTTGAATGCCGTAACTTCAATCTCGATAAGCATTTCGGGCTTGATCAGCCCTGCTATTACCATCGTTGCAGCGGGCCGTATCTCGTCGAAAGCTTCGCCCAGTACCGGCGTTATCGCATCGATCAGAGATGTGTTGACCACCGTATACTGTACCCGAACAACGTCTTTCAGCGTGAACCCTGCCTCGACAAGCACCGCGTGTATCGTGGCGAAGCAATTTCTCGCCTGTGCGGCGATATCATCGGGCATCGTCATTGTCTCATAGTTGTATCCAGTGACGCCCGATACGAAACACCACCCACCCTTCACGACCGCCCGCGAATAGCCCATGGCGGCTTCGAATGGAGAGCCGGTTGAAATATGTTTCATGTGAAACAAGCCTCAACCAACTTGCGGAATGCAAGCGCACGGTGGCTCATCAAGTTCTTCTGCCATCGGTCCATCTCTCCAAAAGTGCAGTCATATCCGGTCGGCTGAAAAATCGGGTCATAGCCATGCCCTTGAGTGCCACGCATTGGCCAGACGACCCGCCCATCGGTAAAGCCTTGGAAAAATTCATCTTTTCCGTCGGGCCAGGCCAGGACGAGCGTGCAGCAAAACCTCGCTGTCCGTGGTTCGGGCGCGCTTGCTGCCTCCAGCATGGCCCACGCCCTCTCCATCGCTAGGCCGAAATTACGGCCAAGCGGGGTTTCGGCCCAATCCGCCGTATAGACGCCCGGGGCCCCACCTAAGGCATCAATCTCGATTCCGCTATCATCGGCCAGCGCCGGAAGCCCCGTGGCCCACGCTGCAGCATGCGCTTTGATCCGCGCATTTCCCAGAAACGTTGCCTCGGTCTCGGGCGGCTCTGCCAAACCCAATGCGGCCGCCGAAACGATATCTATATTGAAGGGCTGTAGCAGTCGCGAAATTTCTTCCAGTTTGCCCACGTTGTGACTTGCCAGAACCAGCCGACCTTCGGTGAACTTCCGCATAACGCGCCCCGTCAGTCCAGCGCCGCCTTTTGTGCCGCAACCAAACGCCCAACCCCAGCCTCCGCAAGATCGAGCAGTTGCCCCATTTCATCGCGTGAGAATGTCGCTCCCTCAGCCGACATCTGCACTTCTACCAGCCGGCCCCGTCCGGTCAGAATAAAATTCCCATCGGTACCCGCAGCGCTGTCCTCGGCATAGTCGAGGTCGAGAACCGCCTGACCTGCATAGATACCGCAAGACACCGCCGCCACATGGTCCACAATCGGATCGGAAACAATCACCCCTGCTTTCAACAGCCTGTTTACGGCAAGCCGCAATGCAACCCAACCGCCGGTGATCGCCGCGCAGCGGGTGCCTCCGTCAGCCTGTATCACGTCACAGTCGACCACAATCTGCCGCTCGCCCAACGCAACGCGGTCAACGCCGGCCCGCAAGGCCCGCCCGATCAGCCGCTGTATTTCCTGCGTTCGCCCCGATTGTTTGCCAACGGCCGCTTCGCGCCGGTTGCGCGTATTTGTCGCGCGCGGCAACATGCCGTATTCCGCCGTTACCCAGCCAAGGCCGGTATTCTTGAGGAACGGTGGTGCCTTGTCCTCCAGCGATGCAGAGCACAGCACATGTGTCCCACCCACCCGGATCAGGCACGACCCCTCGGCATGTGTCATAACCCCGGTCTCGATCGAAATCGGCCGCATATCGCTCAGGTTTCTGCCGGATGGCCGCATGAAAGCATCTCCTTTGAATTAGGTATCAGATACCCACCCCCACCCCGACGATGCAACCCCGATTGACGCGGGCTGCGGGCTCTCGCATTGTCGGTGCGCCCAAGGACGCGCCCGAGAATGACAGATGGTTCCCGAATCCTGGCAGAAATGAATGACCGATCGCGCGAAGTATTTCGACGGGTCGTCGAAGGCTACCTCGCGTCGGGTGACCCGGTCGGCTCACGCACTCTCACTCGCAGCATGCACGAAAAGGTAAGCGCCGCGACCATCCGCAACGTCATGCAGGATCTTGAATATCTTGGCCTGCTCGATAGCCCGCACACCTCGGCTGGCCGCGTCCCAACCCAGCTTGGTCTGCGGATGTTCGTCGATGGCCTGCTCGAGATTGGTATGGTTTCGGACGAAGACCGCGAAAAGATCGACGCTACGCTTGGCGCAAACGAGCCTGACGTCGCGACACTGCTCGACAAGGTCGGATCCACGCTCTCGGGCATCACCCACGGCGCAAGCCTTGTATTGACCCCAAAGCGCGAGGCACCAATCCGCCACATCGAGTTCGTCAGCCTGGCCCCGGACCGCGCGCTTGTGGTCCTCGTCTTTGCCGATGGAAATGTCGAGAATCGCGTTTTCACGCCGCCACCCGGCCAGACGCCATCGTCCATGCGCGAAGCAGCCAATTTTCTGAACGCCCTGGCTGAGGGCCGCACGCTCGGCGACTTGCGCCATACCATGACCGCAGACATCGCTCAGCGCCGACAGCAAATCGATTCGCTTGCCCGCGAACTGGTGGAAAGCGGCCTCGCCCTGTGGGAAAATGCCGGCGAGCGACATGAGCGTCTGATCGTGCGGGGCCGATCCAATCTGATCGACGGCAGCGTCGAGGCCGTGGATCTTGACAAGATTCGCAGCCTTTTCGATGACTTGGAACGCAAGCGCGATATTGCCGAGTTTCTTGACTTGACCGAAAAGGGCGACGGTGTCCGTATTTTTATTGGCTCGGAGAACAAGCTTTTTTCACTTTCGGGTTCCTCTCTGGTGGTCTCTCCCTATATGAACGCTGACCGTAAGATCATCGGCGCGGTGGGGGTCATCGGCCCGACCCGCCTGAACTATGGGCGCATCGTGCCGATCGTGGACTACACGGCACAGCTGGTCGGAAAATTGATTTCTGATCGCGGCAAGGGGTAACGGAATGACGAAGGAAGCCAAGATGGCGCAGGAAAACGGGTCCGCCGAAGAGTTCATGGACCATGATGCAGGGACCGTCACGGTTGACAGCGCCGAGCTTGATCAGCTTCGCGCCGAGCGCGATGAAATGAAGGACCGCTTCATGCGCGCCTTAGCCGACGCCGAGAACGCCCGCAAGCGTGGCGAGCGCGACCGGCGTGAGGCAGAGCAATACGGAGGTTCTCGCCTGACACGGGACATGTTGCCGGTCTATGACAATCTGCGCCGCGCACTCGATGCGGCCACCGACCATCAGCGCGCGCAGTCCGCCGCCCTGATCGAAGGGATCGAGCTTACATTGCGCGAGTTGACGAACGTACTGACCAAACACGGCGTCACACCTATCACGCCCGCCATCGGCGACACCTTTGATCCTCAACAGCATCAGGCGATGTTCGAGGCAGCGCTTCCGGGCAGCAAGGCAGGTCAGATCATTCAGGTTATGACCGAGGGCTTCCTTTTGCACGACCGGTTGTTGCGTCCTGCACAGGTTGGCGTGTCGTCCAACACCCAGGGCTGATCGCTTGCGAAAAGGGGGGGGCGTTGTCCGCCCCCCACACCCTGCGGGCTTCCCTCCGTGGGTGGCTGTGCCGAAAAGCAACCGGCAGATCAGGACTTGATCAGATCGCGCAACTCATAGATCAGGCGCAGCGCTTCCATGGGTGTCAGATCGTCGGGGTGAGCGGCGCCAAGCCGCTCTTCCAGCGCCGTCGTCTTTTTCGAAGGGAGTGAAGGCTGTGCAGGGGCTGCCCGAAAAAGTGGCAGATCGTCAATCAGCGCGCGCGGCCTGGCCCCGCCCTGCCGCTCGCCCGATTCCAATGCCTCAAGTACCACCTTTGCCCGCTCGATCACGCTGGCTGGCAGACCTGCAAGACGCGCCACCTGGACACCATAGGATCGGTCAGCCGCACCTTTCCGCACCTCGTGCAGAAAGATCACCTCGCCCTCCCATTCCTTCACCGTCACGGTCGCATTCTCGACGCCGGGCAGCTTTCCCGCCAACGCCGTCATCTCGTGGTAATGCGTAGCAAACAGCGCGCGGCAGCAGTTGACATCGTGCAGGTGCTCCAACGTTGCCCAGGCGATGGACAGGCCGTCATATGTGGCCGTTCCGCGCCCGATCTCATCCAGAATGACCAGCGCCCGGTCGTCAGCCCGATGCAGGATCGCCGCCGTTTCGACCATTTCGACCATGAAGGTCGACCGTCCACGGGCCAGATCATCCGATGCGCCGACCCGGCTGAACAACTGGCTGACCAGCCCAATGTGCGCGGCCGAGGCCGGCACGAAGCTTCCCGCCTGGGCCAGCAGCGCGATCAGCGCGTTCTGCCGCAGAAAGGTTGATTTCCCCGCCATGTTAGGCCCGGTCAGAAGCCAGATCGCGGGCGTCCCGGCTTCCGTCAGTCCACAGTCGTTCGCAACGAACGATGAGCCGCCCTGCCGCTGCAGCGCTCGTTCCACCACCGGATGTCGGCCGCCAGTGACGATAAAGGCGCGACTGTTGTCTACCAGCGGCTCTACCCAGCTTTCCGATGCCGCAATGTCGGCAAGCGCCGCCGCAAGATCGATCTCGGCCAGCCCGCGCGCCGCAGCCCCAATTGGGCCGGCTTGCGCAAGAACCGCTTCTTTCAGGCCGTCATAGATCCGCTTTTCAATATCCAGCGCGTGGTTTCCTGCGTTCAGGATCCGTGTTTCGATCTCTGACAGGGACACTGTCGTGAACCGCACCTGATTGGCCGTCGTCTGGCGGTGGATGAACGTCTCTGACAGTGGGGTCGACAGCATGCGCTCCGCGTGCGTATCCGTCGTCTCGATGAAATAGCCCAGCACGTTGTTGTGCCTGATCTTTAGGCCTGACACCCCGCTCAACGTCACATATTCGGCTTGCATCGCCGCGATGACGCTGCGCCCCTCGTCCCGCAGGCGTCGCGTGTCATCCAGCTCGGCGTCATGCCCCGTAGCGACAAACCCGCCATCGCGCGCCAAAAGTGGCGGCTCCGCTACCAGCGCCGCTTCTAGTCGCGCGATCAGTGCGCCATGTCCCGCCAGCGACTCTGCTGCGCTTCCCAGCAGCGACGGCGCGTCCCCCAGCTTCGCCGCAACCGCCTCTGCCTGTGCCAGCCCTGCGCGGATCGCCCCCAGATCGCGCGGCCCGCCCCGATCCAACGCAAGCCGCGACAGCGCCCGGTCGATATCGGGAACGCGGCGCAAGTCAGTCCGCAAGTCTTCACGCAATCGACCCTGTTCAAACAGAAACCGAACGGCCGCAAGCCGCGAGTGGATAACCGACAGATCGCAGGACGGCCCCGTCAGCCGTTGGTCCAGAAGCCGCGCCCCCGCCGCCGTCACCGTCCGGTCCACCGCTGCCAGCAAAGACCCTTCGCGTCCGCCGCCTATGCTTGTGGCAATTTCCAGATTGCGCCGCGTCGCCGCGTCGATTTGCATCGCGGCTCCGGTTGCCTCTTGCACCGGCACCCGCAGGAATGGCAGTTTGCCGCGCTGTGTCAGATCCAGATAGTCAACGATCCCGCCCATCGCCGCCACTTCCGCCCGCCCGAATGCGCCGAATGCGTCGAGCGTTTCCACCCCGAACAGTGCACATAGCCGCCGTTCTGCTGAAACGCTGTCAAATGACGACCGCGCCAACCCGGTCAGCGACGCACCCGCCTCGGCCACAACGTCGGCCCAATCCGCCTCGCGTGCCTCGCTCACCAGAACCTCGCGGGGCGCCAGCCGCGCCAATTCCGGCGCCAGCCGCGCGCCTGGACAGGTCATGACCCGGAACTCGCCCGTCGAGATATCCACCCAGGCCAGCGCTGCCTCGTCCCGCACTTCGGCATAGGCCGCCAGATGGTTGTGTCGCCGCGCCTCCAGCAGGCTTTCCTCGGTCAACGTCCCCGGCGTCACCAGCCGCACGACATCCCGCTTCACCACAGACTTGTACCCGCGCCGCTTCGCCTCGGCCGGGTCTTCCATTTGCTCGGCTATCGCTACGCGAAAACCTTTGCGGATCAGCGTCAGAAGATAGCCTTCGGCGGCATGAACCGGAACGCCACACATGGCAATATCTGCGCCCAGATGCTTGCCCCGTTTTGTCAGCGCAATATCAAGCGCGGCCGAGGCCGCCCGCGCATCGTCAAAGAACATCTCATAGAAATCGCCCATCCGGTAAAACAGCAGCGCGCCCGGATAGCCTGCCTTGATCTCCAGATACTGCGCCATCATCGGCGTTACTGTGTCGTCGGTCACGAAGTCCCCCCTAATGCCGACAGACCCTACAAAACCCATCCGTATGCGGAAAGCGCCAATTCCATCCTTGTTGCAGCGCTGTGTCGGGCGTTATCAAGGCCCAACACAGCAAGGGACGAAAATCGTGGCGGTCTGGAACCTCGGCTCGATCAACATCGACCACGTCTATCGTGTCCCGCATCTGCCGCTGCCCGGCGAAACGCTGGCAGCCCTCGACTACAGCATGGGCCTTGGGGGCAAGGGCGCAAATCAGTCGGTCGCCGCCGCCCGCGCCGGGGCGCATGCGCTGCACATCGGCGCGGTCGGCCCCGAAGGCGCTTGGGCGCGTGATCTGCTTGCCGACTACGGCGTCGATGTCACCCATGTCGGCATCGGCACCGTCGCGTCGGGTCACGCCATTATCAACGTCGATCCGCAGGCGGAAAATGCGATCGTTACCTTCGGCGGCGCGAATCGCAGCGCAACCGGGGCAACTGTTGCCGCAGCACTTGCAAACGCTCTGCCCACGGATACGCTGCTTTTGCAGAACGAAACCTCGGCGCAGGTCGAGGCGGCACAGATCGCCCGCGCCAAAGGGCTGCGGACCATCTATTCTGCCGCCCCGTTTCAGGTGGCCGCCGTCACCGCCATCCTGCCCCATACCACGCTTCTGGTTATGAACGCCGGCGAAGCCGCCGAGCTTCGCACCGCCTTCGGGCAGCTTCCGGCGATTGATGTGATCATCACGCGCGGGTCTCACGGGGCCGAATGGCTTTCCCCCAATACGGACCCGCTGTTCGTTCCGGCGTTTCGTGTCACCCCCGTCGACACCACCGGCGCGGGCGATTGTTTCATCGGCACATTGGCCGCAGCACTTGATGCGGGCCTGACGCGTCTGTTTGCCATGCGCCGCGCCTCTGCTGCGGCCGCCGTTCAGGTCACCCGCCCCGGTGCGGCGCAGGCCATGCCGACGGCAGCCGAGGTTGATGCCTTCCTTGCCTAATGTGCGAACGCGGCGTCAGCACCCCACAGCGCCTTGATGCGTTCGTCCCGCCCGCAGGCGTCACGATACAGCGCGTAGGCCGATGCTTTCGTGCGCGGGCCAAAGCGCGTCAGGATGATATCGTCGCTCTTGTAATAATCCTGATGGTACTCTTCGGCCGGGTAGAACGCTTGAGCAGTCAGGATTTTGGTCGCAATATTGGACCCAAGCGCTGCACCCGCTGCGGCTTTTGCGGCCTCGGCTGATGCCTTTTCCGCATCATCAGAGACGAAAACTGCCGTGCGATAGCTGTCACCCCGGTCACAGAACTGCCCGCCCCCATCCGTCGGATCGACCGACCGGAAGAACAGCCGCAGCAACTCGTCATAGCTGACCTTGTTGCTGTCATAGGTGATCTTGACCGCCTCATAGTGCCCGGTTCCGCCCGCAGTGACTTGCTTGTAGGTCGGGTTGGCGTTGCTTCCGCCGGCAAAGCCCGAAACCACTTTTTTCACCCCCGGCACCGTCTCGAAGTCGCTTTCAACGCACCAGAAGCAGCCGCCGGCAACCACTGCCGTTTTCGTCTCGGCCAAAGCCGCGCTGCCAAAGCCTGTCGCCAGCGTCAGGCCCAAAGCCGCAGTTTTCCAAATATCAAGCATCACTATCCATCCTCCTGTTGGTCCGAAGATGCTGGTGTGCGGCGTCTGCGTCCATTCACCGACCCGTGTGTCACGCAACGGTGATCGGTCCCCCGGACTGAGCACGTCCACTCGACCCGGACCGCGCCTAAGCCGGGGGCAGTCGGTTTGGTTAGACTGTATGCTGTCAATAGCCGGCACCGACAGGGCGCAGTTGGCGCATTCACAGACAGGCGGAAAGCAAGGTCGCCTGGCCCGTGCCCGCCAAACCTGGAAAGCCGCCGGTGATCCACCCACCGGACGTGCAAGGCGCTGACACATGCCCAAGCGGTTCGGGGCGCAGGTTACTTCTTGACGCGCGCGTTCCGGGTTGCGATCAGCTTCAGCCGCAGCGCATTCAACCGGATAAAGCCCGCCGCGTCCTTTTGATCGTAGGCACCGGCATCCTCTTCAAAGGTGACGTGCTTTTCGGAATAAAGCGAATGATCCGACCATCGAGCCACTGTCCGGGCCAGCCCCTTGTACAGCTTTACACGGACGGTCCCCGTCACATGCTCTTGCGACTTGTCGATCAATGCCTGCAACATCTCCCTCTCGGGCGAATACCAGAAGCCGTTATAGATCAATTCGGCATATCGAGGCATGATGCTGTCTTTCAGGTGTCCCGCGCCTGAATCCAGCGTGATCTGCTCGATCCCGCGATGCGCTTCCAGCAAGATCGTCCCGCCCGGCGTCTCGTAGACCCCGCGTGACTTCATGCCCACAAAGCGGTTCTCCACCAGATCAAGCCGCCCCACGCCATGCTTTCCGCCCAACTCGTTCAGCCGGGTCAGGATCGTGGCCGGCGACAGCGCAACCCCGTTGATCGCAACCGCATCGCCCGCCTCGAAAGTGATCTCGACCATCTCGGGCGTATCAGGCGCCGCCTCGGGTGCCACAGTACGCTGGAATACATATTCCGGCGGCTCAACGCCCGGATTTTCCAGAACTTTCCCCTCGGATGAGGTGTGCAGCAGGTTCGCATCCACGCTAAACGGCGCTTCGCCGCGCTTGTCCTTGGCAATCGGGATCTGGTTCGCCTCGGCAAAGGCCAGCAGCGTCGTCCGGCTGGTCAGCGCCCATTCGCGCCAGGGCGCAATCACCCGGATTGCCGGATTCAGCGCATAGGCGGTCAGCTCGAACCGCACCTGATCGTTGCCCTTGCCGGTCGCGCCATGTGCCACGGCATCCGCCCCGGTCATCGCCGCAATCTCGACCAGGCGTTTGGCGATCAGCGGGCGGGCGATCGACGTGCCAAGCAGATACAGCCCCTCATAAAGCGCATTCGCCCGAAACATCGGGAACACGAAGTCGCGCACGAATTCTTCGCGCACATCCTCGATGTGAATATTCTCCGGCTTGATCCCCAGCAGGATCGCCTTTTCCCGCGCCGGCTCTAGCTCTTCGCCCTGCCCCAGATCGGCGGTAAAGGTAACCACCTCGCAGCCATATTCTGTCTGCAGCCACTTCAGGATGATCGAGGTATCAAGCCCCCCCGAATAGGCAAGCACGACTTTCTTCGGCGCAGACATGCGGGGCTCCTTCGCGGCAATCGTGCCGGGCGGTCTATTGGCTTTTCCCCTGCCAAACAAGAGGCTGGCCTTGTGGCTGGGCTTAGCGAGGGTCTAGAGTCCTTGCATGACACAATTCGCCGATGCCGCCCGCCATGCCACGCTTACCCTACGCGAGTTGTTTCCCGAAACACCGCTGCAGCGAAACGATCACCTCTGCCAGCGCTATGACGCCGAGATCTGGCTGAAACGAGAGGATCTGAGCCCGGTCCGCAGCTATAAACTACGGGGTGCTTTTACCGCGATGCGCAAACATCGCGCGGCGCATCCCGATCAGCGGCAGTTTGTCTGTGCGAGCGCCGGTAACCACGCGCAAGGCGTGGCATATGCGTGCCGCCATTTCGGGGTGCAGGGCGTCATTTTCATGCCGGTGACCACGCCGCAGCAAAAGATTGACAAGACGCGGACCTTTGGCGGCGATGCGGTGGAAATTGTCCTGACTGGCGATTATTTCGACCAGACGCTGGCCGCAGCGCAGGCTTATTGTGCCGAAAGGCATGCGCATTTCCTGTCACCCTTCGACGACCCCGACGTGATCGAGGGGCAGGCCAGCGTCGGCGTGGAAATCCTTGACCAGTTGGGTCGTGCGCCCGATCTGGTGATTCTGCCCGTCGGCGGCGGCGGGCTGGCGTCGGGTGTGACTGGCTATCTGCGTGAGGCGTCACCCGGCACGGATTATCGCTTTGTCGAGCCTTTGGGCGGTGCAAGCCTGACTGTCGCGCTGTCGAATGGCGGGCCTGCCACGCTGCCAAAGGTCAACAGTTTCGTCGATGGTGCGGCAGTGGCGCGGATCGGGGCGAACAACTTTGCGCGATTGGATTGGGTGCGCCCGGATCAGGTGCTGCTGGCACCGGAAGACCGCATTTGCGTGACCATGCTGCAGTTCCTGAATATCGAGGGCATCGTGCTGGAACCCGCGGGCGCGCTTGCGGTCGATGTGTTGCCCGATCTTGCGGATTTGATTCGGGGGAAGACGGTGGTTTGTGTCACCTCCGGCGGAAATTTCGATTTCGAACGCCTGCCCGAAGTCAAAGAGCGCGCCCAACGCTATTCCGGTGTGAAGAAATACTTCATCCTGCGGATGCCACAGCGCCCCGGCGCGCTGCGCGAGTTTTTGATGATGCTGGGTGCGGACGATGACATCGCCCGCTTTGAATATCTGAAGAAGTCGGCGCGAAACTTTGGCTCCGTCTTGATTGGAATCGAGACAAAAGCAGCGCAAAACTTTGTCCAGCTGTTCAGCAGGATGGACGCGGCGGGCTTTACCTACCGCGACATCACGCAGGACGAGGCGCTGGCCGAATTTCTGATCTAAGCCGCACGGGTGCGTTGCAGTCCAGCCTCGAACGCCGCGCGAGTTGCTTCGTAGCTGGTTGTCACGCACGCCAGATCGACGGCGCCACCCCGTTCGGCCAGCTTTTCACCTTGACTGCACAGGGACGCAAGCTCTCGAAAGCCAAGGTTAAGCGCGCTGCCTTTCAGAAAATGCAGTTCTGCCTCAAGTGTTGGATAGGGGCGGCCGGCATGCAGCCGGGCAATGACCTCATCCGACTCACTCAAGAACATTTCGACAACTTCGGTAAAGTCCGAATCGCCGATTTCAGCGCGCAGGTTTGCCACGCGTTCCCAGTCTATCATATCACCCTCCGTCACTCCGGCCGGGACCGGTACCCACAGGCACAGCTTGCCGCCGTCACGCTTAATGCGGCGTAAGCCCGGTCGCGCCGAGCATGGACAATTTTAGACTTCACCTTGTCTTAAGCGGCGCAGGCCATGTCTTTGGGCAGTAGCGCGGGGAAGCTGGTGCAAGAACGGACTGAACTCCAGACCAACAGCGACCCCGCGCAGGGGCGGCGCCCACCTGCGCCGTGCGATGTGCTGGTTGTTGATGACAGCGCGGCTCAACGCCGTGTGCTGTCGCTTCAACTGCGCCGCTGGGGCTACAGAGTGACCGAAGCCGATTCGGGCGAAGCCGCGCTGGCGTTGTGCAACAAGATGGTTTTCGACATGATCCTGAGCGATTGGGTCATGCCGGGCATGACCGGGCTTGATCTGTGTCGTGCCGTGCGGACTATCCCGCGAGAAGGGTACGGGTATTTCATCCTGCTGACGTCAAAGTCCGACAAGGCCGAGGTGGCCGACGGGCTGGATGGCGGTGCGGATGATTTTCTGTCCAAACCGATCAACCCGGACGAACTGCGTGCCCGCATGCGCGCCGGGGCGCGAATCCTCGCCATGCACCAGGAGCTGGTCGAGAAGAATCGGCTTGTCCGCTCTACGCTTGGTGAATTGCAGGCGGTGTATGACACGCTTGACCGTGATCTGATCGAGGCGCGCAAGCTGCAACAGACCCTTGTTCGCGACCGGCATCAGGATTTCGGGCAGGCGGCTGTCTCTATTCTGCTGCGTCCTTCGGGCCACGTCGGCGGCGATTTGGTGGGCTGGTTCCGCATCAATCCGCGCCGCGTGGCGCTTTATGCCGTCGATGTGTCGGGACACGGCGTTGCATCGGCAATGATGACGGCGCGGCTGGCGGGCCTGCTGTGTGGGACCGCGCCCGAGCACAACTATGCCCTGGCGCCCGGTCCGAACGGCAACCGAGAGACCTGGCCACCGGAAATGGTCGCCTTTCGCTTTAACCGGATGATGCTGGAGGACATGCAGGTCGATCAGTATTTCACGATGGCCTATGCCGAGGTTGATTTGCAATCCGGCAAGATTTCCCTCGTGCAGGCAGGTCACCCGCACCCCGCAATTTTGCGCGCGACTGGCACAGTAGACTATTTGGGGCAAGGCGGCCTGCCGATCGGGCTGATCAGCGGGGCAAGCTACGACCGTGTTGAGAGCAGGCTTTTTCCGGGCGACAGGCTGTTTCTGGTTTCAGACGGCGTGACGGAATGCGCCGATCCTTCCGGGAGCGAATTGGGCGAAGAGGGTTTGACCCGTCTCCTCGTCCGGAATGCCGCCCTTTCAAGCCCGGCACTGCTGGAGGCGCTGGTGTGGGATTTGCTTAACTATGCGGGCGAAGTTGATTTTCGCGATGATGTGTCGGGCGTGATGTTTGATTTTCGTGGTCCCGCCGCAGGTTGATGTTTGGCAAAAGCGCCATTCTTGTATCCGGAAGCAAAGGGCCGCGCGCTATTTCCGGCAAGCCGAGCGCCACCAAAAGACTGGCCGCCCTACCGCGTGATTGCGGCCAGCATGGCCCGGTCGCCTGGATTGCCTAGAAGGCGCAGCGCTTCTTCGATGGGCAACCAGACGGCCGTATGCCCCGCTTCGTGGGCCGGACCCAGCCGATAGACCGGTCTGGCAACATAGATAGTGCAGATTTTTTCCGCCCAGAACTTGTATTCCGGCATGTAGGTAAAGCGCCTGAAAGCCCCGATCCGGCGCGTGACGTCAATTTTCCAACCTGTTTCCTCGAACACCTCGCGGTGCAGGGCGGCTTCGGGCTGTTCGCCTTTGTCGATACCGCCACCCGGCAGCTGAAACTCGGGCGCGGGCGCATCTTGAAAGGTCGCAAGGATGCTGTCGCCGCGCAGCAGCACCGCATAAACACCCGGCCTGCGCCGATAGTGTTGCCCCGGCTTGACCGTCTCGCCGTAACGTCTGATCATGAAGTGCCCTTGGTGCTTTGGTTGCCCTGCCTACATAGCTCGGGTATGCCAAGGCTGGCTTGCCAAGGAAACCCCAATGCTCGGACCTCAACTCGCCTGGGATGATACCGTCCTTCCGTTTCAACTTGACCGCTCGGATATCCGGGGCCGGGTGGCGCGGCTTGACGGCGTGCTCAACCGTGTTTTGTCGCAACATGCCTACCCGCCGCAGATCGAAGCGCTGGTGGCCGAAGCTGCGTTGATCACAGCACTGATCGGGCAGACGATAAAGCTGCGTTGGCGCTTGTCGATACAGGTGCGCGGCAATGGCCCGGTCCGGATGATCGCGACCGACTTTTATGGCCCGACCGAAGATGGACAGGCCGCCCGCATCCGTGCCTATGCCAGCTTCGATCCGGATCTTGAAACGGTGGCCGACCCGTTCACCCTGATCGGAGACGGCTATTTCACGATCCTGATCGACCAGGGCGAAGGCATGGTGCCATATCAGGGCATCACGCCCTTGGTCGGAGGCTCGCTTTCCGCCTGTGCAGAGACGTATTTTGCCCAGTCCGAACAGCTTCCGACCCGTTTTGCGGTCACCTATGGCCGCTCGCAGCTTCCCGGCACGCGGCCGCAGTGGCGCGCGGGCGGCGTCATGCTGCAGCATATGCCGAAATCCATGCTTCAGGTTGCTGCCGAGGCCGGTTCGGGCGAAGGTGGCCTGCTTGCCCATGCCGATATTCTGGAGGGTGAAGAGGGCGAGAACTGGACCCGCGCCAATCTGTTGCTTGACACCGTCGAAGAGCTGGAGCTGATCGGGCCGACCGTGCAGCCGACCGACCTTCTGGTGCGGCTGTTCCATGAGGAGGGTCCGCGCGTGTTCGACGCGCAGCCGGTGCGCTTTGGCTGTTCCTGTTCGGCCGACAAAGTGCGTCAGTCGCTGTCGATCTATTCTGCGACCGATATCGCCCACATGACCACCGACGAGGGCGTTCTGACCGCCGATTGCCAGTTTTGCGGCGCGCACTACGAATTCGACCCCAAAACGCTTGGCCAGCAAGCCGGGGAGTTACCGGGTGAGCGTCATTGATCGCCGCGCGCTGGCAGCCGGGCTTGCCCGCTCGACGGCTGCGTCGTCGGATTTTGATCTGAACCCCGGCGTGGCGTTGCCCACTGGCCGCACGCTGCTCCCTGCTGCTGTGCTGATCGCGGTCTGGGACCGACCCGATGGCCTCCAGGTCATTCTGACCAAGCGCGCGTCGCACCTGAAGCATCATCCGGGCCAGATCGCCTTTCCCGGCGGCAAGGTCGACCCCGAAGACGCCGGGCCAGAAGCGGCAGCACTGCGCGAGGCGCACGAGGAAATCGGCCTGCCTCCGGCCTGCGTTCAGGTGCTGGGCGCGTTGCCGTTGCATGAAACGGTCACAGGCTTCGCCGTGACTCCGATACTTGGCCTGATAGAGGGCGATTTTGTTACGGTTCCCGAGGCGGGAGAGGTTGATGAGGTGTTTACCGTGCCGCTTTTGCACGTCACCGACCCGACCCGCTTCCGCGTCGAGCGCCGGCTTTGGCGGGGTGAATGGCGGCGCTACTACGCCATTCCATACGGTCCCTATTACATCTGGGGGGCAACGGCGCGAATCTTGCGCGGGTTGGCCGACAGGCTTGCACCATGAAGGTTTCGGGCGACTGGCTGACGCGGCCCGAGACTCAGGCCGTTTGCGCCGCGCTGGTCAATGAAGGCTATCGCGCGCTGGTCGTCGGCGGGTGTGTACGGAACGCTCTGCTGGGTGAACCGGTTGGTGATGTCGATATAGCGACGGACGCCGTTCCTGACATCGTCTCGGCGTTGGTTCAAAAAGTCGGCCTCAAGGCAGTCCCGACCGGAATTGAGCACGGCACGATCACGGTGGTTGCAAACGGCATCCCGCATGAGGTGACGACCTTTCGCCGTGATGTAGAAACCTTTGGCCGTCACGCCACCGTGGCCTTTTCGACCGAGGTTGAAGACGATGCCGCCCGTCGCGATTTTACGATGAACGCGCTTTACGCGACCCCCGAAGGCGATGTGATCGACCCCCTGGGGGGACTGCCCGATCTTTTGGCGCGGCGCCTGCGGTTTGTCGGCGACGCACAGGCGCGCATAACGGAAGACTACCTGCGGATTTTGCGGTTTTTCCGCTTTCATGCCTGGTACGGGAATGCGTCCGAAGGCCTGGATGCCGAAGGGCTTGCCGCCTGCGCTGCCAATTCCGCAGGAATAGACACGATTTCGCGCGAGCGTGTGGGTGCCGAAATGCGCAAACTGCTGTCCGCCGTCAACCCTGCGCCCGCAACGGCGGCAATGGCCCAGACCGGCATTCTGGCGCGGGTTCTGCCGGGAGCCGATGCCCGTGCGCTGCCGGTTCTCGTTCATCTGGAAGAGGGTATTGCCCCGAGCTGGCTGCGCCGCCTTGCTGTGCTGGGCGGCGCAGATGCGACCCATCGCCTGCGCCTCAGCCGGGCCGAGGCGGCAATACTTGATCTGATCGGTGAAGACGTGGCTGCCCTGACCCCCCCCGCTGAACTTGGCTACCGACGGGGTGAGGCGCTGGCGGCAGACGCCCTTTTGGCCCGGGCCGCCTTATTGGAAACACCCCTTACCGCCGATTGGCGCGCGCAGATTGAACAGGGCGCGCGGGCCACTTTTCCCGTCACCGCAGCCGACCTGATGCCCGCGCTGACCGGCCCCGCATTGGGCGCGCGGCTGAAAGACCTCGAGGCGCGGTGGATCGCATCCGTCTTCACGCTGACGCGCGAAGACCTGCTGCACTAGCCATCAGCGGTTTTCCTTCGCCCCAAACAGGGCTATATCCAAACGATAAATTGCATAAGGCTTCGCCCCGTGTTCCGCTTTTTCGAGGGCCTCGTCGACCCCTACGTCGCATACGAGCAAACCGACACGCCACCCCGGCGGCTTTGGCCGTTCCTAAAGGAATACATGCTGCCCTTCCGGGCGGTTTTTGCTGTCACGGGCCTGCTGTCGGTGCTGGTTGCCATGTCCGAAGTTGCCCTGATCTGGTATGTTGGGCGGCTGGTCGACCTTCTGGCGACCGGCAAACCGCAAGAGGTCTGGGCCAGCCACGGCACCGAGATCATCCTTGTTGCGCTGGCGATCCTGATTGTGCGGCCGATCATCGCTGTGTCGGACGTGGCCCTGCTGCACAACACAATCCTGCCGAATTTCGGCACGATGATTCGGTGGCGGGCGCATCGCCATGTGCTGCGTCAACCCGTGGCGTGGTTTGAGGGCGATTTTGCCGGGCGCATCGCAAACCGGATCATGCAGACGCCGCCCGCCGCGGGGGATGCGGTGTTCCAGACATTCGACGCCGTGGCCTTTGCCGTGGTGACGATCATCGGGGCGGGTATCATGCTGGCCGGGGCCGATCCGCGCTTGATCCTGCCGCTGATCGTGTGGTTCGTGCTTTATGCCCTGCTGGTGCGCTGGACGCTGATCCATGCCGGGCCGGCGTCAAAGGCGTCATCCGACGCGCGGTCGGCGGTGACGGGCCGGGTCGTGGACGCCTATAGCAACATTCATTCGGTCAAGCTGTTCGCGCATCACGACAACGAAGTTGCCTATGCGAAAGAGGCGATCGAGACGGCGCGATCGAAGTTCTTCTACGAAATGCGGATCGTTACCAAGATGGATCTGGCGCTGACCGTTCTGAACGGGTTCCTGATTGTATCGGTGACCGGATGGGCCATCGCTCTTTGGTATCAGGGGCAGGCGAGTGTCGGCACGGTTGCGGCCACAACAGCGCTGGTTCTGCGGCTGAACAACATGACCTACTGGATCATGTGGGCCACAACGTCACTTGTGCAGGCGCTGGGCGTTGTGATGGAGGGGATGGAGACGATCACCCATCCCGTATCGCTGGTCGATGTGCCAGACGCAAAGCCGCTGCGCCTGACCGATGGGCGGATCGAGCTGCAAAACGTCTCGCACCACTACGGGCGCGGGTCGGGCGGGCTTCAGGGCCTTGGCCTGACCATTCAACCCGGCCAGAAGATCGGTATCGTGGGGCGGTCGGGGGCGGGTAAATCGACCCTCGTCAAGCTGATGTTGCGGTTTTACGATGCCGAAGGCGGGCGCATTCTGATCGACGGGCAGGACATAGCGCGGGTCACCCAGGATTCGCTTCGACGTAACATCGGCATGGTGCAGCAGGAAAGCAGCCTAATGCACCGCTCTGTCCGCGACAACATCCTCTATGGCAACCCGGACGCGACCGAGGCGCAGATGATCACCGCCGCCCGCCGGGCCGACGCGCATGATTTCATCCTGACACTGGAAGATCCCGCTGGCCGCGTGGGCTATGATGCCCATGTCGGTGAGCGCGGCGTGAAACTGTCGGGCGGCCAGCGTCAGCGCGTGGCAATCGCCCGCGTGATCCTGAAAGATGCGCCGATTCTTATTCTGGACGAAGCCACCTCGGCGCTGGACAGCGAGGCCGAGGCGACCATTCAGGAGACGCTTTATGGCGTGATGCAGGGCAAGACGGTGATCGCGATTGCCCACCGCCTTTCGACGATTGCCGCGATGGACCGGATCGTGGTGCTGGAAGATGGCCGTATCGCCGAACAGGGCAGCCACGCGGACCTTCTGGCGCTTGACGGGCTATATGCCCGGTTCTGGGCGCGCCAGTCAGGCGGCTTCATCGGGATCGAGGAGGCTGCGGAATGAGCGTGCTGATGCGGCTTGGAAACCTGATCCGTCCGTTCGAGAAGGCCGAAGGCCCGCCACCGCAACGGCTCGGCGCGTTCTTTCGCTGGTGCCTTTCCGGGTCGTGGCCGATGCTTTGGGTCGCCGCGACAATTTCGGCCTTTGCAGGGACGACGGAAGTGGTTTCGGCGCTGATCCTGGGCTGGGTGGTGGACGCAGCGCTAGACAGCGGGCGCGACAGCTTTTTTGCCGATCATGCCGGGCTGCTGATCGCGTTCCTTGTGTTCTATCTGGTGCTGCGACCGCTCTCGTTCGGCATCTCGGCTGCCTCGAACTCCATCATCGTCGGGCCGAATGTGATGCCGCTGGTCCTCAGCCGCCTGCACCGCTGGACGCTGGGGCAGGCGGTAACGTTCTTTGACAATGATTTCGCCGGACGCATCGCGCAAAAACAGATGCAAGCCGCCCGTGCCGTGACCGATGTTGCGACCGAAATGATCAACACGGTCGCCTTTGCGTTGGCGTCGATCATTGGGTCGGTGATCTTTCTTGTCGCTATCGACGTTCGGATTGCGCTGGCGCTTGCGGTCTGGCTGGTGGCCTATGTTGGCCTGATCCTGTTTTTTCTGCCGCGTGTGCGCGAAAACTCGGCCGCGCGGGCCTCCTCGCGCGCGATGGTGTCGGGGCAGGTGGTGGACACGATCACCAACATCAAGACGGTCAAGCTGTTCGCCCATGCCGCGTTCGAGGATCGCGTTGCGCTGAAGGCGATGGAGGTGTTCCGTGACCGTTCGCTGGAGTTCGGCGTGATCTCGACCTGGTTCCGCTATGCACTGATGACTCTGGCGGGCGTGCTGCCGGTGCTGCTGATCGGCGGCACCTTGATGCTGTGGCAGCAGGGAGGGGCCACCGCAGGGGCAATCGCCGCCGCCGGAGCCATCGCAATGCGGATCGCCCAGATGTCGGGTTGGGTCAGCTTTACGCTGATTTCGATTTATACCAGCGTGGGCGAGGTGGAAGACGGCATGCGGACCCTGACCGTTCCGCATACACTGGCCGACGCGCCCGATGCGATCGACCTTCCGCGCATCACCGGCCAGATTCGATACGACAACGCGTCATTCGCCTATGGCCGTAAGCGCGGGGGGGTCGAGTCGATCAACCTGACGATTGCGGCGGGCGAGAAGTTGGGCATCGTTGGGGCATCCGGGGCCGGGAAGTCGTCGCTCGTGTCGCTGCTGCTTCGGCTATATGACACCGAAACCGGGCGTATTCTGGTCGAAGGGCAGGATGTGCGCCGGGTCACGCAGGAA
>JANNWS010000171.1:0-18927 GCA_031408575.1 Rhodobacterales bacterium
ATCCGCGCGGCCAATTTCCTGATGAACCAGGATGCGAACGGCGGCGAGTGGATCCGCTTCAGCCGCGTTCTGGAAGCGGTCGAGGGCGGGCGCACCTTTGCCGAGGCCAGTGCCGAGGCGGCCGCCGCCGGGGGCCGGGGCGGTCGGTCGGGTGGCCGTGCGGGCCGCGCGCGGGGCTGAAGGCCAAAGGTTTTCAGCTTGCCCCTTGCGCGGGGCTGTTGTCTGCTCGGTGGTCATTTCGGGAAGGCATGCATGTGACGCGTGACACCATGGGTCGCATTGTGGGCTACGTCGTCCGGTTCGGGCTTGTTGTGCTGGCGGTGCTGGCGTTGCGCTGGGTGTTTGGCTGGGCGGGGGCGCAGGCGCATATTGCCGACACCGGCGCTCCCACGGCGGTCTGGGTCATTGTCGCACTTCTGGCCGTCTATGCCGTGATGTTGGCCCTTCCGTTTGTGCCGGGGGTCGAGATCGGCATGGCGTTGTTGATGGTCGAAGGGGCCTGGATGGCCCCTGCGGTCTATGCCGCGACAATTGCAGGCCTTTCGATGGCCTATCTGGCGGGTGCGGTCCTGCCAGACAGTACGCTGCGGGGCGCATTGTGCCGCGTCAAGCTGACGCGGGCGGTCGCGGCACTTGACCGGATTGCCCCACTTGATCGAGACGCCCGCCTTGGTCTGCTGAATGCAAGCCTGCCGCGCTGGCTGCCAAGCTGGGGTTTGCGCTATCGCTATGTCGCGCTGGCCATTCTGATCAACTTGCCGGGCAACGCGGTTCTGGGCGGGGGTGGCGGAATTTTGCTGTTCGCGGGCCTCAGCCGCCTGTTTGCCCCGCTGACCACCCTGCTGACACTGATTGTGGCTGTGGCCCCGGTGCCGTTGGCGGTCGGGCTGATGGGCTGGCACTTTGGCTAGGCTTGGCGGGGATGTGACAGCAGATGCCGCGATCCGGCCTTGCCGCCACCGCCGGTCGCGTTAAGACCAAGGTGGGATGCTGATCCGCCCCTGCTGATAAGGATGTTGCCGCCGTGACCACCGATGCCCTTGTGATCTTTACCCCTTCGGGCAAGCGCGGACGCTTTGCACTTGGCACACCTGTGCTGACGGCGGCACGGCAACTGGGCGTCGATCTGGATTCCGTCTGCGGCGGGCGCGGCATCTGTTCGAAGTGCCAGATCACGCCGGGTTACGGCGAATTTGCTAAACATGGCGTCACCGTCAGCGCCGGTGCCCTGTCGGAGTGGAATGCGGTCGAAGAACGCTACAAGTCGATCCGCGGGCTGACCGAAGGGCGGCGTCTGGGCTGTCAGGCCAAAGTCATGGGCGATGTGGTTGTCGACGTGCCGCCCGAAAGCCAGGTCCACAAGCAGGTGATCCGCAAGTCGGCCACGATGCGCGACATGGTGATGGATCCTGCCACCCGCACCGTCTATGTCGAGGTGGCCGAGCCGGACATGCACGAGCCGAGCGGCGATTTCGAGCGTTTGTCGCAGGCGCTGCGCGATCAGTGGCAGGTTGAGGGCGTCGAGTCCGATCTTGCCATTCTGCGCCGCCTTCAGCCCGTCTTGCGAAAGGGCGACTGGAAAGTGACGGTCGCGTTGCATCAGGGCCATAACGACACCTATCCGCGCATTCTGGACATCTGGCCGGGGTTCCACGAGGGCGGGCTTTACGGGCTGGCGATCGACCTTGGGTCCACCACAATCGCCGCACACCTGTGCGATCTGCGCGACGGCAGCGTACTGGCCTCCAGCGGGGTGATGAACCCGCAGATCCGCTTTGGCGAAGACCTGATGAGCCGCGTGTCCTATTCGATGATGAACCCCGGCGGCGATGTCGAGATGACGGCGGCGGTGCGCGCCGCCTTGAACACGCTGATCGAGGCGGTTGCGACCGAGGCCGGGGTTGACCGGGCCGCGATCTATGAGATCGTCTTTGTCTGCAACCCGGTGATGCACCATTTGCTGCTGGGGATCGACCCGGTGGAACTGGGACAGGCCCCGTTTGCGCTGGCGATGAGCGGAAGCCTGAGCGTTGATACCCGCGATCTGGACCTGACGGCGGTCAATAGGGCCGCGCGGGTCTATCTGCTGCCCTGCATCGCGGGGCATGTGGGGGCCGATTGCGCGGCCGTGGCGCTGTCGGAAGAGCCGAACAAATCCAAAGAGATGGTTCTGATCGTCGATGTCGGCACCAATGCCGAGTTGTTGCTTGGCAACGAAAGCCGCGTTCTGGCCTGCTCGTCACCTACCGGACCGGCGTTCGAGGGCGCGCAGATCAGTTCTGGCCAGCGCGCCGCACCCGGTGCGATCGAACGGGTCGAGATTGATCCCGTGACCAAGGAGCCGCGCTTTCGGGTGATCGGGTCGGATCTGTGGTCAGACGAGCCGGGCTTTGCCGAGGCAACCGCGACCAGCGGCATTACCGGCATCTGCGGATCGGGCATCATCGAGGCGGTTGCCGAAATGCGGATGGCGGGGCTGGTCGATGCCAAGGGGCTGATCGGATCGGCAGAACAGACCGGAACAGCGCGCAACGTGCCGTTCGGGCGGACCCACAGCTACATGCTGCACGACGGATCGGCCGACGGCGGGCCGCAGATCATGGTCACCCAGAACGACATTCGCGCGATTCAGCTGGCAAAGTCGGCGCTTTACGCCGGTGCGCGCCTGCTGATGGACGAGATGAACATCGACCGGGTGGAGCGTGTGGTCCTTGCCGGGGCATTCGGCGCGCATATCAGCCCGAAACACGCGATGGTGCTGGGGATGATCCCTGATGTGCCGCTGGATCATGTTCTGTCAGCAGGCAACGCTGCGGGAACCGGCGCGCGGATTGCACTGTGCAACAAGTCGGCCCGTGCAGCGATCGAGCAGACCGTGCACCAGATCCACAAGGTGGAGACGGCCCTCGCCCCCCGCTTTCAAGAACATTTCGTCAATGCGAACGCGATCCCGCATGCAACCGATCCGTTCCCGGAACTTACGAAGATCGTGACCCTGCCCGATGTCAGTTTCAACACCGGCGGCGGTGGTGACGCCGGGCGCAGGCGCAAGCGCGGCTGAGGGTTGGCGGCGCGCTTTCATGCCGCTAGGGTAATGCCTGAACAGAGGTGGAGGCGGCACGGGAATGAGCGATGATCGGGTGGCCGACCTCATCGTTGCCGTGTCGGCATCCGACCGCGCCGCGTTCCGCGAGGTCTATGCTGCGACATCGTCGAAACTTTTCGGCACGTTGCTTCGTATCCTTGGCACAAGGTCTGAGGCGGAAGATGCGTTGCAGGAAGTTTATACGCGGCTGTGGCTTAATGCCCGGCGGTTCGATCCGGCGAAAGGGGCGGGCATGACCTGGCTTATCGCTGTTGCCCGCAACCACGCCATCGACCGGCTGCGCGCCCGCCCCGATGCCCGGATGTCGGACGATGAGGACGCGCTGGACAATGTGGCGGATGATGCGCCGGGGGCCGAAAATCGGCTGCTGGCATTGGGCGACGCGCGGCGGATCGTGGATTGCTTCGGCACACTGGAGCCTGATCGCGCGCTTGCGATCAAAGCTGCCTATCTGCAAGGGCGATCGTATCAGGCACTGGCCGAACGCTTTGACGTGCCAGTGAACACGATGCGGACGTGGCTGCGGCGCAGCCTTTTGAAGCTGCGGGAGTGCATGGACGCATGACCGACCGTGACCCCGTGACCCCTGACGATGATGCCGACGCCTTGGCCGCCGAGTTCGTCCTCGGTGTGTTGCCGATGTCTGAGCGGGTGATCGCTGCCGCCCGCGCCAAGGCCGATCCCGCCTTTGGCGCGCGTGTGGTGGCGTGGGAAAACCGGCTTGCCCAGATAAATGACGGCTTTGAGCCAATTCCTGCGCCCAACGTCCTGACCGCCATCGAGGCGCGGCTGTTCCCCAAAGCTGCAAAGCCAAAGCGCGGGCTGCGCTGGGGCTTTCTTGGCGGTGCGCTGAGCGCGGCCCTGCTGGCAGTGGTGGTGATGATATCGGACACCGGCCCGCAGACAGGCCCGATGCTGACCGCCACCCTGACCGAAGCGGCCCAGCCACTAAGCTTTGCGGCCCGCTTCGATCAGGACGCCAAAACCCTGACACTGATCCGCACGGCAGGCACGCCGCCCGCCGCAGGGCAGGATCTGCAACTGTGGGTGATCGGCGCGGAAGGCACGCCAAGCTCACTTGGCCTTGTGCGGGATGCGGAAATCACGGTCTCGGCACCGATGCTGGCGGCTGGCCTGATCCTTGCCGTCAGTCTGGAACCCGAGGGCGGATCGCCCACCGGACTGCCCACCGGGCCGGTTCTGATGACGGGTGTGCTGACCGAAGGGTAACAAGACCGTGATCTGTCAGGCGGTCTGAAACTTCGGTCCCGCTGCCCCCGTAGTTGTGAATGTGAGGGCCAGATGCGCCCGGCACGTCATCGCAACAGGAGACAGACCAATGACCCCGATTTTCCGCACGCTCGCCGCTTCCGCAGCCCTTTCGCTGGTGGCAGGTTTCGCTTTCGCCGCCAACCCGATGGTCGGTGGCGCTGCAATGTTCGAAGACAAGAACATCATCGAAAATGCCGTCAACTCGGCAGACCACACCACGCTGGTTGCTGCCGTAAAGGCCGCCGGTCTGGTTGAAACGCTGTCGGGTGCTGGCCCGTTCACCGTGTTCGCCCCCACCAATGAAGCCTTTGCCAAACTGCCCGCAGGCACCGTCGAGAACCTGCTGAAGCCGGAAAACAAGGACACCCTGGTCAAGATCCTGACCTGCCACGTCATCGCAGCCGATGCGATGTCCGACGCGATCAAGGGCATGATTCAGGCAGACAGCGGCAAGCACCCGGTCAAGACGGTCGGTGGCTGCGAATTTGTCGCCTCGACTGCCGGTGGCAAGATCATGATCGAGGATGGCATGGGCAATATGGCGACCGTGACCATCGCCGACGTGAAACAGTCCAACGGCGTGATCCACGTCATCGACACGGTGCTTTTGCCCGCAATGTAAGGGCTGCCGATCTCTGCCCTGACGATCTGTCCCCAGTCGGGGTGGGGAAAGGGGGTGTCGGCCAGTTACGGGTCAGTTTTGCAAGGACCGCGACTTAATTCTGTTCCGGCCCACGGCATGACGCCCCCTTTTTCAACGATCTTTCGCCCCTGCCCTGCTGCCCCTGGATCAGGCGGCAAGGCAACAAACCCCGATCCTTCTCCGCGGGGTGGTGAAACGACAGCGGCGCGCCCCAAAAGGCGCGCCGTTGCTGATTTCGGGCTTGGTGCGGTCAAGCCGCCTTGAGCATCCCTTCGGACTTCAGGCTGGCGTGGCATTCATCCAGCGATGTCCAGGCGCGGTCCATCAGAATGTCGATCTCGTCCGGGGTGATGACAAGCGGAGGCGAGATGATCATCCGGTCCCCGACATGGCGCATGATCAGATTGTTCGCAAAGCAACGCTCGCGACAGATGTAGCCTACCTTGCCCGCCTCGGATGCGAATTTGGCGCGCGTGGCCTTGTTCGGTGTCAGCGCGATGGAACCCATCAGACCGATCAGCTTTGCCTCGCCCACCAGCGGATGGTCGGTCAGCGCCTGCCACTTGGCGGCCAGATAGGGGTTGGCCACATCGCGCACATGATCGACGATGTTTTCTTCCTGCAGGATCCGCAGGTTTTCCAGCGCCACAGCCGCCGCCACCGGATGCCCGGAATAGGTGTAGCCGTGATTGAAATCGCCCGCGCCGCCAACCGTGGCGGCAATCTCGTCACATACGATGGAGCCGCCGATGGGCTGATAGCCCGACGACAGGCCCTTGGCGATGGTCATGATATGCGGACGGATGCCAAGGGTTTGCGAACCGAACCAGTTGCCGGTGCGCCCGAAACCGGTGATCACCTCATCCGCGATCAGAAGGATGCCATACTGGTCACAAATGCGCTGAATCTCGGGCCAGTAGCTGGCGGGCGGAATGATCACGCCGCCTGCGCCCTGAACAGGTTCACCGATGAAGGCCGCAATCTTGTCAACGCCAAGCTCCAGGATCTTTTCCTCCAGCTCGCGGGCGCGCAGCAGGCCGAATTCATCCGGCGTCATGTCACCACCCTCGGCATACCAATGCGGCTGGCCGATATGTGCAATACCGTCGATCATCCCGCCGTGCGCGTGAATCGAGGTCATGCCGCCAAGGCTGCCGCCGCCCATGGTGGAGCCGTGGTAGCCGTTCTTGCGCGCGATGATCACGCGCTTTTCCGGCTGACCCTTGATATCCCAATAGCGCCGCACGAGGCGGATGTTGGTGTCATTCGCCTCGGAACCCGACCCGGCAAAGAATACATGGTTCAAATCGCCCGGTGCCAGTTCCGCGATCTTTGCCGCCAAAGCAATGGCCGGGACATGCGTTGTCTGGAAGAACGTGTTGTAATAGCTGAGTTCTTCAATCTGATGTGCCGCGACTTCGGCCAGTTCCTTGCGGCCATAGCCGATGTTCACGCACCACAGGCCCGCCATGCCATCGATGATCTTGTTGCCTTCGCTGTCATGCAGCCAGACACCCTTGGCACGGGTCATGATGCGCGCGCCCTTGGCCGCCAGTTCGGCCCCGGCCGTAAAGGGGTGCATGTGATGTGCGGCATCCAGAGCCTGAAGTTCGGCAGTTGGCAGGTGGTTGGTGATCTTGTTCATGTGGCCCTCGGGTCTTTGCCGGTGCCGCGTGATCCTGCATCGGCGGGAATCGGCATCGGATACTGCCTGATAATATGATCAAATTATCCGAAGCGCAAGAATTTGATCAAATCTCGCCCGAGGCCAGCGCTTCACGCACCTGGTCCACGCCTTGTGCGATGTCACGCTCGATGGCGCGGGCCAAGCCCTGCACATCGCCCGCACGCATTGCGGCCAGTGCCTCGCCATGCTGATCGGGCAGGCCCAGTGTTCCGACCCGCGCGCAGACCACCCGCAGCGATGGGCCAAAGCGCAGCCACAGGGACTGGGCCATATCCTCCAGCACAGGGGCGTTGGACGCGTTGTAAAGCGCAAAGTGAAAGCGGTGGTTGCCCGCAAGATAGGCCTGCACATCACCCGTGCGGATCGCATGGTCGATGCCGGCATCCAGTGTCTCCAGCCGATGGATAAGATCGTCAGTCATCCGCGCGCCCGCCAGTTCCGACAGGCGAGGCTCGATCGTCAGGCGGGCAAAAGCGACCTGATCCAGCAGGGCGGGCGTCAGTTGAGGCACGACCACGCGGCGGTTGCCCAGCAGCGTCAGCGCCCCTTCGGCGATCAGCCGGCGGATCGCTTCGCGCACCGGGGTCATTCCAGCCTCAAGATCACGGATCAGGCCCTGAATCGTGACCGGCTGCCCCGGTTGCAGCCGACCGAACAGCACCATATCGCGCAAGCGGCCATAGGTGACCTCGTGCGTCGGGATCTTGCGGTCTTCCACGTTCATGCCTGCCCCACCCTTCACATATGATCAAATTAGACCGGTGTCGGGGCAGGTTCAAGCCGTCCTGCGCGATAGCGCTAACGCTGCCTCATCAGCGCATCGGAAAGCAGACTGTATACCACGTCGCGCGGAACATCGTCGGCAACGAACGCCTGCCCGATGCCGCGCGCCAGGATAAAGCGCAGCCGGCCGTCGATCACCTTCTTGTCTTGCGCCATCAGGGCCAGCAGGGCGTCGGCCCCCGGCAGATCGCCCGCAATGTCGGCCAGATCGGTTTTCATGCCCATCGCCCGCAAATGCGCGCGCACGCGGCTGGGGGCTTCTTGCGAACACAAGCCAAGCCGCTGGCTTAGCTCGAACGCAAGCGCACAGCCAATGGCAACGCCTTCGCCATGCAGCAAGCGGTCGGAATATCCGGTCGCCGCCTCCAGCGCGTGGCAAAAGGTATGGCCCAGGTTCAGAAGTGCGCGCTCGCCCTCTTCCGTCTCGTCGCGGGCAACGATGCCGGCTTTCATTTCAACCGACCGGACAACGGCACGCTGCCGCAGGGCTGTGTCGCCTGCGGCCATCGCGGGGCCGTTCACCTCCAGCCAATCAAAGAAGGCGCTGTCGCCCAGAAAGCCGTATTTCACAACCTCGCCATAACCGGCAAGAAAGTCGCGGGGGGCCAGCGTGGACAACACGTCGATATCGGCCAGAACAAGGCTTGGCTGATGGAACGCGCCGACAAGGTTCTTGCCGTGGCGGGTGTTGATTCCGGTCTTGCCGCCGACCGAGCTGTCAACCTGCGCCAGCAGGGTCGTCGGCACCTGCACAAAGCGGACACCCCGGCGCAGCACGGCGGCTGCAAACCCCACCAGATCGCCGATCACACCACCGCCAAGCGCCACAACCACATCGCGGCGCTCCACCTGCTGATCCAGCATCCATTCGACGCAGCGTTCAAACTGCGCCCACCCCTTGGTGCCTTCGCCCGCAGGCAAGATCAGCGCCTCATAAGAAATCCCGGCTTCGGCCAGCCCCGCGCCAAAGCGCGCCAGATGCAGCGGTGCCACAGTTTCATCGGTGACAACCACCAGACGGGGGCGACGTAGCAGGGCGGCAATCTCGGCGCCCGCGCGGTCGATCAGACCTGCGCCGATACGCACCTCATAGGACCGCGCCCCAAGGGATACCGCCACCACGTCAACCGTCATCTGGTATACCTCCCGGAACGTCGGGCCTTTTCCAGAACATCGGGCCGTTCCCGCAATGCCGTGACTACACGGTCTGCCATCTCTTCGATGGAAAGCTCCGCCCGGCTTTCCACGGCCAGATCGGCCAGCGCGTAGACCGGCACGCGCGCCTCGTAAATTGCGCGCAGCGTTTCACGCGGATTTGCCGTGCGCAACAGGGGTCGCGTCGCCTTGTGCCGGACCCTTTGCCACAGCAGATCCAGATCGGCGCGCAACCACACCGAAATGCCGTGATCCGCGATCATTGCCCGGTTTGCGGGTGACAAGAACGCCCCGCCCCCGGTAGACAAAACGCAAGGCGTTTCGCGCAACAGTCGTGCCAAAACTTCGGTTTCGCGCGCCCGAAAGAACGGCTCGCCGTCCCGCTCGAAAATTTCGGCGATGGACCGGCTGGCCGCCCGCACGATCTCGTCATCCGAATCGACAAACGGAACGCCGAGCACACGGCCAAGCTGGGCGCCTATGGCAGTCTTGCCGGCGCCCATCATACCCACCATCACAACTGTCTTTTTCAGCCGCCAGCTCACTTTTGGCAGGCCCCCGCCTATCCCCGATTTATCATCCTGAATGGCGTGAACTCGGCAGAAATGCCATATACAATCGCAAGGATCGGACGGCGGTGAATTACCGGCCCAACCGACCATGCGAACACAAGAAAAGGCTGGGCAGGAATGGGACGGATCATCAAAACGCTTCTGGCGCTTGTCGTGCTGGGGTTCATCGGATTGGCGGGCTTTGCCTACTTCGGCGACATGACGCCACCACAGGCCCCTGTGACACAGCCGGTCACATTGAATGTCGACTAAAGGGCATGGCACGGTCCTTGGGCTGATGCTGATGATCACGGCACCTTCGGCCATCCGGGCCGAAGCACCGTTGTCGGCCATTGACTGGCTGTCGCAGTCGGTGACAGGTCCGGCAGTGATGGCGCCGGCGACGACCGACGAACCGGCCGTCAGCACGGGTGCAGGCGCCGAGGATATTGCTGAGTCGGTGCTGGGCGGCCCTTCGGCGGATGCGATCGGTCTGCTGTCCCCGTCGGTGACCGGCCTGCCGCGTGCGCTGTGGGGATTGGGGCGGACAGATGAGATCGTGCAATTGATCCATTCCGAGCGGATCGAGACGCTGCCCGCCCTGCAGGCGCTGATGAACACGCTGATGCTGGCCGAGGCGGACCCTCCTGCCGATTCGGGCGGGCGGGGGGATTTGTTGCTGGCGCGCATCGACAAGCTGCTGGACGTGGGCGCGCTGGAGCAGGCCGCAGCCCTGCTGGATACCGCCGGATCGACCGCGCCAGAGTTGTTTCGCCGGACCTTCGATGTGGCCCTTTTGACCGGGACCGAAGATCGCGCATGTGACCAGATGCGAAGTAATCCTGAACTTGCGCCAACGTTTCCCGCCCGCATCTTTTGCCTTGCGCGGTCCGGCGACTGGAACGCGGCCGCGCTGACCCTGCGAACCGCGCAGGCGCTTGGATTTGTCACCCCCGAGGAGGATGCACTGCTGTCGCGCTTTCTCGACCCAGAGTTGTTCGAGGGCGAACCGGCGCTGCCCGCCCCCACCCGCCCGTCCCCCCTTGTCTGGCGGATGCTCGAAGCGGTGGGCGAGCCGCTACCGACCAATACCTTGCCCTTGGCCTTTGCACAGGCAGAACTGCGCGACACCGCCGGATGGAAGTCGCAGATCGAGGCCGCTGAACGGCTGGCGCGCACCGGGGCGATCGCTCCGAACCGGCTGCTGGGGCTTTATACTGACCGCAAGCCTGCGGCCTCGGGCGGACTTTGGGACCGCGTTGCAGGGGTGCAGGCGCTGGAAACGGCCTTGGAGGCAGGGGACGATCAGAAGATTGCACAGGTCTTGCCGGTGATCTGGAGCGCCATGATAGCGGCGGAACTGGAAGTTCCCTTCGCCACGCTTTTTGCTGGGCCGCTTGACATGGTGCCTTTGACGGGTGCCGCCTCGGCCCTTGCGTTTCGCATGGCCATGCTGTCGCCCGATTACAAGAAAGCGGCAATCACCCGCGTTCCTGCGGACCCGACAGAGGCGTTTCTGGTCGGGCTGGCGCGCGGTGATTTGACCGGCATTATCGCACCCGACAGCCTGGCGCGTGCCATCGCCCCGGCGTTTCTAGATCCCGCCCCCGGACCAGAGGTGCAGGGTCTGGTGCAGGACGGGCGGATCGGCGAGGCGATCCTCATGGCGATCGACCAGATCAGCAGCGGGTTGCGCGGCGACCTGATGCAAGTCACCGAAGGGTTGTCACTGCTGCGCCGGGTCGGGTTGGAAGATGCCGCGCGCCGCACGGCACTGCAATTGATGTTGTTGGAACGACGCGGCTAGGGATGGAGAACTGGATTTCCGCTTTCCTTGACGCACAGTCCGCCGAGCGCGACGCAGCTCGCAACACCCGGCTGGCCTATGGCCGCGATCTGCTGGATTTTGCCGGCTGGCTTAACCGCCGCGCAGGCGATTTCGCCCATGCCACGCGCAGCGATGTCGAGGGCTATCTGATCTGGTGCGAAGCGCAGGGCCTGTCCAAGGCCACGCGGGCGCGCCGCCTGTCAGCGATCCGTCAGATGTACCGCTTCGCGCATGAGGAAGGCTACCGCGCCGACAACCCCGCCCTGCCGATCAAAGGACCGGGACGGGTCCAGCGCCTGCCAAAGACGTTGAGCAAGGCCGATGTGTCGGCCCTGCTGGATGCCGTGCCGGCACATGGACCAGAGGTGGACAGGGTGCGCAACCGTTGTCTGATGGAGTTGATCTATGCCACCGGGATGCGGGTCTCGGAACTGGTCGAACTGCCTGTCGCCGCCGTGCGGGGCGACCCGCGCATGGTTCTGGTGCGCGGCAAGGGCGGCAAGGAACGCATGGTGCCGCTGTCAGCACCTGCTCGCGACGCCCTGACCATCTGGATCGAACATCGCGACGATGCTGAAGATACCGCCCGCGCAGCCGGTCGGCCAGCGTCGCGTTATCTCTTTCCCACTTCGGGCAAGGAGGGCCACCTGAGCCGGCAGGCATTTCATGCACTGGTCAAATCATTGGCGCTGGCGGCCCGGCTTGATCCTGCGCAGGTCACACCGCACACCCTGCGCCATGCCTTCGCGACCCATCTTCTGGAAGGTGGGGCCGACCTGCGCGTGATCCAGACCCTGCTGGGGCATGCCGATCTGTCCACAACCGAGATTTATACGCATGTCGTGGACGAACGCCTGCGAACGCTGGTCATGGACCATCATCCACTGGCGCGGAAAAGCTGACGGCGCTGAACGATGCAAATCGGGCCTTCAGCGGTTGCGGTGCCGGCCCTGTGCCAGCAGACCGCCGCCAGAGCGGTCTGCTGGCGCTGGAAACCCGCCTTGGTCGACGATCAGGAGCTGACGGCCTGACGCCAGTCTTGCAGCGCCGGGTTCAATTCGGGCTCGGGGCCGTTGTCCGTTGGGACCGGTTGGCCGGGGGTTACGGCACCCGGTCGGGTCCGGAAATAATAGGCTTCGCGCGCGCCGAAATAAAAGCTGACAATCGCCCCAAGCAGCCACCACAGCGGTTCCGGCACCTGATTGAGGCCAGCCATGCGCGTGCCGAACCCCGGCGGATCAACCATCGCATAGCTGAACAGCCCCAGCGTGCCGAAAGCCAGCATCGGGCGTGGCAGGCGGTTCAGCCCGTTGACCACCCGGTCGAACCAGCCCTCGCCCGGAGCGGTGAATTCCGCGCCATGCTGGGTCAGCGCCGATGCCTGGGCTTCGGCCGACAGTTCCATCCGCCGCGTAGCATTGGCGGTGAACACCTCGGAGACGCCCTTTACCGTCTCACCGATCGCGGTGACTGCGCCGGATGAGCCCAGAAGTTTGCCAATCACGCCCATGCTGCCACCCGTGTGCGGTGCTGGGCATCTGTCAGCCGGTAGCGTGCCGCGATGAAATCCTCGGCACGGGTGATCCAGCCGCCTTTGCCACCATCCCGCCTGCGGGCATATTTGCGGCTGGCAGGTCGGGCATCGGCCAGCGCATAGTAGTAGTTCCGGCGGGCAATGCCATAAGCGTCGGCCAGATGCGATGGAGCGGCTTCGGCGGCCAACTGCGCCGCGCGGATCGTCGCCGGCCCGATCACACCGTCATCGACGCAAGGAAAGCCCATGGTATCGAGCAGGCGCTGCAGCACCTTCACGGCATTGGTGCCGGCGTTGACATACATGTCGAAAACCGGCGGTTGCAGCGTGTCAGGCAGCCCCGCGAGGCCGGGGCGGCGGAAGTAATGCTCGATAAAGATATCGACGGCCTGAGCGCGGGTCAGCCGCCGCACGTCCGCCTCGGTCACCTGCCCGTCGCGGGTCAGATCAAGCCCCAGACGCCGCAATGTGCCAAGGGTGACGCCGTGGTTGGTCACACCTCCTGGATCGGCGGCATCGTTGACGAAGCCGCCCTCACGGGCAACGATTTCTTCGGCCAGAGACTGGACAGATGGCATGCGTGCGCTCCTGCAGCGGGGGATGGCCCCCAAGGCTCAGGAAGATCAGGCGCATCTGGTTAACAACGGCCCTATCAGCCGTTCGGTGTCGCGTTCGGATCGACAAAGACGCCCTGTTCCTTCAGCGCATCAACCACCTCTTTGGGCATGTAGCTTTCATCGTGCTTGGCAAGGATCTCGCTGGCATTGAACACGCCGTCGACCATGCGTCCGGTACCGACCATACCCTGACCCTCACCGAAAAGGTCCGGCAAGACTCCAGTGTAACTTACCGGGATCGTGGATTTTGTGTCGGTTACCCCAAAGGTGATTGTCTCGCCCTGCCCGCGTCTGAGAGTACCCTCGACCACCAGTCCGCCGATGCGGAAGGTTTCGGTGGGCTGGGGCGGTGTCTCGGCGACCTGGGTCGGGGTGCGGAAGAAGTTGATGCCATCCCGCATAGCATACCCGATCAGGCCGGTGGACAGGGCCAGTGCGGCAAAAGCCAGTACGATGATCTGGACACGGCGTTTCTTTTTCAAACCCTTCATCGGTTCCTCAGGGAAAAAGCGGAGCCATCAGCAGCCCTGCGGTTTCATCATTTCCAAGCATCAAGTTAGCGTTTTGAATGGCCTGTCCCGATGAACCTTTCGTGAGGTTGTCAAGAACCGAGACAACGACAGTTCGGTTCGGCATGCGATCACCAATCACACCAAGGTGGACATAGTTGGAACCCCGGATGTCGCGGGTCGAGGGAAGGGTGCCGAAGGGCAGCACTTTGAGAAAAGGTTCGTTCGCGTACCGGGCCGACAAAGCCTGATGGATCGCCACAGGATCACCGTCAAGCCAGACCGTGGCAAGGATACCGCGGTTCATCGGCACAAGGTGCGGGGTAAACTGGACAGTGACCGGTCTGCCCGCAAGCTTGCTGAACTCCTGATCGAACTCACCCAAATGGCGATGTTTTCCGCCGGCCGAATAGGTATGAGTTCCCTCGGAAAGCTCTGCGAACAATAGATTTTCCTTAAGTGACCGGCCCGCGCCGGACACGCCCGCCTTGAGGTCTATGGCGATGCGGTCAAGGTCGATGATCCCGGCCTCGATCAACGGGGAGATGGCGTATTGCGCGGCGGCGGCATTGCAGCCGGTGCCAGCCACAAGGCGCGCTCCCTTTATCAATTCGCGGTAGAATTCGGTAAGGCCGTAGACGGCTTCTGCCTGAAGTTCAGGTTGGGTGTGGGGCTGGCCGTACCATTTCTGGTAGGCGACAGGGTCGCGGAGACGGAAATCGGCAGAGAGATCAACGATTTTCAGGGTCTTCGGGAGGTCGGCTATAACGGATTGGGTGGTGGCGTGGGGCAGCGCGCAAAAGCACAGGTCGATCCGGGAGAAGTCAATTTCTTCGATCTTGCACAGGGTTGGCAGAGTCAGATGGCGCAGGAAGGGGAACACCTCGGGCATCGAAAGCCCCGACTTGCGATCGGCAGAAAGGGCTTTGATCCGCATTGTGGGATGGGTGGACAAAAGCCGCACCAGTTCAGCCCCGGTATAGCCCGAAGCCCCGAGAATGGCGATGTTCTGGGTCATTCTTGCCCCCTGCGACTGATTGGGTGAGTGATGCGGCACCGGCGGCAGGAGCGCAAGAGGGGTGTAGGGGAATGATCAGCCGGGCCAATAGGAATCGTGTGCAGACAGGGAAAATCTGGACGTCCGGGCATGGTCTTTCGGTCATCGGAACAGCGCCACCTCGATAGCCTTCCATCGCTTGTGGGGTTTGCAGCACAGGATCAGGCCCGACTTGCAGCAAGTTCAGGCCCGTCCACTGTGCAGCGCCGGATAGATGGGCCACCCCGGGCCGCCGCTCAGACGGCGCAAACGAAGGAACGACTGCGACCACGGCTTGGGGAGCATTCAGTGGCGGGTCGGCAAGCGAAAACCCGGCCTTTGGCTGTTGTGGACACTTGGGCCACGCCAACGCCTAATGCTTGTGTTCGGCATGCCCGTCGCCGGCGTTTTCGCCATCATGCTCATGCTCGGTGGCGTGGTGCGCTGCATGCTCTTGCTCTGACGGAATTTCCGCCTCGGCCACCTGATCAAGCAGATCGGTCTGGGCGCCGAGATAGTGGAGCAGGTCGCCGACGTCGGTGCTGCTCATCCCCAGGTTCGGCATCCGGACGACCGGGAACTGGGCGTCAAGCGCCACGGCGACGGGGTCGCCCTGAGCAATCATCCGTTGCGGTGCCTGAATGTAGCGCTCCAGCCATGTGCGGTCGCGCCGCAGCGTGACGCCAGCCAGATCCGGACCCACCCGCACACCTTCCCCGATCGTGTGGCAGGCGGCGCAGGCGCTGATGAACAGCCCCTGTCCGGGCGTATCCTGCATGATCAGCTTGGTCTGCTCCTGCGCCTGTCCTTGGGCTGTTTCACGCGGGGCTGCGGCCTGGTTGAACCAGACCGGATCGAGCGCAAGAATGTCTTCTGTCGCGACCACCAGACTGCCCATCAGCGATGCGCGCCGCCATTCCCCTGTCGCCGCGTTGCCAATCACCATGTCAGAGCGGTGTGCGGTCAGGCTGCGGCTGCGTTCGCCCAACTTGTAGCGCACCACATCCACATCCGCCGGGTCGCCGGTCAGAAACAACCAGCCCGGCGGGGCATCGAAGGCCTCGGCATAGGCCTTTAGCTTGTCCGGCGTGTCATTCACCGGATCGAGTGAGATCGAGTAGAAAAAGATGTCGCGACCGATCCGATCGCCCAGCCAGTCGGATATCTGCGCCAAACGCGCCGTTGTCAGCCCGCACATATCCGGACACTCGGTATAGATAAAGTTCACCACGACGATCTTGCCTTCCAGCAGATCGTCCCACAGACGCACCCGCACGCCATCCTGCGTCACGAGTTCGACATTCGGGAAATAGGCTTCGTCCCACTGTGCATGGGCAGGCGACGCGGCACCGATTGCAATCATCAGGCCGGTCGCCAGGCCAAGGCAGCAGCTGACAAGGCGCCCGGTGATCGTTTTTACTAGACGTTGCGCGATGTTCACGTCGGCAGACCTTCAGGTAATTCGTGATTTCTTGGCGACCCGCGCGGGGTCAAGTCGACGGACGCGGGAACCGCTTGAACGATGGATCGAACGGGTTGCCTTCCGGCAATATCTCGGGCGTCACGTATTCTACACCGTTGGGCGACGGTTTCGGTGTCGGCACGATCGAGGTCTGCATCTGCGAGTTCTTCGTGTTGTTCTTGTCGGTCAGGATGTCGTAGCGCATCAGCATCCCCCAGTCCTCATGCACCGTGTTGTGGCAATGGGTGACATAAGCGCCGCCATATTCACCAAAGCGCACCTGAATCTTCACCCGCCCGTTCTCGTACAGTCGAAACACATCCTTGCGCGAACTTTTTTCAAGCGCTGTCAAAGTCCGGCCGCCGCGATTTATCATGCGGCCTTCCTCGAAGTGAACATGGACCGGGTGGTCCCAGCCACCACCGCCATTGACTATCGTCCAATGCTCGACCTCGCCCGGCTTGGGGATCAACATCGAAATACGGTTCGCGTTAAGGAAGTGGTTCTCCTCGCCATTCACCCGGATGCTCCAGCCAAATGATTCCATCTGCGTGGCGCAGTCGGGGAAACACTCGCCCGTCAGATTGTCGGCCTTGCTATCCGCACCCTTGAACTCGATCACGCGCTCACGCACCGGTGTGACAATCGGGATCACGCTGGTCAGCGTAGCCGGAACGCGGCTGGCGTCCGGATCACCGGCGTTGTGGAACTTGCCGGGCATATCGACGCTTTCAACCTGACTGACAACGCGGAATTCCATAACCGCGCCCACCGCCGGGTCAGCGGATTTGCCGCGCAGGGTATCGCTCAGGCTTAGTTGTTGTTTCGGCCCGCGGCCGTCCTCATGCTCCAGCATGTTGATCAGCCGAAGCCGGCTGGTGACCGGGAAGGCCTTGAAGTCGATGACAACGTCAAACCGTTCGGCGACGCCTTGCCAGTCCAGCGAGGTGACGCTGATCGGCTTCGGCAGGAAATTGCCATCGGTGGCGATCACCTTCATCGGCACCAGCGCCCCCAGATCATTGACAAGGGCAAACTTCCAGAAACGCGACATGCCTCCGGCAAGGATGCGGAAGCGATACTTCCGGGGCAGCACTTCGAAAAACGGCTTGTAGGTCGCGTTGACAAGGGTCAGATCGCCGAGGAAGCCGTCAGAATTGAAGATGTCGAAGAACAGTTGCCCGTCGTTATCCAGACCCGCATCGCTGAAGAGAAGGTTCACGTCGAAGTCGATATTGCCCCAGTCAAGTTCGGTGCCACTTGGCAGCCGCAGGTTCACGCCATCGCTGATCAACTCATTGCCGCGGTCGGGGCCGCTGTAGTAATTCAGCATCCCGACATGACCTTTGTAGACATTCTCGGCCGTGTAAAAGAACCGGTGATCATGGAACCACAGCGAGCTCTGCAGTTCGCGGAAATCGCCGGGTACATGTGTCAAACCCCCGTTGCCATCAGGGCCGGATGCTCTGCGGTCGGTCGCTGCGGTGTTGATCATGTCGGCCCGCGCCAGGGTTGTGGACCAGTGGTAATCGTAGAACTGACCCGGGTAGAAATGCGCATTGGACGCCCCATCGCTGCCCGATGCATTGTGGCCGTTGTGGTTGTGGGTGCACTGGCTGATGCTGCCAAAGCCGCCGTTGTCCGCCTTGTCATGCGGCAACATGTTGTAGTGGCGGAAGATCACCGGCTCGCCATACCGCACCTTGATCAGCGGCGGCGGAAAGCCGGAACTGCCGGTGCGGCCGCTGCCAAAGGTCCAGACCTTGTTTTTTTCCTGGTCGGGCATTGCATCGTGGAACGACACCCCGCTGCGCACAGGCGCCAGCGACATGATGAATGCCTTCTTCGGCAGGTACTCGGTCCAGCGTTGATGCGCGAACCATTCGCCGGGCGGGCGCCCCTCGCAGGGGCCATAGTCGTTCTGCGGATTCCTGTAGCTGCCGTTCGCAGTAAACTCGGTATGATAGGAAAGCCGCCGTGCAGGAAGTTCACCACCCGACGGGAAATCCAGCACCGTCTCGCCGTAATCCATCCTTGGCGTAAGCGGCAGCGGCGTCTGCAGGTTCAATCGCCGCAGCGGCTGCGTGAAGGGCAGCGCGCCGAACAGGGGGCTGCGGGGAATGCCGGTCGGTGCGGTCTGGGCGTAGGCGCTGGTCGCGAAGGGGCTTAGGCCGTTGATGTTGGCAAGCAGCCCTGCCGAGGTGAAGATGCCCCACTTGAACAACTCTCTGCGCGTCACTTCACCAGTCGAGAGCCCCCGCACGATCTCGGCGCGGTTCTTGCGCGCACCCTCGGCTTCACGGATCCGCGCCCGAGATGCATCCTTTGGCAAATACATCGCAATCCCCCTCGCAAAATGACGACCAGCGGCCCCATGGCCGGATCATCCGATTCATCCTGCTCCGGCAATTTACCGCCTAACATCCCGGCGTCTTCTTGCCGGTTAAAATACCGGAGGCCGACTAACGGCTTGGAGAAAGAATAGCATGATGTAGAAATTCAACTATTAAGCTTGATGGCGTAGCCGTTTTCGCGGCCTTAATGACCATATCAAACGGTTGATAGGGACTAGGCAATTAGGTTGGCGCATTAGGCCGATATAACTAGTTCGTCCTGAACAACGCATTCATGCTGTTTTGGTGGTCTGCTGAGCGAGGTTTGTCCGAAGAAGGATTGCCCAGACTGCGGCGATGATCAGCGCAAGCAAAGCCCTGAGGTGGGCCAGAATCTTTCGGATGTTGTGA
>JANNWS010000172.1:0-4411 GCA_031408575.1 Rhodobacterales bacterium
CAGAAAGGCGCGGTCCGTGCGGCTTTCGTCAGGCTGGAACATTGGGCGTGGGGGCAGGTGTTCGTCCGTAGTCTGAAACAGCAGCGCAATCAGTCTGGATAGGCCGAAACCTGAAAACGTAAGCGTCAACTTGCTGTCCACCGGGCCGTCCCTCAGACAAGCTACGGCAAACAGAATTTTTCGTGATCCGCGTTGACGTTGTGTAGCTCTTCAAGAACGAAGAGCGATTTTTGTGATTGGTCCGGCGTTCGCGTGTTCCTAGCGGTGGTGTGCGATGGATCGACGCTTGCCGCCTCGAAATGCCTTTGCCTTTCGCAGCAAACCGTCGCGCGGAGGATCAGGTGCTGGAACACGCACTGGGAATGGTTCTGTTTGAGCGGGACACGCGCGGCTTTAAGCCTACCCCGAGGGGCAGGCTCTGATCGCCGAGGCCGAGGCGCTGTAGGGTGCGGCGCTGACGATCTCAGAAAAGGCCGGGCGGCTGATCGCGGGCAAGTCGCGCACCATCCGCGTCACCGCGTTCAAGGACGCGTTCAACCATCGACTGGCGTCCGTAATCGAAGCCTTCACCAGCACCCACGGCCCACCTGCCAGCCGCCCACCGCTTCCGGAAAACGCCGTGCTACCGCCAGACAAAACCTCACCCCACCCGAAACACCTTGTCGCGCCCTGTCTCCCCCCGGATCAGCGTCAGCCGCGTTGGCGCCACCCCCAGCGCCTTCGCCAGCAACTTCTGCACCGCCCTGTTGGCCCGCCCGTCTTCCGGCACGCAGGTCACGCGGATTACAAAACGTGTACCGTCCAGCGTTACTTGATCGCGCGCGGCATTGGGCGTCACCCGCACCACAATCTCGGTGCCGGCCAGGGCCAGGGCGCGCGGGTCGGGCTGGGTCATGGGCCGCCTTTCAGGTTTGCTCTGGCCATGATCCATACCCACGCCTTACGATCAGTGCAAACGGAGGGGCAAATGGTTACGGCATTCTACAGCGACGAGCGGTGTTTCTGGCATGGCGGCGGCAACTATGCCTTCACCCTGCCGGTGGGCGGGCTGGTGCAGCCCCTGCCGGGCGGTCTGCCCGAGAACCCGGAAACCAAACGGCGCCTGCGCAACCTGATCGAGGTGACGGGCCTGATCCGCGATCTGTCATTGCACAGTGCCGACCCCGCCACGCAGGCCGATCTGGCCCGCGTGCATCCCGAAACCTATCTGTCGGCCTTCAAGGCGCTGTCCGATACCGGCGGCGGAGAAATCGGCCTGCGCGCACCGTTCGGCAAGGGCGGGTTCGAAATCGCGGCGCTGTCGGCCGGTCTGGCCAAATCCGCACTTCTCGATGTGCTGTCAGGCCGCGCCCGCAACGCCTATGCGCTGTGCCGCCCACCCGGCCATCACTGCCTGCCCGATTTTCCGAACGGCTTCTGCCTGCTGGCCAACATCGCCATCGCGGTCGAGGCCGCCCTTGCCGACGGCCTTGCAGGCCGCATCGCGGTGATCGACTGGGATGTTCACCACGGCAACGGCACCGAGGCGATCTTTCTGGACCGGGCCGAGGTGCTGGCGATCTCGCTGCATCAGGAACGCAACTATCCGATGGACACCGGCGGGGCAGAGGTGCGCGGCACGGGCGCAGGCCTTGGCGCAAACCTGAACATCCCGCTGCCCCCCGGCACCGGCCACGCGGGTTATCTTCTGGCGATGGACCGGCTGGTGATCCCCGCGCTGCACCGCTTTCGCCCCGATGCGATCATCGTCGCCTGCGGCTTTGATGCCGCCGCCGTCGATCCCCTGTCGCGCATGATGGCCACCGCCCAGACGTTCCGTCTGATGACGCGCGCCGTTATGCAGGCGGCGGAAGAGCTTTGCGGCGGCAAACTGGTGCTGGTCCATGAGGGCGGCTATTCCGAGGTCTACGTTCCGTTCTGCGGCCATGCCGTGCTGGAGGAGTTGTCGGGCAGCCCCATCACCGCCCCCGATCCGCTGGCCGAAACCCTGCGTCTGCGCCAGCCGGGGCCACGCTTTGATGCGTTTGTCGCGGAATGGATCGCCGATCTGGCACGGACCGTCGCCTGACTGGCCCGTCCGATCAGGCGGATGTCGGAACCGCGTTTGTCACCCTTTGGGCTTGTCGGGTCAGACGCGCCTGCCTAAATAGCCGCGACAGCTAGGGCAATCACGCTCCCGCCACCTGACCGGAGATGCCCATGCCCACCCCCGATCCTGCCGCCCTGACCTTCCTGCTGTCGCGCCAGTCGCGCTCGGCCAAGACCTTTGCCCTGCCGGTGCCGACGCGGGACCAGCTGATCCCGATCCTGACCGCAGCCGCCCGCGTCCCCGATCATGGCAAGCTGGAGCCGTGGCGGTTCATCGTGCTGGAACGTGCAGCGTTGCAGCGTCTGGCGGCCTACGCCGCCCGCCGGGCCGCCGAACTTGGTTATGACGACGAAAAGACCAGCAAGGGCCGCGCGCAGTTCGATGCGGGCCTGCTGGCAGTCGTTGTTGTGGCCAGCCCGAAACCGTCGGACAAGATCCCGCCAATAGAACAGACCCTGTCGGCAGGCGCCGTCTGCCAGCAACTGCTGAATGCGGCCACGGCGGCGGGTTGGGGCGCAAACTGGTTGTCGGGCTGGCCGTCGCAGGACCGCGATTTCGTGGCCCATGGGCTGGGGCTGAAGCCGCAGGAGTTCGTGGCCGGTATCGTCCACATCGCCACCGCCACCGTCACCCCGCCCGACCGCCCGCGCCCCGATCTTGCGCGTATTGCCACATGGATTGCCACCTGATGCTGAGTGATTTCTTCCGCGCGCTGGGGCAGCTTGGCGATCCGCGCTTTCGTTCCGTGCTTTGGCGCGGCGTCGGCCTGACGGTGGTGCTGCTGGTTGCAGTCTATGCGCTGTTCCTGCTGGCGATCAGCGCCTTCGTGCCGGATCAGGTCACCTTGCCCTGGGTGGGCGCGATCGGCGGGTTAGATGCGCTGCTGTCCTGGGGGTCGATTCCGGTGATGATCCTGCTGTCGGTGTTCCTGATGGTACCGGTCGCCTCGGCCTTCACCGGCTTTTTCCTTGAAGAGGTGGCCGATGCAGTCGAGAGCACGCATTACCCCGCCCTGCCGGTCCCGCCACCGGTGCCATTCCTGACGGCACTGATCGATTCAGTGAACTTCTTTGGCGTCGTGGTGATGGCGAACGTTCTGGCACTGGCGCTTTACCCGTTTGCCGGACCGCTGATCCCGGTGGTGTTCTGGGGGGTGAACGGCTACCTGCTGGGGCGCGAGTATTTTACGCTGGTCGCCATGCGCCGGTTGGGGCGTGCAGGTGCCAAGGCGCTGCGCCGCCGTCATTCCGCGCAGATCTGGCTGGCCGGCACGTTGATGGCCGCCCCGCTGTCGGTGCCGTTCGTCAACCTGCTGATCCCGGTGCTGGGGGCTGCGACGTTCACTCACCTGTATCATCGGTTGCAGGCGCAGGCCCCATCGTCCGCGCAAAATCGAAATCCCGAACGCTGATCCAGCCGGACAGGATCACGGCGCAGATCAGCGCCCAGACCACAGTGGCGATGCCGGTGGTGATCCAGGCCTTGCGCTTGACGTTCTCTTCGGCAGGCGCGCCCGCTGGCGTTCCCGGCACGATCGACCCCGCCTCGGCCTGCGACACAAACCGGATCGGCAGCACGATGAAGAACACCATGAACCAGGTCACGGCGAACACCACTATGGCGGCGGTGATCGACATCAGACTTGCTCCAGTTCTACAAGGCAGCCGTTGAAATCCTTGGGGTGCAGGAACAGCACAGGTTTGCCATGCGCCCCGATTTTCGGCTCACCGGTCCCCAGCACCCGCGCGCCCGATGCACGCAGTCGGTCGCGCGCGGCAAGAATATCATCCACCTCATAGCAGATGTGGTGGATGCCGCCCGACGGGTTCTTTTCCAGAAACCCCGTGATCGGCGACGCATCGCCCAGCGGATACAAGAGTTCGATCTTGGTGTTCGGCAGCGTGATGAACACCACCGTCACGCCGTGATCCGGCTCGTCCTGCGCCGGGCCGACGGTGGCCCCCAGCGTGCCGCGATACTGCGCCACGGCGGCGTCAAGGTCCGGCACGGCGATGGCGACATGGTTCAGACGGCCGATCATCGCAGCACTCCCCCAGTGATTCTTTCCGGTTATGGGCAGGACGCGCGACTTGGGCAAGGGGCGCTGCGTCGCAGGGGGGCGCAGGTAGCAGTTTACCTGATCTTAGCCCTGAACTGGTTCCCTGCGACTCACGCTCTCTTGCGAAAGGTCCGCCATGCCCGCCCCCGATCACCGCCCCCTGTCATTGCCCGACGCGGGTGTGCAATCCCGCCCTGCGTTGCCGTTGCAGGGCCTCACTCTGCTTGCCGTCGAAGACAGCCGTTTCGCGTCCGAGGCGCTGC
>JANNWS010000173.1:0-3706 GCA_031408575.1 Rhodobacterales bacterium
GGTTTTTGGGCTGATGCGCCGTTGTCCAGATAGACCAATGGCTTTCCATTCACCTGCCGCGACAAGATCGGGAAATCTCTGCGTATCATATCGATATCAAGCATGACTGGACTTACCTCGGAAAACTTGGATCGACGGCCGTAGCCTCACCCGCTCAGGTTGCCGGGTGGCATTCGGGCAGTGCTGCGGCAGCGCCCCCTTGTTCAGGAATGTGCGCCTTTGGCGATCTGGTTCGCGAAGTGATGGTTGGTGTCGCGGTGGTGCGCCTCATCCGCGCGCACGACAATCACCACATCGCGCAGGCGCGCGGTCGGCGGCAAGTTCCAGTACTTTAGCGCAATCGCCGGTGCCGCCACGTTTTCAACCCGACCGGAATCGATCTCTTCGAGGTAGTGGGTATAACTGATCACCGCCTCTTCCTCGAGGTAACCAACCACCCGGTGGGCCGTCTTGGGGGCCAGCAGGTACAGGAAGAAATACAGGTTATAGAAGATGGCCTGCGCCACCATGATCAGGGTGCGCTCCACCCGACTTGGCTGCGCGATCTGGATGAATGTCATCAAATGCATGCGCTCGTTGTCGGCTTCTTCGATCAGTTCCTTGATCCAGCCCTGATCATCGCGGATGTGCCGGATGGCGCGAAGGTGCTGTAGCAGGCCACCGACCATCCCCGGAACCGCCGCGACGGTTTCAAGCACAACGGCACGATGCCCATAGCGTTTTGCGAAGAACCGATCCGCGAAAACCCTCATGGTCTTGACCACGCCGAGCGCAATGCGATCATTCATGCCGATCGGCGAGTGGTGGATGTTCAAGGTGTCAGGTGTGAAGTCGTGACTGTGTTTCATGGCGTTTCGTTTCATTTTTACCTGATAGAAATATAGGCGATCTCATCTCTGTTTCATCTGAACAGGATGTGGCAAAACAGCCCGTGGTTCGGTGTGGCGGTCGAACACGACGGCTTTCGCCATTTCTGATTTCGGGTGCGCCGTGCTTGCCGCATGGCAGCGGGCTTCTATAGTTGGGTGATGTCCAAGCGAACGTCACCAGCTGATGCAGGAAAGATAACGGTTGCCGCAGATCTTGAAGAGCTTGTGCAAGACAAGCGTGAGGGTTGGCGCGCGTCCGGCGCAAAGGCCCGAAGGCGCCAGCGGCGCTACAAGGCGCTGCTGACCCAGCAGCTTATGAAACTGGGCCCAACCGCTGCGGGCGAGGCAGCACTGGATGATGATGCGTAAGTATGATTTCCGTGTGGGTGACGCGGCCTTGTCCGGCCGTTCCTGCAGCCCGAACAGAAAACGGAGGCGTGGCCTTGCCATCACAGAGTTACGTCGAACTGAAAGACCTGCAGATCGCCGTGCGGATCGGGACTTACGGTCCGGATGATGTTGTACCAGATGCGCATCTGCTGAATCAGACCCTGACGATTGCGCCGCATCTGGTGATGGTTCCGCGGGATGAGATGGCGCTCGTTTTCGACTATGATCCGTTGATCCGGCACATCGACACGCTGGCGCGTGCCCACCACTATGAGACGCAAGAGCGGCTGGTAACATGCATCGTCGAAGCCTGCGCCGGGTATCCCCAGATCGAGGCGTTGGACATCTGCCTGCGCAAGCGGCCGGTTCTGTCCGGGACCGGCACGCTTGGGGTGCGTTTGATCGTTGATACCGAAGGAATGGCCGCGCTGCGCGACGCTGCTGCCTGATCCTTTCCGTTACCTCATAAAATTACCGGACGCGCCTGACGCGTACCCATTGCGGAAATCACGGTGCCAGCCATACCCCTGCCCATTCGTTGTGCAGATCAAACCGAGCGCGGCGATGGTTCTGGCCAAGATGCAGGGCGTCAACCGTCGATATCTGCAGCCGCAAGACGACAAAAGACCCGGCATCAGGGATTTTCGTGTAGTCCAGCGCCTGTGCGATGGGCTGGCCCGGCGCCGGGGTGCTGCCGTAGGATAGTCGCGATGTCGCTGGGACACCCGCCCAGATCGTGGCCACATCCGGACCGGTCAGAAGTGTGACGTGAGCCTCCAGCCGCAGTTGCAGATGGGCCGAGGTGTCCCACACATGCAGCGCGGCAAAAGGTGTGGTGCGCAAATCTCCGACTTTGGCCGACCGCAGATCAGTATGAATATCCAGCGTGCCCGCCGATTTGTCCGCCGCACGTAATACGACCGTTCGGGCCTGCGGCCTGCCTTCCGGGCTGACAGTGGCCAGTGTCGGATGCCGGGCCGGGGCGTGCCGGTCGTGAACGCCACGGACCAGGCGTGTCCAGACCTCGGCATACAACTGTGACAGATCGCAAGCCCAAGGATGAGGGTCAGGGTTCATTTGTAAACGTCGCGCCGGTCGGCAAAAGTGCGGACACGTCTGCGCCAGGCGCGGTAGCTGCCGGATTTTAGATTTTGCCGCATCAGTGCCTTTACCTCATCCGGACCCAGCCCGTGCAGCGCGCGGATCTGATCGAAGCTGACATGGTCGCTTAGCGCCATCTCGATGATTTCGCCAAGTGTCGAGGGGTCAAGGATCTGGCTTTTCATATGCTTGGACGTGTCTTTGCCGCATCACAAGTCAAGCTCCCTTGCTGCTGGGGCTCTTTACGCTGCGTGAGACATCGGCCTTGATCCGCGCCGGACTGGCATCAGGCAGCTTGGTCACCGTGGAATTCCTGCGGGAATGGAAGTTGGATTTCACAGCTATGAGGCCATATCTCGAGTAAGGTCTTAAGTTCGGGTTCTGTCTTTGGGATCGATGGCATGCGGCTCGAAGCGGATCTGGTTCTGCAAGGAATACCTGATCGGCCCAAGCCCGCCCCACCACTGGAAGACAAGATGCAGCGCAGTTTCGATTTGCCGCAAACGACCCACCTCGCACTTGTCGAGCAGTATCTGCATCTGACCCGTGCGATCATGCCCGCACTCGCGCAAACCAGCAAACGCCACTGGCCGGTTAGGAACGATCACTGCTTTCAGCGGATCGTACTCGACACAATTTGCGGCGGGGTGTGGTACGACCACATCGCGCGCCCGGCGTACAAGCACCTTAGCCAAGCGCAGGCCGCAGAGGCCGTGCAGCTTTGTGATCAGATCATCGCAGAAGAGACTGATCTGAACGTGCTGAACGAACAGTCGCTGTCGTGGCGGGGCAAAGGCTCGGTATAGAGCGCGGTCAATTGCAAGCCGTATCACCTGTGACTGAGAAAATTCTTTTGGCACCGCAATCGGACGTGTTCGCAAACACTGCCGATAGGGTGACCATATGAAAAACCGTCGTGCAAAGGGATGAATCCGCATTTCGTTTCGCATGACATTCACCCGAAAGTTGCGCAACCGCCCGATATCATATGGCAGGTTGTGCGCCGGCGCTTATGGCAGATTGTGCGCCCGCGCTCTTAGCTCGCGACAAAAAGCGGAAAACTTACCCCAAGTGCCCAGGCAAGGATAATCCCCAGCCCCAACCCCGCTGCCCCGGCACCACTTTGGCGCGCCACCCAGCGGCCCAGCGGCCCCAGGATAAGAAAGAACAGACCGATTACCGGCAGGATGATCAGCACGAACAGTAGCCGCTCCAGGTCCATGAACGCCGCCGCTGCCAGCGACGCCAGAAACATCAGCCGCGCCACCAGCCGCCGCCAGCCGCCGACCGCCACCAGGCTATCTGCCACCATGAACGGTACCGTTCCCACCATAAGCGCCGCAATG
>JANNWS010000174.1:0-25851 GCA_031408575.1 Rhodobacterales bacterium
CCGAACGGGTTCATCTTGTAGCCGGTGACCGTCGATTGCATCGGCATGAACACGACCGAATGGGCAATCGTGGCCCAGGGTGCCTGCTCCTTGAAGATGACCTGCGCCTGCTCGTAAAGTTTGGTGCGTTCGGCCACGTCCGAGGTGATCTTGGCTTTCTGGATCAGGTCGTCGAACTCCTTGTTGCACCATTGTGCCCGGTTGGAGTTGCCGACCGCATCGCAGCCCAGAAGAACGGCAAGAAAGTTGTCCGGGTCGCCATTGTCGCCGGTCCAGCCCTGCAGGATAGCGCCATCCCGATCCAGCGCCTTGCCGCGCTCAAGATATTCGCCCCACTCGTAGGAGACGATTTCCACTTTCACGCCGATCTTGGCAAAATCGGCCTGCATCAGTTCGGCCATGCGCCGCGCGTTCGGGTTATAGGGCCGTTGCACCGGCATTGCCCAGATCTTCATCGAGAGATCCTTGATGCCTTCGGCCTCGAGTGCGGCTTTTGCAGCCTCGGGGTCATAGACATCGTCCACGATTGCGTCGTTGTAAGACCACATCGTTGGCGGGATCGGGTTCTTGGCAATCTGCCCCGACCCTTCGAAAACCGCCTCCAGAATGGCCTGCTTGTCGATCGCCATGTTCAGTGCCCGGCGCACCTTCACGTTGTCAAAGGGCGCAACCGTGGTGTTGTAGGCAAGGTAGCCCACATTAAGGCCTTCCTGTTCCATCACCACAAGACCGGTATCCGCCTTCATCGCGGCCAGATCGGCCGGATTGGGATAGGCCATGATCTGGCACTCGCCGGCCTTCAGCTTTTGATAGCGGACGGCTGCATCTACCGTGATCGCGAAAACCAGATTGTCGAGCGGCGATACGCCGTCCCAGTAATCCGCGTTGGCGGCAAAGCGTACGACGGCATCTTTCTGATAGTCGACGAATGTAAATGGCCCGGTCCCGATCGGGCGCTGGTCCAACAGCTCCGGCGTGCCTGCTGCCAGCAGGCTGTCGGCGTATTCCTTGGACACGATCGAGGCGAAATCCATCGAAAGATTCGCAATCATCGGCGCTTCGGGCCGGTTCAGAACGAACTTGATGGTATAGTCGTCAACCCGGTCGATCTGCTTGATCAGGTCCGGCATCGACATCGAGTTGAAGTATTCCCAGGTGCCACCCGACACGGCGAAATAAGGATTGTCTGCCAGACGCTGGCGGTCAAAGCTGAAAATCACGTCGTCGGCGTTGAAATCACGCGTCGGTGTGAAGATGTCGCTGGAATGGAACTTCACGCCCTTCCGAAGCTTGAACGTGTATTCCAGCCCATCGGCCGAAATTTCCCAGCTTTCCGCCAACGCAGGGTTGATGACTGTCGAGCCATTCTCGAATTCGACCAGCCGGTTATAGACGGTCTGCGACGAGGCATCAAACGACGTTCCGGCTGTGTGCAATGCCGGATCGAACCCTTCGGGCGAGCCTTCCGAACAAAACACCAGCGTCTTTGCCGAAGCGCCGGTGGCCAGCAGCGCAGCCATCATCACGGTGGCTGCGAGTGTGCGTCTTAGTGACATGTGTTGGAACCTCCCCAGGTTTGGTCATCCCCGACTAGCGGGTTACTGTTGGCAAATAGAAGCGGGAAGGCCCCGGTTTGCAACCATTTTCGGTGCGCGGGTTTATGGTAGCGCCAACGGCGGAAAAACCCTGCGGCCATTAAGGTCGGTGCTTTGCCTGCGCCAGAAGCATGGCCTCCCCTGTCCGACTTGCGTCCGGCCCGTCCAGGTTCTTGCCCGCGCCGTGCCCAGAGAGGCGAATAATTGGGGCAGCGCGGATACGACTTTAGCGGACTCGCGGTCGATGCAACGCTGTCATCCAAAGCCCGCGGACATCGGATTCAAGCCTCGATCAAGCTTCATCCGTGGTGCCGGGTGGATCGACTCCAGACAGGCGCGTCGCGCGCAGGCCTTCGTTTCTGGCGGCTCGCGCTGGCAAGTCAACATTCCGGGCTCGCCCGGTCATGCGTGTTTTTCAGCGGGGGTCACAGAACCGTTCTGTTTCCCCTCGGGCGTCCGGCCTGGACGTTGCGGCGGAACGGACTTCGCCACCTTGGCTGTCGGTGAATGCGCGCGCTCACATGTCTGAGGCGGCCGCCTTAGCCCAACGCATAGCCTGCTCCGCGCACGGTGCGAAGCGGGTCATTGCCGCCAAAGGCGCAGAGTGCCTTGCGAAGGCGGCCGATGTGAACGTCAACGGTGCGCGTATCGACATAGATGTCGCGCCCCCAGACCCGGTCAAGCAATTGTTCGCGGCTCCAGACGCGGCCGGGCTTTTCCATGAACGTCGACAGCAGGCGAAACTCGGTTGGCCCCAGCTTCAGCACTTTTTCCGCGCGAAACACCTTGTGGCTTTCCGGATCCAGCCGGATGTCTTCGTATTCAAGCACCAGCCCGACAGCAGAGGGACGTGAGCGGCGCAACTGGGTGCGGACGCGGGCAACCAGTTCGACCAGTGAATACGGCTTGATCACATAGTCATCAGCCCCGGTATCCAGACCACGCACGCGGTCTACTTCTTCCGATCGCGCGGACAGCATGATGATCGGCACGCCCCGCGTTTCGGGGCGTGACTTGAGCCTGCGGCAAACCTCGATGCCCGATACATTGGGCAGCATCCAGTCCAGCACGATCACGTCGGGCGCAATTTCGTCCACCAGCAGCAGAGCTTCCTCGCCGTTGCCGGCCTGGGCAACGCGAAAACCCTCTGCCTCGAAGTTATAGGACAAAACCTCGCGCTGCGCAGCTTCATCCTCTACCACCAGAACCGTCGGTTGTTCGGCGGCAGCCATCACTCTGTCCCGTCAAGAACGAGGATGGATGTGGTGTCACCTTTCAGGCGCGGCTCATCGGGCATTTTTCCGTTTACCAGATAGATGACCTGCTCGGCGATCCCGGTGGCGTGGTCGCCCATCCGCTCGATATTCTTGGCAATAAAATGCAGGTGCATGCAGGCCGTTATGTTACGCGGGTCTTCCAGCATGTGGGTCAGGAACACGCGGAACAGCGAGTTGTACATCTGGTCCACATCCTTGTCGCGTTTGCGGACATCTTCGGCCAGTTCAACGTCGCGGTGGATATAGGCGTCAAGCGAGTCCTTCAGCAACTGCTCGACTGTTTTTGCCATACGCCGGATCGCACCCGCAGTATCACCGATGGGCGACATCTGCGCCAGAACGGTGGACCGTTTCGCCAGGTTCTTGGCATAGTCGCCACAGCGTTCCAGACCGGCTGCAATCTTCATCACGGTCAGAACGGTACGAAGATCGCCTGCTGTCGGTGCGCGCAAGGCAATCAGCCGGGCCGCTTCGGTGTTGACCTGATCTTCCAGCGCGTCGATGGCCTGATCGGCGACGCGAACCCGCTCTGCCAATTCTTCATCGCGGGTTTCAAGCGCCTGAGCGGCGTCAAGGATTGCTGCCTCGACAAGCCCGCCCATCTTCATGATCATCGCCTGAATCGCTTCAAGATCCCGGTCAAAGACCGAGGCGATATGCTTTTCATTTTGCATCGGTATCTCCCTCAGCCGATCCGGCCGGTAATATAGGATTCAGTGCGCGGGTCTTTGGGATTGGTAAATATCTGGCCGGTTTCGCCGTATTCGACCAGATAGCCAAGGTGGAAGAACGCCGTGCGCTGGCTGACGCGCGCCGCCTGCTGCATCGAGTGGGTCACGATGACCACCGAAAACTGGCTGCGAAGCTCGTCGATCAACTCCTCGACCTGCGCCGTTGCAATCGGGTCAAGTGCCGAACACGGCTCGTCCATCAACAACACCTCGGGCGAGGTTGCGATTGCCCGCGCGATGCACAGACGCTGTTGCTGGCCGCCCGACAGGCCGGTGCCGGGCGACTGAAGGCGATCCTTCGCCTCGTTCCACAGCGCCGCTTTGCGCAGCGAGCTCTCCACGATCTCGTCGAGTTCCGCCTTGTTGCGGGTCAGGCCGTGGATTTTCGGGCCGTAGGCAACATTGTCGTAGATCGACTTGGGAAACGGGTTTGGCTTTTGAAACACCATGCCAACCTTGGCGCGCAACTGCACCGGATCGACTTTCGGATCATAGATATCTTCGTTGTCGAGCGTGATCTTGCCAGACACCTTGCAGGCATCAATCGTATCGTTCATCCGGTTCAGGCAGCGCAGAAAGGTGGATTTGCCGCAGCCCGACGGGCCGATAAAGGCCGTCACAGTCTTGTCCAGGATATCGACATCGACATCCTTCAGCGCATGGTTGGTGCCGTAGTGGACCTGCACCTTGCGGGCGGCAATCTTGTTCTGGGTGGTATCCACGTCTCTCTCCGAAATTCGCATATCGTTCATGGCACAGATCCTTACCAGCGGCGTTCGAAGCGACGGCGCAAGATGATAGCGACCGCGTTCATGATCAAAAGGAAGACAAGCAGCACGATTATGGCACCCGACGCCCGCTCGACAAAGCCCGGATCGCCGCGCGTCGTCCAGGAAAACACCTGCACCGGCAACGCCGAAGCCGGGTCGAAAAAGCCAGACAGCGGCGCGCCGGGGTAGTCCCGCACAAAGGCCACCATCCCGATCAACAGCAGCGGCGCCGTCTCGCCCAGTGCCTGAGCCAGACCGATGATCATACCGGTCAGGATGCCAGGTGCGGCCAGAGGCAGCACATGATGGAACACCGATTGCAGCTTGGACGCCCCGACCCCCAGCGCTGCGTCACGAATCGACGGCGGCACCGATTTAAGCGCGGCCCGTGCCGGAATGATGATCCGTGGCAAGGTCATCAGCGTCAAAACAAGACCACCAACGATGGGTGCGGATTGCGGCAGTCCGGCAAAGTTGATGAACACCGCAAGCCCGAGGATGCCGAACACGATGGACGGCACAGCGGCCAGATTGGCGATGTTCACCTCGATCAGGTCGGTCCAGCGGTTTTTCGGCGCGAACTCCTCAAGATAGATCGAGGCGGCCACTCCGATCGGCAGCGACAGCACCAGCACCACCAACATCATGTAGAACGAGCCGATGATCGCAACCCCAAGACCGGCTGCCTCGGGGCGCTGATCCGATGCGTCAGGCGCCGTGATGAAGCCCCAGTTGAACCGCTGCGCCATTATGCCCGCATCGGTCAGCGCGTCGGCCAGCACCAGTTGTTCAGGCGTGATATTGCTGTCGAGCTTAGCGCTTTCCATCGTCACGCGGCCTTTGAAGTAGCCATCAATGCGACCATTCGCCAGCACTTCAAAGTCGATGGTGGTTCCGACAAGATCGGGATTCGCCAGAACGTAGTTGCGCAACTGGGCAGGTGCTTCCAGCGAGATGATACCGGCAATATGCTTGGGTGTCTTGCCTTCGGTCGAAATGCCCTTTTCGGCAATCGCCCTGTCCAGCGCGGCTTGGATCACCGCTGCATAGCCCACGGTGGTGACCTTGCTCATCTCGGCGACATTGCGGTTGCCGGCCTTGTCAAGCTTCGCGGCGGGCAATTCGATTGGCATCGTCAGGAAGGTCTGCTTGAACGCGGGCGTACCGACGCTGAAGATCGAGATCAGCAGCCAGACCAGCGCAAGCATCGCCAGCGTGATCGCGACGATCCCGTACCACTTGAACCGGGCCTCGGCGGCGTTGCGCCTTTTGGTCAGCTTGTCCTGCACCAGCAGCGATCCGCGATGCGCCTTGGAGGCGGGGGCTGCCCCCGGATTTGCGGAAAAGTCGGTCATTCGTACTGCTCCCGGTACTTGCGGACAATGATGAGCGCGAACACGTTGAGCGCCAGGGTGATCACGAACAGTGACAGGCCAAGAGCAAAGGCAACAAGCGTTTCCGGCGATCCGAATTCCGTGTCACCGGTCAACTGGCTGACGATCTTGACGGTGACGGTCGTCATTGCCTCGAACGGGTTCAAGCTTAGCTTGGCGGCAGCGCCGGCGCCCAGCACCACGATCATCGTCTCGCCGATGGCGCGGCTTGCGGCCAGCAGGATCGCGCCGACCACACCGGGCAGGGCGGCGGGCAGCACCACCTTGCGGATCGTTTCCGACGGCGTGGCCCCAAGGCCAAGCGACCCGTCGCGCATCGACTGCGGAACCGCGTTGATGATGTCGTCGGACAGCGATGATACGAAGGGGATCACCATGATGCCCATCACGATCCCGGCCGTCATCACCGAAGATGACGAGTTGCCAAGACCAAGAGGGCTTGCGAAGTAATCGCGCAGCAAGGGGCCAACCGTAATCAACGCGAACAGGCCGTAGACGATGGTCGGGATACCAGCCAGAATCTCGATCAGCGGCTTCACCACTGTGCGCACCCGTTTGGACGCATATTCCGACAGGTAGATCGCCGCCATCAGACCGATCGGGACAGCCACGACCAGTGCGATGAACGACACATAAAGCGTACCCCACAGCAATGGCAGGATGCCGAGCGTCGATCCACCACCAAACTTCGGATTCCACGTCGTGCTGAAAAAGAAATCCCAGGCCGGGTAAAGTTGAAAGAAATGCCAGGTTTCGAACACCAGCGAAAACACGATGCCGAACGTGGTCAGCACCGCCACAAGCGACGCAAGCGCCAACATTGTAATAGTGAATCGTTCTGCCACGTTGCGAGCGCGGTATGCGACGCTGATCCGCGTCACCGCGTATGCGAACCCTGCGGCCGATGTCACCAGCACCACTGCCGTCATAAGAAAAGCGCCGGTATTCTTCATTTTGCGGTAGGCCTTGGCGGCCTCAAACACGCTTTGCCGAACGTCCGACCCAAGGGCAACGCCCACCTCGGCAAGGCGGCTGCGCACATCGGTCAGATCGGCGCGCATTGCTTCGATTTCGGTTGGTTGCAGCTTGCCCAGCGCCACGGCGGTATCCAGACCGGCCGCTACACGGCGCACGTCGGCCATAACCAGCGTGCGGGCTGCGTCATCCGCAACCTCGTTGTCGGGAATCATCGCAGTGATGCGGCTCTCGACGATGATCGGCTGCACCAACAGCCAAAGGATCATCACCAGAAAAGCGGGAACAGCGGTGAACAGAAAAACCGATTGGCCGTGATACTGCGGCAGAGAGTGCAGTTTGCGCGGATCCCCCCCTGACGTCATCAGCGAGCGCTGTCGCCCGACGACAAAACCGACGATGGCGGCGATTAGCAAGATCAGGGAAAGCAAACCAACGCTCATGGCATATCCATCAAAACTGGGTTTGACAAAAGAAGGTCGGGTGGCGCCTTGGCGCCACCCGGTCTCAGATCACTCAAGCGGTCCCATCGGGGTGCCTGCGGCAACAGCGGCCTGCGTTGCCGCCAGCTCCGGGTCAGACACGAGGCCATAGGCAGCCAGCGGGCCGTCAGGACCAGCGATGTCGTCGGACACGAAGAAGTCGATGTATTCCTGCAGACCGGGGATCACACCGATATGCGCCTTCTTGACGTAGAAGTAGAGCGGACGCGACACCGGATACTCGCCCGAAGCGACCGTTTCGACCGAAGGCGTCACACCACCGATCGTGGCAACCTGCAACTTGTCGGTGTTGTTCTGGTAGAACGACAGGCCGAACACGCCGATGGCCTGCTTGTTTGCTGCAATGCGCGACAGGGTTTCGGTGTAGTCACCGTCAATGTCCACCGACTTGCCGTCGGTGCGCAGTGCCATGCACATTTCTTCGGCTTTGTCTTCATCACCGGCGTTGGCGGCAAGGAATGCTTCCATCGCGCCGCTTTCTTCGCAGCCGGCGACGATCACCTTGGTGTCGAACACTTCGCGTGTGCCGTGCTTGGTGCCAGGAACAAACGCCATGATCGGCTGGGCCGGCAGTGCCGCGTTCACCTGATCCCAGGTCGTGTTGGGGTTGGCGACAACCGCGCCATCAACCACGATATCCTTGGCCAGCGCGTTGAACCAGTCGGCAGCGGTAAAGGTGAAAGCCGGGCCTGCGATGTCGGATGCAAACACGATACCGTCATAGCCGAACCGCACTTCCATGATCTCGGTCACGCCGTTTGTGGCGCAAAGATCAAGGTCTTTCTGGGTGATGCGGCTGGACGAGTTGGCAATGTCGATGGTGTTTTCGCCCACGCCTTCGCACAGCTTCTAGCGCCCGGCACCCGAGCCACCTGATTCGACGACGGGGGTCTTGAAGTCAAAGTTCTCGCCGAAGGCTTCGGCGACGATCGTGGCATAGGGCAGAACTGTTGACGAACCGGCAGTCTGCACGTTGTCGCGTGCGAAGCCAGTCGTCGCTGAAACAGCGACCACTGCGAGGACTGTCGCCCCGAGTTTCACGGATTTCATGGGATTCTCCTGTTAAAGCTATCTGTGGCCGCAGGGGCCTACGCATCCCCTAGGCTAGTCCCGCGACGGGTATGCGACGTTTTTGTAACTGTTTAATGACAGTGAATTGGTTGGGGTCTGGCACGCGGGCGATGTTTTCCCCCAGCCGGTGCGCGACGGGCCGATTCTGCCGTCCTGCACAGAAAAGGTGCGCTCATGGCAGGTGACAGATTGCGATATCTGCTCCATCTGCAATTCAATGCCGTACAAAAGTGTGCAGCCCTTTGCAGAGGCCATCATGACCAAGACCTACATTCCGGGGATACACCACGTTACGGCCATCGCCGGATCGGCGCAGGCAAACGTCGATTTCTACACCGGCACGCTGAAGCAGCGGCTGGTCAAGACGACAGTCAATTTCGACGCGCCTGACACCTATCATCTTTACTATGGTGATCACGTCGGCACCCCCGGTACGATCCTGACCTTCTTTCCCTTTGCCGATGCCGGTGCGGGCCGCGCTGGCCCCGGCATGGCAAGCGCCTATGCCTATGCTGTGCCGAAAGGCCGGTTCGACGGCTGGATGGAGGGTCTTGCGCTGAACGCTGTCGATTTCGACGGACCCGCTGATCGCTTCGGCGCGCGTGTCATCACACTGCGCGATGCAGACGGCGCTCCGGTAGAGTTGGTTGAAACCGACCGCGAGACAGAAGACGCGCTGGACGGTTTTCATTCCGTCACCCTGTGGCTGCGCGATCTTGCCCCAACCGCCCGGCTTCTGACCGAAGTGTTCGGCTATGAAGAGCAGGGCCGCGAAACGATCAATGGTGTGGAGCGTCTGCGGCTTGCAGCACCGGGCGATGCAAAGGGGCGCATCATTGACCTTATCCGGTCGGACGCACCAACTGTCGGCAGGCCCGGTGCCGGCACGATCCACCACATTGCCTTTCGCGCCCGCAACGATGCGGAACAGCGCGAATGGCAAAAGCGTCTTGCCGACTTTGGGCATCCGACCACCGAAGTGATCGACCGGCAATATTTCAACGCGATCTATTTCCGCGAACCGGGTGGCGTGCTGTTTGAAATCGCTACGGATGCGCCGGGCTTTGCGGTGGATGAACCGGTTGAAACGCTGGGTCAGGCGCTCAAGCTGCCGGCGAAATACGAACCGATCCGCGACCGGCTGACCCGCGTTTTGCCGCCTTTGAGAGTAAGGTGATGCAGCGCATGGGGGCCGCTGCGGGGCGCGCGAAGACAGGTCTTGTTCTGCTGCACGGGCGGGGTGGAAATCCGGCGGATATTCTTGGGTTACTTGAACATGCAGCCCTTCCGGACGTTGCGGCACTGGCCCCCGAAGCGCCGGGCAACAGCTGGTGGCCGACCAGCTTTCTTGCGCCTGCTGCGCATATCGAGCCGTTCGTTGCGGCGGGCCTTTCTGCCGTGCGCGCGAGTGTGGCAGCACTTGTCGGTGAAGGCCTGCCGCGCAACCTGATCTGGCTTGGCGGCTTCAGTCAGGGTGCCTGTCTTGCGCTTGAAGCGTTCGCGCGGGACGACGAAGGGCTGGCAGGTGTGATTGCGCTGTCAGGCGGGTTGGTGGGCAGCGCCGATGCGCCGGGCGCGGGTGACCCCGCACTTTACGGCCACCAGCCAAAGCATTTCGACTACCCAGGGCATCGCAAGGGCGCGAAAGTCTGGATCAGCGTTCATGCGCAAGACCCGCATATCCCGTTGCGACGCGCAACCGACAGCGCAACCGCGCTGCGCGCGATGGGGGCCGATGTTGAAACTCTGGTCTATCCCGGCGCAGGTCACGCCGTGATGGCGCAAGACATTGCCGCGATGCGCCGGCTGCTGAACAGCTGAAACAGCCCAATGTCAGGTGGCCCTCAAGCCCTGCCTCGCAGGCGCTTGCGCGACGGTGGCCAATGGGCGGTCCGCACCGGGCCGTTCGTTCGAGCCCGCTGCCGTTGAAAGGTTTGTGGGCAGATGTCCCAAACCGGTTAGAAGCACTGGCTGCCACTGTTTTGCACCGCAAAGTCAGCATGCATTGGCGCTTGTCGTCACACCGGCAAGCCAGCGCGCCAGACCTGCCTCAACTGCCAATCGTGATCGAAATGGACCATGTCGGCCGCTCTGCCCGCCTGCAGGAAGCCAACCCGTCCTGCCGCGCCGATCACCATTGCGGGGGTCGAAGTGGCCATCGCCAGCGCCCGATCAGCCGTGATTCCGACATTCCATAACATGTGACGGATCGCCTGTGGCAGGCTGAGGTCGGCCCCCGCCAAGGTGCCATCCCTTAGCGTCAATCGACCCTGAGCCCGCAGTATCTGTCGATTGCCCAGAGTGAATTCGGCCAGATCCGTACCGGCGACGCTCATTGCATCCGAGACCAGAAACAGCCCTTGCGGGCGGGCCGCCAAAGCAACGCGGATCACCTCCGGTGCGACGTGGATACCGTCCGCTATCAGACCCGCCGCAATCGTGCCGGTCAAAACTGCTCCGACTAGTCCCGGCTCGCGGTTGCCAAGCTGGCTCATCGCGTTGAAAAGATGTGTGGCGCAACTGGCTCCGGCGGCAATTGCGCCACGCGCCTCGACCGCCGTCGCGTCGCTGTGTCCAAGGCTGACCACCACTCCTGCCGCCGTCAGATGCGCGATCTGTGCCGGGCTGACCGCAGACGGGGCAACAGTCACCATCAGCGCCGGAAGCGCCTTTGCCGCCGCACAAAGACTGCTCAGGTCATCGGCCGTCATGGGCCGGATCAGACCGGCATCATGTGCGCCTTTACGGCGCGGGTCCAGATGCGGGCCCTCCAGATGCAGCCCAAGGAACCCCGCCACGCCCTGCTGTGTAGCGGCAATACCTGCGGCAATGACCTGCCGCGTTGCCTCGGGCGTATCGGTAATCAGGGTTGGCAGCAGCCCGGTTACACCCAACCGCGCATGGGTTGCGCAGATTGCGGACAGGTCGGCCACGTTCGTAAAGCCATTGACCATCCGGCCGCCACCGCCATTCACCTGCAGGTCGATCAGTCCGGGAGCAAGCACGCCGCCGTCCAGAACCGCTCGCCCCTCCACAGGCGCATCCGATACAGGCAGCAATCCGACAACGCGCCCACCATCAACCACCAGCGCCGCGTCCCGGTGCATCTGTAGCCCGTCGAAGATGTCCGCCCCGATATAGACCCGCTGCATCACATCGTCTCCGTCACCTTGCGCAGATGCGGTGGCGTGTCGGGGTCAAAGCCGCGTCGGCGGGCCAAAGCCTCGATGAACGCATAAAAGCTGACAACCAGCACCAGTGGTGCCACCAGCGGGTGAAGACCCGCAACCGATGGCAAAGTAACGGCCCCCTTGGCGGTGGCACCGGTGACAAACACGTCGGCGCCCTGGGCTGCCAACCGCTCGGCGGTTGCCACGACGTGCGGCAGGGCGGCATCCGCGACCCCCAGCGCGAAAACCGGAAAACGCGCCTGCACGATGGCGCTTGGGCCGTGCAGCACTTCGGCCGCCGAATAGCTTTCGGCATGCAGCCCACACGTTTCCTTGAACTTCAGTGCGGCCTCGTTCGCGATTGCAAACCCCGGTCCACGACCCAGCACATATAATGACTGTGCGCGTGACAGACGTGCCGCCAGCGGGGACCAGTCCTGCGTCAGGGCCTTTGCAAAGGCGTCTGGCAACGCTGCGACCGCCGCCTTCAACGCCGCGTCCTGCTGCCATTCCGCCAACAACGAAAGTGCGGCCAGCACGCTTGTCACAAAGGTCTTGGTCGCTGCAACGCTGCGCTCTTGGCCCGCTTGCAGCGGCAGACAATGGGCCGAGGCCTGCGCCATCGGCGCATCCGCGAAATTGGTAATAGCGATGGAAAGCGCGCCTCCGGCACCGGCGGCGCGCATCATCTCGACAATATCAGGGCTGCGACCGGACTGCGAAATACCCACGCAGGCCGCCCCTGCCAATCGCAAGGGCCGGTTGTAGATCGACGCGACCGACGGCCCGACCGACGCCACGGGAACACCCGCCAGCAGTTCGACCGCGTATTTCAGATAGGTCGCGGCGTGGTCGGATGAGCCCCGAGCAACCGTCACGATCAAACCGGGATCGGTTCGCCGTAGCGCCGCAGCGGCATCGGCCACCGCCGCCCCCGACAGATCAAGGAACCGCGCCGCCACCTGCGGTATCTCTGCCACCTCAGTTGCCATGAAGCTGCTGGTCATGTCGCGTTCCTTTCGTCTCTGGCGCGTTCGCCTTCTGGCGCAAGTTTCAATTCCACCGCAAAGTCATAAGCGTCGCCCCGGTAGATCGAACGCGTGAATTCCACCACGCGACCCGAGGGCAGATAACTGACCCGCTCAATCTTCAAGCCCGCGATCCCGGTTCGCACATCCAGCAATTCGGCGTCGCGCGCCCCAAGGTTTGCCGCCGAGATCCGCTGCACCGCCCGGACCGGGCGCAGGCCGCGGGTCTCTAACACTGCATAAAGCGATGCCGTGACCGCCTGCGGATCGGGCAGCAGCGCCGAAGACAGCGCCGCCCGTTCTATCGCCAGTGGCACGCCGTCGCTGCGCCGCACCCGTTCCAGCCGCGCCACAAGATCGCCCGCGCCAAGGCCCAGCGCCATGACCTCTTCGGGGGCGGGGGCGTGCAATGCGCGGCTCAACCAGACCGATTCCACCGTCTTGCCGCGCCGCGCCATGTCTTCGGTAAACGAGGTCAGTAGTGAAAGCGCCTGCTCCAGACGCTCCACTTTGGGGGCTATGAACGTCCCCGACCCGCGCCGTTGCAAAAGCTGGCCCGTGACCACCAGCGCCTGTATCGCCTTGCGGATCGTCACGCGGGAAAGGCCGGTCATCGTGGCCATGTCACGCTCGGGCGGCAGGCTGTCTCCGGGAGCAAGACGGCCAGACGCAATTGCCTCAGCGATGCGTCTCTGCAATTGAAGATAGAGCGGCCCGGCACCTGCTTCCGCAAATCCTTCTGGGGAAAACAACCGCTCCATCATGTGATCCTGCGCGCCAGCCAAAGCGCGCCGTCCACAGGACGTCCCCGTGGCGGAACGATCGGCCAGCGGGTGGCGAGACGTTTGGCATAAAGCGGCCCCAAACCGCCCATAAAGACAACCGGCAGCGCCCGCCCGTTCTGCAACAGGTCAACCGCAGCGGTGATCTGCGCTTCGGCTGCCGCCATGACGAGGCGCGCCGCGGGATCGTCCGATGCCGTCACACGCGGGGCCAGTGCGGCAAAATCGGAGGGTTGGGCGCCCTTGGCAAACCCCACGACACCGCCCGTGCCGCCCATCTCGGCACACAGCGCGCTGGTCAGGGGTGTCGCCGGAACAAAGCCGTCAACCGCCCGCAGGCTGTGGGCCAGAATTGTCCGACCAATCCAGGCACCCGACCCCTCATCGCCCAGAACCAGCCCCCAGCCGCCGATCTGGCGAAGCTTGCTGTCGTGCTGTTCCGCAAAGACAGAGCCTGTTCCGATCGCGGCAACGATTCCATCGGTATCGTGCAGGGCTCCCTTTGCGGCGATCACTGCGTCCGTTTCAATTTTCAGCCGGGCGAAGTGCAGACCGGCTGCAAGCCGCGCCACGCTTTGCGGCAGATTGGCACCCGCAAGACCCATCACGGCCACGATCTTTGCAGAGTCAACGCCGGCGGGCAGCGCCTGCGATGCGGCTGCGAGGATGTTCGCGCGTGCGCCGTCCGGGTCAGAGGCGATATTCGCAGGCCCGGAGCGGCCCTCGCCAAGAATGCGACCGGCGGCATCGCACGCCGCTGCGCGACAGCCTGATCCGCCCCCGTCGATTCCCAGATACAGCATGCGGCCCTACTCTTTCCGCACAAGATACCAAAACAATACCAGATAGGAAGGCAAATCTTGAGTTCGCTGAAAATATGCCGGGATTGGCCGCATACAACAAACTACTTTACAATTGGTATTAGTTTGGCATTGTTAAGGCAACGGAGGGAATCGCATGACAGAGCGCACGACAGAGGCCCGCCACCCGTCTGCCGCAGGCCTGCAGAACGCAACGCCGTCGATGGCCTTGGCGCGGCTGCTGGACGCGCAGATTGTGGCGGCTGGTGCCGTTCGCCCCCCGTTCGATGTAATTGTGGCTGCTGCCGAAGCGGGGGCCACGGCGCTGCGGACGGGCCATCGGATGGCCTATGTCGGCGCGGGCAGCTCTGGCCTGATGGCGCTTGCGGATTGCCTGGAACTCGCTGGTACGTTTGGGATACCGCCGGGTCGCACGCCGATGCTTTTTCCCGGCGGCACCGGCGCGCTTTTGCACATGACCGGCGGCCCCGAGGATGATCCTGCGCTGGCAAACATTGATCTTGCCGCCCTTGCCCCCATACCGGGTGACGTGGTGATCTGCGTTTCGGCCTCGGGCAATACACCTTACACAACTCTGATCGCCCAGGGTGCTGCGGACCTCGGGGCAACGGTCATCGGCATTGCAAATGTTGCAGACTCGACCCTGTTGCGGATCGCCCGGATCGCCGTTCTGCTGGACACCGGACCCGAGGTTATCGCGGGGTCCACCCGGATGGCGGCAGGAACCGCACAGAAGATTGCGCTCAATCTGCTGTCGGTGCTGGTCGGAATAAACCTTGGCCATGTACATGAAGGCTATATGGTCAATGTCGTAGCCGATAACGCGAAACTGGTCGATCGCGCCGCGCGCATTGTGGCAGCACTGTCCGGCGCGGATCATGCGCGGGCAACCGAAGTGCTGAGCCAGACTGGCGGCGCGGTAAAGCCCGCCATTCTGATTGCCGCCGGACTGGCCCCAGACGCGGCGCGCGGCGCACTTGAACAGCACAATGGCCACCTTGGCCCGGCGCTTGCCGCACTGACAATCTGACGTTCAACAAACCACCGGGCAAAGCCCGCCAACAGGGAGACGACCATGACAATCAAGACGCTCCGCATCGCCCTTCTGACCAGCACATTGCTGGCGGGCTCCGCTTCGGCGCAGGATGTGACGCTGACCATCGAAAGCTGGCGCAATGATGACCTGACGATCTGGCAGGATACGATCATTCCGGCGTTCGAAGCCCAGAATGCAGGGATCAAGGTGGTCTTTGCGCCCTCGGCACCGGCGGAATACAACGCTGTGCTGAACTCCAAACTTGATGCGGGGTCCGCCGGTGACCTGATCACCTGCCGCCCGTTCGATGCCTCGCTGGAGCTTTACAACAAGGGCAAGCTGGCCGATCTGACCTCGCTTGCCGCGATGGCGAACTTCTCGCCGGTCGCGAAATCGGCATGGCAGACGGATGATGCGGCGGCGACGTTCTGCGTGCCGATGGCCAGCGTGATCCATGGCTTCATCTACAACAAGGACGCGTTCGACGCGCTTGGTCTGGCCGTACCCACCACCGAGGCCGAACTGTATGCCGCCCTCGATGCGATCAAGGCCGATGGCACCTACATCCCGATGGCGATGGGAACCAACGATCAGTGGGAAGCAGCCACGATGGGCTATAACAACATCGGGCCGAACTACTGGAAAGGCGAGGAAGGCCGTCTTGCGCTGATCAAGGGCGAACAGAAGCTGACCGATCCGCAGTGGGTGGCCCCGTTTGCCGCACTGGCCAAGTGGAAAGACTATCTGGGCGACGGGTTCGAGGCGCAAACCTATCCCGACAGCCAGAACCTGTTCACATTGGGCCGCGCGGCCGTCTATCCCGCCGGATCATGGGAAATCAGCGGCTTCAACACCCAGGCAACGTTCAAGATGGGGGCTTTCGCGCCCCCGGTTCAGGCGGCTGGCGACACCTGCTATATCTCGGATCACACCGATATCGCGCTAGGCATGAACGCCGCCAGCCCGAACGCCGAAGCCGCCAAGACCTTCCTCGAATGGGTCGGATCGGCGGAGTTCGCGACGATCTATGCCAACGCCCTGCCGGGGTTCTTCTCGCTCAACTCGGCTCCGGTCAAGATGGAAGACCCGCTTGCACAGGAATTCGTCAGCTGGCGTGACAAGTGCCAATCGACGATCCGCTCGACCTATCAGGTCCTGTCGCGCGGCACGCCCAACCTTGAGAACGAGACGTGGAACGCCTCGGCCAACGTGATCAAGGGCACCGAGACACCGGAAGCTGCGGCCGAACGCCTGCAAGCGGGCCTCGCCACCTGGTATGCCCCGCAGCAATAATCGCTGCCAAGGAGACCCCGGATCTGATCCGGGGTCTTTGCGCACTGTCGCGATGCTGCCATTGAATTGACTTGGGACTGAACTTCGCCGTCGGGACCGAACCCCGAACGTCGGGTGGCGCGGTCGGCGTCGTTGAGTGGGCGTTTTGGCCGAAAAGAAACGAAAGGGAAGTGCAGCGAAATGGCCGAGTGTCGCCCCGTCCGCTGGCATATCCCGGTGTTTCTGGCTCCTGCCGTGCTGGTCTATACCGCGATCATGATCGTGCCGCTGTTCGGCACGCTGAACCTGTCGCTGTTCAGCGAGACGGCAGAGCGGACGCGCGAATTCGTGGGTCTTGCGAACTTCCGGACGTTGTTCGGTGACCCACTTTGGGCCGATGCCTTCTGGAATGCGCTGGGCAACAACGCCTGGTTCTTTCTGGTCCACATGATCGTGCAGAACCCGATCGGCATTCTGCTTGCGGCGTTGCTGTCGTCACCGCGGCTGCGGATGGCCGCGTTCTATCGGACCGCGATCTTCATTCCGACGATCCTGTCGTTTGTCATCGTCGGATTCGTCTGGAAGCTGATCCTGTCACCGATCTGGGGAATCGCGCCGGGGATGCTGGATGCCGTTGGTCTGAAAGTGCTTTTCGCCCCCTGGCTGGGGAAGGAGGCCTACGCGCTGACGGCTCTTGCGCTGGTATCGGTGTGGCAGTTCGTCGGCATCCCGATGATGCTGATCTACGCGGCCCTGCTGAGCATTCCCGAAGAGATTCTCGAGGCGGCCGAGATTGACGGCATCACTGGCGGATCGCAGTTCTGGAAGATCAAGCTGCCGTTGATCCTGCCGTCGATCGGTATCATCTCGATCCTGACCTTTGTCGGCAATTTCAACGCGTTCGACCTGATCTACGTGGCGCAGGGCGCGCTTGCGGGGCCGGATTATGCGACCGACATTCTGGGGACGTTCCTGTATCGCACGTTCTTCGGATTTCAGTTGCAACTGGGCGATCCGCACATGGGGGCGACCATTGCAACCGCCATGTTCGGCATCATCCTGATCGGGGTGTGCATCTATCTGTTCGGCATCCAGACGCGTCTGCGTCGGTATCAGTTCTGAGGGGCGGGCATGGCACAGGCAAGAACCTCGACCGCCCGGAGTATCGCGGCACATGCGGTGCTGATCGCCTATACGATCATCGCGCTGTTCCCGGTTTTCGTGATCCTGATCAACAGCTTCAAGTCGCGCAAGGCGATCTTTTCCGACCCTTTGGCTTTGCCGACACGGGAAACCTTCGATCTGATCGGCTATCAGACGGTCCTGAAACAGGGCGATTTCTTTCAATACTTCCAGAATTCGATGGTCGTCACGGTGGCCTCTCTGTTCTTCGTGCTGCTGTTCGGTGCGATGGCGGCCTTTGCCCTGTCCGAATACCGCTTCAAGGGCAACATGCTGATGGGGCTGTATCTGGCGCTGGGCATCATGATCCCGATCCGGCTTGGCACCGTGGCGATCCTGCAGTTGATGGTGGCGAGCGGGCTGGTGAATACGCTGATGGCGCTGATTCTTGTTTATACGGCGCAGGGCCTGCCGCTTGCCGTGTTCATCCTGTCGGAGTTCATGAAACAGGTGTCGGATGATCTGAAGAATGCGGGCCGCATCGACGGCCTTTCGGAATACACGATCTTCTTCCGGCTGGTCTTGCCGCTGGTCCGCCCCGCGATGGCGACGGTCGCCGTGTTCACGCTGATCCCGATCTGGAACGACCTGTGGTTCCCGCTGATCCTGGCCCCCGCTGAATCCGTCAAGACCATCACCCTTGGGTCGCAGGTGTTCATCGGACAGTTCGTCACCAACTGGAATGCCGTGCTTGCGGCCCTGTCACTGGCGATCCTGCCGGTGCTGGTCCTATATCTGATCTTCTCGCGGCAACTTATCCGCGGCATCACCGCAGGAGCCGTCAAATGATCCGCGTTCTGGTTGCAGGTCTGGGCAATATGGGGCGCAGCCATGCGCTGGCCTATCATCATGACCCGGCGTTCCAGATCGTGGGTCTAGTCAACCGATCCACGCCCGATCTGCCGGAGGATTTGAAGGGTTATGCTGTCACGCCCGACTATGCCGAGGCGCTGGCGCGGTTCAAGCCCGATCTGGTCTGCGTCGCGACCTATTCCGACAGCCACGCCGACTATGCCGTGGCCGCGATGGCGGCGGGCGCGGATGTGTTTGTCGAAAAGCCGCTGGCCACCACGGTCAAGGACGCCCGCCGAGTGCAGACCAAGGCGATTGAAACGGGTCGCAAGGTGGTCGTCGGCTATATCCTGCGCCACCACCCGTCATGGCAGCGCCTGATTGCCGAGGCCCGCGCGATGGGCGGCCCCTACGTGTTCCGGCTGAACCTGAACCAGCAAAGCACCGGCCCGACTTGGGAGGTTCACAAGGCGCTGATGCAGACCACGTCGCCCATCGTCGATTGCGGTGTCCACTACGTCGATGTGATGTGCCAGATCACCGACGCCCGGCCTGTGGAGGTGCGCGGCATGGGCCTGCGCCTGTCCGCCGAAATTGCGCCGGACATGTACAACTACGGCCATTTTCAGGTGCTGTTCGAGGACGGCTCGCTGGGCTGGTATGAGGCGGGCTGGGGCCCGATGATGTCTGACACCGCGTTTTTCGTGAAAGACGTGGTCAGCCCCAACGGTGCCGTTTCCATCCGCATGCCCGAGCAGGCGCGATCCGATGACATCGACACCCACACAAGGACATCGCTGCTGCGCGTGCATCATGTGGCGACGGGCGATACCGATATCTCGATGGCCGACGAGCCGGGACATCAGGAGTTGTGCAACCGCGAGGCCGCATTCATGGCGCGCGCCATTGCCGAAAACCTGGATCTGACCCGCCATATGTCTGATGCCGTCCAATCGCTGGCCATCTGCCTTGCCGCAGATGAAAGCGTGCGGTCCGGCCAACCTGTGAAACTTTGAAGGAGCCGACATGGGCGCCCTGACCCTTACCGCTGTCACCAAATCCTTCGGCACGGTCGAAGTCATCAAGGGCGTCGATCTTGCCGTCGAGGAGGGCGAGTTTTGCGTCTTTGTCGGCCCCTCCGGCTGCGGAAAATCGACCCTGTTGCGGATTATTGCGGGGCTGGAGGATGCCACGGCGGGCACGATCGCCATCGACGGCAAGCGCGTGAACGAGGTTGCGCCCGCCAAGCGCGAGATAGCAATGGTGTTCCAAAGCTACGCGCTTTACCCGCACCTGACCGTGCGCGACAACATGGGTCTTGCGCTGAAACAGGCGGGCATCTCAAAGCATGATATCGCCAAGGCGACCGACCGCGCTGCCGGGATGCTGTCGCTGGAGCCACTGCTCGACCGTCGCCCGGCCGAACTTTCCGGGGGCCAGCGTCAGCGCGTTGCCATTGGCCGCGCCATTGTCCGGACGCCGAAGCTGTTCCTGTTCGATGAGCCGCTGTCGAACCTGGATGCGGCCCTGCGTGTCGCGACACGCATTGAAATCGCCCGCCAGCACCGCGAACAGGGGGCTACGATGATTTATGTTACCCATGATCAGGTCGAGGCGATGACGCATGCCGACCGGATCGTGGTGCTGCGCGCAGGCCGCGTCGAACAGGTCGGAGCACCCATGGAACTTTACAATGATCCGGCGAATACCTTCGTGGCGGGGTTCATCGGGTCGCCGCAGATGAATTTCCTCAAGGCGGGGGCGTTGGGGATGCGCTCTGACACAATGGGGGTGAGACCCGAACATATCGCGATTTCCCGGACCGGGGGGCAGATCGCAGGAACCGTCAGCCACGTGGAAAAGCTGGGGGGTGAGACTCTGGTCTATGTCAAAACGCCGGATCAGGGCCTGCTGACCGTCCGGCTGTTCGGCGAGCATGACTATACGGTGGATGAGGTAGTACAGGTGACGCCCACGGCGGAGAAGGCGTTTCATTTCGATGCTGCGGGCCAGCGGATCCGATAGGCGTGTCGTCAAAGAACCGCACCCCGGACCACCGCCCCCCATCGGGCAGGGCTTTTGAACCGCACCCCTGCGGGTCAGTCAGGCCCTGCCCCTCGCTCCGCCGCTCAGAAGGCCATCGACCAGCGCGCCGATGCCGCCTGTGTCAGCGCCTCGTTGCTATAGCCCAGATCGTATTCCAGCCGCAGGGTACTGCCCGAGTTCAGCGCGAAGGTTGCGCCGACGCCGGCTGCTATCTGGTTGCGATCATAGGCGGGGCTGGTGCTTGACAGGGTCGTACCGGTAACGTCGCCTTCGTAAATGCCCGAAAGACTGGCAGAGGTGTCACCAAATTCATGGTTCCAGCCCAGAGACGCGTCGATGGCAAGCGGCGCAGCCGGACCCTCGGGGCGCCACCGCGCCTCGACCCCGATCAGGCTGCGAAGGCTCCATTGCGATTGGGCATCGGCGGCGAAATTCTCAATCCCACCGCCGGTTTCGCGGTACGCGTCGGTGTCGATCTGGGCGGCACCCAGACCAAGCAGCGGCGTGACCGAAGTGCCGGGCCGCATATCTTGCCACCGGCGCAACTCGACGGCAAGGAATGAGCCGTTCGCGTCATAGTCCGCAAAGGCAAAATCCCCGGTCGATGTCTGACGCTGTGCATTGACATCGTATTGTCCGAACCCAGCCCAGCCGCGCAGTTCCACCGGGCCGCTGATCCAGTTGCCCCAAAGCGTGCCCGTCAGGCGGTCGGTGTCGGCAGAGGCGGATGCGTCAGACAGGTCAAGATCACCACCGCCCTGACCAAGTGCTAGGCCCAGCCACAACCCGTCTGAGACCTGCACACCCCCGCCGATGATGCCCGACGTCGCATCCACATCGGTGCCGGGCGAAACATCGTCGGCCTCGAGGCCGAGAGCGGCATAGCTGCCCTGCACAAAGACGCAACGCCTGCTTTGCTGGTTCAGACTTTCCAGATCGCAGCGCGGCTGGTCGCCGGGAAGTGCCAGCATGAACGGTGTCGGGGCGGTGTTGGTGATGACCGGCGTATCGACGCCGCGCAGCACGAGCCAGACATCTTCGACGCCCGGCCCAGCCCCGCTGTCAAGATATTCAAGCTGCGAGCGGCTTTCCGAAAGGGCGACATACTGGCCGCTGACGCCATTTTCAGCCCGCAGGATCAGATAGCGCAACTCGCGGTTGGTATTTCCGGTGGCGGCAAGCGCCTCGGCAATCGAGGCCTCTGTGCCAAGGCGGGTCAGGGCAACGGTGCTGCCTGCTGCAAGCGTTGCCCCACCCGTGACCCGGATCAAGTCGGCATCCTGCGATCCGGGGGGCAAAAGCGGGTCGGAGAGGCTATTTCGGCCCCGGATGCTCTGCCCGGAACCGATCGGCAAGAAAGCATAACTGCCGGGATCAGGCGCGCGATATTCCAGCGCATAGATGCCGCTCTGTGCAAGTGTTGCCAGCGTAAGCGTTCCGATCGAATTGCCCGGCGATATAGTGCCGCCGCTTTGCACGGTGACCGCGCCGGCAGAGCCTGTGCCGGCAAGTGTTGCCCCGGTAAGCACGGCCAACCCACCCGTGACCGACCCGTCAACCGACAACGTCCCGGCAGCCAAGGTGGTGCCGCCGGTGTAGGTATTCGCGCCAGTGAACCGCACCTCACCCGTGCCGGTCGTGGCCACTCCGCCGGTGCCGGAGATGGCCGAGGCATAGGTGCCGTCGAAGTTCTGATCGAAGACGATCGCCGAGGCGTTGGCAATGTTGCCCTGCAAGCTGGTGGTGTTGCCCTGCAATGTGCCAGCACTGACCGTCGTGCCGCCGGAATAGCTGTTGGCCCCGGTCAGCGTCAGCACACCCGCGCCGGTCTTTGTCAGGCTGCCAGTACCGGACACCAGCCCGGCGAAGCTGCCCACGATGCTTTGGTCAAACACCAGCGCCACGTTGTTCACAATGTTGCCCTGCAAGCTGGTGGTACTGCCCTGCAACGTGCCGGCACTGACCGTTGTACCGCCGGAATAGGTATTTGCCCCCGTAAGCGTCAGCATCCCAGCACCGGTCTTTGTCAGGCTGCCGGTACCGGACACCAGCCCGGCGAAGCTGCCCGCGATGCTTTGGTCGAACACCAGTGCCCCGTTGTTCAGGATGTTGCCCTGCAAGCTGGTGGTGCTGCCCTGCAATGTGCCGGCGCTGACCGTCGTACCACCGGAATAGCTGTTGGCCCCGGTCAGCGTCAGCACTCCAACGCCGGTCTTTGTCAGGCTGCCGGTACCGGACACAAGCCCGGCGAAGCTGCCCGCGATGCTTTGGTCAAACACCAGTGCCGCGTTGTTCAGGATGTTGCCTTGCAGGCTGGCGCTGTCCCCCTGCAAGGTTCCGGCGCTCACCGTTGTGCCACCGGAATAGGTGTTCGTTCCAACCAGAGTCAGCGTACCTGCGCCGGTCTTGGTCAGGCTGCCAGTGCCGGTGACCGGGCCAGTAAAAGTGCCTGCCGCAGCCTGGTTGACGGTCAGCACTGCTGATCCAAGGGTCAGGCCACCCGTTCCGGTCAGCGTGTTGATTGTGCGGCTGAAATTGTTCAGATCGAACGTGCCGCCTGCGAAGGTCAACGCAGATGCGGTCGGAACTGCCGTAGCAACGCCAAGACGGAAGATGCCACCGGTAAAGACGGTTCCCCCTGTCCAGGCTCCGACCGAGTTCAGGACCAATGTACCGGCCCCCACCTTGTTCAGTGCGGTTCCCCCGCTGACTACACCATTGATGGTCAGTGTGCTGCCCGAATCGACGCCGATCGCGGCATTCGCCGCGACAACCCCAGTGGCCGCCCAGCCGATCGAGATGTTGCTGGTGATCGTGCTATTGCCCGAAACACTCCGCAATGCGCCGCCCGATGCAGTGCCGGAGCCATTCAGATACAGCCGTTCGGCGATAGTCCGGTTTCCGGACAGTTCCAAAGCGCCGGAACCATAGACGAATGTAGCGTTTGACCGCCCGCTGGAAGTCGTGCCGAGGGCGGCGTTATTCGTCACCCTGAGCGCGCCACCGTTGATGAAAGTCCGCCCGACATGGATGTTCGTGCCGGCAAGGGTCTGCGTTCCCGCGCCGGATTTGGACAGGCGTTCGCCCGCGTTCGGATCACCCGAGTCTAGTGAGATACCGCCGGTTATCACGCCGCTATAGGTGGCGTCACCTGCGCCTGTAATCTCGAATCCATTGCCGACGGCTGAGTTCAGCCGCAACTCGCCAGACCCCGCCACCGACCCAAGCCGCACCAGACGGTTGTTGCCCTGTGCCAGCAGGCCATCCGATCCCATTGTCACGATCAGCGCCTGGGCGGGCAGCATCGAGATGTTGATGTTCAGACGTGCCGAATCTGCGGCCCCCACGCCATCACCGATGGTGACGGCGGATGCGTTGGGAATAGCCGACGCTGCACCATAACTGACTGTGCCGTTGTTGATCGAGGTGCCACCCGTATAGGTGTTGGCAGCATTCAGGTTCAACGTGCCAGTGCCCGATTTGATCAGCGCGCCTGCACCGGAAATGACACCCGAGAGGGTAAGCGCGCCGGAAGAACTGTTCGAAACGGCCAAGGTGTCTGTCAGGCTGAGCGGGACCGAAAGCGTATGGGCGGCCGTCCCGACCACCGAAATCGTGGCACTGCCGACGCTGGCATCGAAGGTCAGCGCATTGGGGCCGCCAAGGGTATAGGCGTTTGTCCCGTTAAGGCTAAGGGTGCCAAGCGTGATCGGTACGTTCAGCGTAACGGTGCGGGGCGCCGTGATGACGTTGCCGAGCGTTGCCGATGCGCCGATGCCGGTCGGCACCGTGGAAGGCGTCCAGTTTCCGGCCGTGTTCCAGTTGCCGTTGCCATTGGTGTTCCAAGTCTGGGCCGATGCCACAATCGGCCAGGCGACGCCCGACACAAGCACCGCAATGTGGAGGATGCTGCGCACCCGCCGATCAAGCCGGCGCGATTTTTGGGTGTTTCCCCCCCGCGAAGGGCTTTTGGCCGAGCTTATCTTTTGCATACCGTCTGGCTTTCCGATGCTTGACACTCCCCACCGTGGTATCGGTTGGTGAGTTTCGGGTCTATGACGATCATGCCTGAGTGGCGAAAAGCTGGGTAATTGCTCCGCTCTGTTGCACAAATCGCGACATGTTCAGTGCATGATTCCAATGTACTAGCCGCGATGGTGACCCGACACATCCCGCCAAGAAACCACACGGCGCATTGGCAGCCATCTGTTGCCACCCTCTGGTGGAGCGGTTCTGCGTCAGGGTGATCTACTGCCTTTTGACTGCCGCCGGGCTTGCTGGGTCCAAAACGATGCCGGCCAGCCTGCGCCGACGATACTGCACCTCGGGTCTGCCGGGGGTCATGCGCGGGTTGGCCCGCCGCCGTGCAGGCCCGGCCAGAAGGCCTTTCCGTTGGCTGGCACCCGAGCCAAACGGGTGTCGGGCGCTTGCTTCGGCCTCTGCACTGTGTAGGCACTAGCAGCCTCGTGTGTGCTACCGGGGGCAAGCGCTGCGACAAGCGCAGTCTGATAGCGCAGAAGTTTGGTGTAACCCGCTCGGCCCCAAGCCTTCGCTGGCACAGTGCCGCATCGCCGCACAGGGACATCGCAGCTTATCATGCGAAGGAAATGTTTTTTATAAATGGCCGTTCACGTATGCGCTGGCCGGTCAGCGCGAAGACTGCGTTGGCCAGCGCGGGGGCAGCGGGTGGCGTGCCGGGTTCACCGATGCCACGGATCTTTTCACCGTTTTCCAGCACACGGACCGCGATATTTGGGCATTGGCCGATCCGGAGTGCGTCAAAATCGAAGACGTTGGTCTGCTGGACGGTGCCGCGCTCAAAGGTGATCTCGCCCATGATTGCGGCCGAAAGCCCATAGATCATGGCACCCTGAACCTGCGCCTCGATATTGCGGGGATCGAGGGCTGTGCCAACATCCACAGCGGCCCAGGCGTTTGTCAGGCGGATGCCGGATTCAGTCTGCTCGAACTTCTATAGAGGATATCGCACGCGGGTCCGAAATCTCACGGTCGGCGCTATACCACGGATGTCTTCGCTGGGCTTGCCGACGCTACCCGGCCACCTGAAGTGGCCTTGGCTGGAGCATTTTTCGCCAAGGACGGCAAGTTCATGGATGTCGTGCTGGGCACGCCGCACGGCGCCGAACTGATGGATGCAGGCTTTTCGATCTCGGGCGTTATCGCGCTGCCGGGCGAAAACCGTATTATTGCGCTGCTATAGGCTGACGAGGCACTCGATTCCCGACAGCATCGGCACGGCACAGGAGATAGTTCGTCCTGAACAACGTCCATCCCATTGATTTTGTTTTAGATAGTCACGGTTCTCCTCGCCGTTTCCTGCAAGGTTTTGTATGATTTCATTCAGAACCCTGCAATTTTGGTTTGCCGATGAAGCACCGCTCCCGT
>JANNWS010000175.1:0-23633 GCA_031408575.1 Rhodobacterales bacterium
CAAAAGCTGAAAAAATGCCCTCACCGGACCGATATGCACGCCGATGGCGGGTTGCATGAACTCAAGCAGACAAAAAGACCTGCTGCGAACCCATCACATCGCAAGCTGCTCTTGGCGCGAGAGTTTCCACACAGCCTCGGCTCAAAGCGGCCATCCGGTTGTAAGCCCATCGCCAGACTTAACCCTACATCGCAGGCATCCGCGCCTCGGCCATGCCCGCATACCAGCTTGAGCCGAACGGGATCGCGGCGTCGTCAAAGTTATAGGCCGGGTGATGCACCATCGCGGTGTCGCCGTTGCCCATGAAGATATAGGCGCCGGGGCGTTCGTTCAGCATGAAGCTGAAATCCTCGGCCCCCATCAGCGGCGGCGTATCGGTGTCGATCTTACCCGACACCATCCGCGCCACCTCGGCGGCAAACACAGTGTTTTCCGGCGCATTCACCGTCACCGGATAGCCGCGCGTATAGGCGACCTCGGCCCGCGCGCCCAGTGCCGCCGCTGTTCCCGTCACGATCTCGGACACCCGCCGTTCGACATAGTCCTGCACGGCGGGATCCATCGTGCGGACCGTCCCCTTCAGCTTTACCACCTGCGGGATCACGTTATGCGCGGTGCTGTCGGTCGCCACCGTGCAGACCGATACCACCACCTGTTTCAGCGGATCGACCCCGCGCGAGGCGATGGTTTGCAGCGCCATGATGATCTGCGCCGTGACTACCACCGTGTCGATGCAGTCATGCGGCTTGGCGGCATGGCCACCCTTGCCCGTCACCGTGATGTCGAACTGATCCGCCGCCGCCATCGTGGCACCTGCGCGGATCGCGAATTCACCCACCGGAATGCCGGGCATGTTGTGCATGCCGTAAACTTCCTGAATGCCAAAGCGGTCGATCATGCCATCCTGCACCATCTCGCGTCCGCCGCCACCGCCCTCTTCGGCGGGCTGAAAGATCACCACCGTTGTGCCGTCGAAATTACGCGTTTCGCACAGGTATTTCGCCGCCCCGAGCAGCATGGCGGTATGCCCGTCATGGCCACAGGCATGCATCTTGCCGGGAACGGTCGAGGCATAATCCACCCCCGTCTGTTCGTGGATCGGCAGCGCGTCCATATCGGCGCGCAGCCCGATCACGCGGCCGGCGGTATCGGTTTTCCCCCGGATCACGCCCACCACGCCGGTGCGCCCGATGCCCTCAACCACCTCATCCACGCCAAAGCCGCGCAGCAGGTCAGCCACTTTTCCGGCGGTGCGGTGAACATCGAACAGCAACTCCGGGTGGGCGTGAAAATCGTGCCGCCATGCGGTGATCTCAGGCAGCAGTTCGGCGAAACGGTTCTTGACGGGCATGGCGGCCTCCGGCGCGGTTTCCCGGATGGTGGGCGCAATTTCAAGGCTCTGCAAGGGTGACCCCGGCCCTTTGACAGGCCAACGCCTTCGACAGCGCCCTTTAGCTGTGCGCGGTATCCGCCTATGCTGACCCCTGTCCGCATCGCAGCAACAAAGGGGCTCACCATGGCAATCCGAACGGTCGTCTGGGGCGAGAATGTGCATGAGCGCAAGAACAAGGTCGTGGCAGGCATCTATCCCACCGGCATGCACCAGTGCATCGCCGACGCCCTGAACACCGATCCAGGCATCCGCGCCAGTACCGCAACGCTGGACCAGCCCTCGCACGGGATTACCGCCGAACGTCTGGCCGAAACCGACGTGCTGCTGTGGTGGGGACATGCCGCACATGGCGATGTGTCGGACGAGGTAGTGGACATGGTGTGTAACGCAGTTTGGGCGGGCATGGGCATGATTTTCCTGCATTCCGCCCATTTCTCCAAGCCCTTCAAGCGGCTGATGGGCGCGCCCTGCAACCTGACATGGCGCGAGGCGGGCGAGCGGGAACGGCTTTGGCTGATCACCCGTAACCACCCCATAGCGCATGGCCTGCCCGACCAGTTCGAGCTTGAGAATGAAGAGATGTATGGTGAGCCGTTCGGCGTCCCCGAACCGCTGGAGACGGTCTTCATCAGCTGGTTTCAGGGCGGCGAGGTGTTCCGCTCGGGCCTGACCTACCGGCGCGGTGCGGGCAATATATTCTACTTCCGCCCCGGTCATGAGACGTATCCGACCTATCACGACGCCAATGTGCAGACCGTGCTGCGCAACGCGGTCAACTGGGCGCACAACCCCGCCGCGCGCCTGACCAACCCGAACGCTGCCCCGAACGTGCCGGTCGATGCCGCCCCCGAAAACATCGAGGAACGCGGCCCTCGCCTGCACCATGACGGCGAGGAGGGTTATCGGTGAGCGACGGGGGCGCTGAAACTGCGCATGACGCCACACTTAGTGCGGCGAATCCCGGTCGGGGAACGTAGAGTGACGCGACAAACACATCAGCAACCATGCCCGCCTATTCACATGACCGCACACCACAATCGCGCTACGCTCCACCCCCGGCACGTCAGGAAAAGGACCAGCCCCCCATGACCCGACCGATCCGCATGCTGATCCTCGGCACAGGCGGCATGGCCAACAACCATGCCTCGGCTTTTGCCGCGATCCCCGGCGTTGGCGTAGTGGCAGGGGTTGATACCCGCCCGGACCAACTCACTGCGTTCAGCGACCGGCATGACATCGAACACCGCTTCCCCACGCTCGAAGCGGCCCTTGAATGGGGTGAATTTGACGCCGCAACCAACGTCACGCCCGATGCCGCCCACACGCCCACCACGTTGCCGCTTCTGGCCGCGAAAAAGCATGTCCTGTGTGAAAAGCCGCTGGCCACGAACCATGCCGACGCCGCAACGATGGCCGCCGCCGCAAAAGAAGCGGGCGTGGTTAATATGGTCAACCTCAGCTACCGCAACGTCCCAGCGTTGCAAACTGCGGCGATCATGGTGGCCGAAGGGGCCATCGGACCGATCCGCCATTTCGAGGCGAGCTATCTGCAAAGCTGGCTGACCCAACCCGCCTGGGGCGACTGGAAAACCGAAAGCCAGTGGCTCTGGCGGCTTTCAACGGCGCACGGGTCAAAGGGAGTGCTGGGCGATATCGGCATCCATATCCTTGACTTTGTCACCTTTATCGCTGGGTCCGATCCGGCCGAAGTCTCCTGCCGCATGGCCACCTTCGACAAGGCTCCGGGCGGGCGGATCGGTGACTATGTGCTGGATGCCAACGACAGTTTCGTCATGCACCTGCGGCTTGGCAATGGCGCACTTGGCACCATCGGGGCCACGCGTTTTGCCACCGGCCACATGAACGATCTGCGCTTGCGGATTTATGGCGACACGGGCGGGCTGGAAGTGCTGTTTGAAAACGGCATCAGCCGCCTGAACGCCTGTCTCGGCGACAATGCGAAAACCGCGACCTGGGCCGAGCTTGCCACCCCCGAGGTGCCGACGATCTACCAGCGCTTCATCGCCGCGATCCGGGGCGAAGGGGCGGGCCAACCCGATTTTGCGCGCGGGGCCGGCTTGCAGAAGGTGCTGGATCTTGCCGAAGTATCGGCCAAGGCGGGGGTCGCCAGCCGCAGCATTTCGCTGGCATAGACCAAATGGTAACCCGCCCCCCCGCCACAGCGAATCGTGAAAAGCCCGGACATCGGGTTTGCAACTGGGTCATCTGCCAAAATACCTTGTGCGACAGCGTTGGCCCTCAGCCGCTACGCCCGCACTATGCAGCGACCGGAAAGCGGATACGCACCTGTGTGCCGTTCCGCGATGACCGCTCCAGCGCGCCGCCGACCTGCGCCACCAGCCCGTCGACGATCCGCAGCCCGGATGTCCGGACCGGCACCTCGGGCAGGCCGACCCCGTCATCGCTTATTTCCAGAAGCGCGCCCTCGGGCACGCGCGACAGGCGGACGGCGATACGCCCCGCAGCGCGCCCGACAAAGGCGTGTTTGGCTGCGTTGGTAAGGATCTCGGCGGCACTCAGTGCCAGCGCCGTCGCATGGTCGGGGTCGATGATGATGCCGCGAGCGATATTCGGTTCTAGTCGGATCGCCGGCGCGTCCGGCACGATCGAGGGGCTAGAGCAAAGCCGTGTCAGGATCTCGCCGAAATCCATCTGATCGGCATCGGGCGAGTGATACAGGAAATCATGCACCTCGGAAATCGCCATGACCCGAGATTGCAGATCTGCACCGTCCACGATCCCCTGACTTCGCATCTGAAGGTTGATCAGCGCGACAACCAGCGACAGGTTGTTCTTCACCCGGTGGTTCATCTCGGCCATTAGCTGGCGGCGCTGTTCGGCCAGACGTTCAGCTTCCACCAGCAAAATCCGGTTTGCCACAACGTCGAAGCGCGCCCGAATATCGCGCTCGATCTGCCCGCCCACCAGAAAAGTGAAACCGGCGATCACAGCCAGCAGCGCCCAGACCGGCAGAGCGTTGCCCAGCCAGCTTGCCATTATAGCGGCGGTCGGCACCCCAAAGTTCGCATATAGCGGCAGCGCCCCGATCCGGGTGTAACCATAAATTCGCCGGATGCCGTCCGATGCCGCAACCGTTTCGTAAGACCCCCGCTCTGCCTGAGCTATGGCTGTTCGAGCGCCTCCATTCACCGGCAGAATGATCGGGTCCGCCACCACATTGCGGACCAGAAGCTTGCCATCCGCGCGCAGCAGCGATGCCGCATCGTCCGGCCCCAGAGCTATGTTTTGCAGGAAATCGCGAACAACACTGATCGACACCGCCGAGACGATGGCCCCCCGGAACCCGTCCACCGAAAAGGGCGTCACGATAACCAGCGCATCCGCCTTTGTAGGTTCCAGCAAGATACGGTCGACGAAAAGCAGATCGCCCTGCGCGATGGCCACAATATAGTCCCGCTCGCCCATGTTCATCTTCACCGGAAAGCTTTGACTTGACGCGATCGTCGTGCCGTCAAAGGCGACGACGGCAAGCCCCTGGGTAAAGGATTGCGTCTTTTCGATCCGCTCCAGATACCGGTGAAACGCCTCTGATTTCAGAAAATCGGGCCCGGCATCCTGTGCGTGTTCAATCGCTGCCTGATGCAGGATCGTCTGCGTCTGCACCAGCCGCTCGGTGTACTGGCTGATCAGCTCGGCATTCTGAACCGCGCGGTCCACCGCTGTCTGGACTTCGTTGCGATAGGCCCACCCGCCCCACAGCATCGCACTGACCAAGGCCGCAAAAGGAATGCCAAGACGCAGCCACAGCAAACCGCGGGGTGCTGCCAAAGGCTCGACAGGTACTGGACTGTGGGGCATCGCGCGAACTGTATCCTTGGGTGCGCCGACGGCTGACGCTGTTTCGGAGACACGGGCGGAGGGACGTACAACTTTCTGCAAAATCCGGCGGATACGTTGCTGCGCTATGATCAAACCACACCGGAATCGTGCTGTTGCGTCAACCAGAATTTTGCTGCGGCTGCGAATGGCGCCGGATATCGCTGCGTCATCCCGCCGGGGCCTGTGTTACGTTGGCATGCGAACTGCCGATGATGCGGGGCAGAGCATGCTTTTCTTCGGCCAACCATCCGCTAAATCAATGGGTGCGGGTTGCGTGGCCGACGGATTGGCTGCGTAGCTGCATACAACACCGAAAGGGCCGGTCACCGACCGGTCATCGCCCGCTGCCGGAGACGCAAATGCCGCTATGGAAACAGGCCCTCATGATTGCCGCCATCGCGGCACTGGCCTGCGTGATGGCGGCGGCGTTTCTGCCTGCGGCCCATCCCCTGCTTGCGCGCATCGGCGTGCTTGCGCCGCTGGACCGCCTTGGTCTGGTGGCACCGCCCCCCGAAGCCGACGCGGACCCGGCGCGTGGCACCCGCCCCGGCACGGGCGGGCCGGGTGCGGGCGGCCCCGTGACCGTGATCGCGGCCGAAGCCGCCCCGCAGGTGATGCGCGATGTCGTGACCGCCATCGGCACGGCGCGCGGCATCCGGTCGGTTATTCTGGTGCCAGAGGTGTCGGGGCGTGTCTTGGTGCTGAACGTGGCGTCGGGCGACTATGTGAAGGCCGGCACCGTGATCGCGGAACTTGACAGCGAAGCTGCCGGCATCGCGGTTGACCGCGCTGCCCTGCTGGTCAGTGACGCGCAGACCACCCGCGACCGTCTGACCCGGTTGAAAACAACCGGCACCACGACCGATCTGCAAGTGCAAGAGGCCGAGTTGGCCGTGAAAACCTCCGAGCTTGCATTGCGCGAAGCCCGGTTCGATCTGGTAAAACATCGCATCATCGCCCCGATTGCAGGCTGGGTCGGCATCCTTGGCGTCGAAGTCGGCAATCAGGTGTCGCCCATCGTCGAGATCACCCGCATCGAGGACCGCTCAAGCCTGCTGGTCGATTTCCGGGTGCCGGAACGTGTGGTCAGTCGTCTGGCGCTGGGGGACATGATCAGCGCACAGCCCCTTGCCGATCCGGGTTCCGTTCTGCCCGGCACGATCAGCGCGCTGGACAACCGCGTGGATGAAAAAAGCCGCAGCCTGCTGGTGCAGGCCGCCATCGGCAATGCCGACGACCGGCTGCGTGCGGGAATGGCGTTTCTGATCTCGCTCGGCTTTACCGGCGAAAGTCACCCGGCCGTTGATCCGCTGTCGATCCAGTGGGGCGCTGAAGGTGCGTTCGTCTGGGCCGTGCGCGACGGGCGCGCCACGCGCCTGCCGATCCGCATCCTGCAAAGGAACAGCGATGTGGTTCTGGTCGATGCTACCCTGCTGCCCGGCGATCTGGTGGTGACCGAAGGCGTGCAGTCGCTGCGTCCGGGGTCCGAGGTGCAGGTAGCCCCGACAGCCCCCGATACCACAGCACCAAAGACCTGATGCCATGACCCGCCCCGAAACATCCCTGAACGAAGCGGCACTGGCCGGATCCGGCACCGCCCTGTTCGTGCGCCGCCCGATCCTCGCCTTCGTACTGAACGCGCTGATCGTACTGGCGGGCCTTGCCGCCCTTTACGGGGCCGAAGTGCGCGAATTGCCCGACGTGGACAGCCCCGTCGTGTCGATCAGCACCGACTTTGCCGGGGCCGCCCCTGAAACCATCGACCGCGAGATCACGTCGGTAATCGAAGCGGCAGCAGGCCGGGTGGCCGGGGTGAAATCCATCTCGTCCTCGTCGCGCTTCGGGTCCAGCCGCGTCACTGTCGAATTCCGCAATGATGTCGATCTTGACGTGGCCGCGACCGACCTGCGCGACGCCATTGCGCGCATTGCCAACCGCCTGCCCGATGCGGCCGACGCCCCCCGCGCCGTCAAGGCCGATGCCGACAGCGAGGCGGTGCTGCGGATTGCCGTCACGTCGCCCAGCTTGACTGCGCAGGCCCTGACCCGGCTGGTCGAGGATACCGTGCAGGACCGCCTGCTTGCCGCGCCCGGCGTGGCCGACCTGCAGATCTTTGGCGCGCGCGAACAGGTGTTCCGCGTTGATATCGACGCGCTGCAGATGGCCAGCCGGGGCCTGACACTTGGCAATCTGCGCGATACCCTCAGCAACGTCTCCTTCGACGCGCCGGCAGGCGCGCTCAGTTCGAACCGCCAAAGCATCCTTGTGCGGACCACCGCCTCGGTCACCACCGCCGCACAGTTCGAGGCGCTCGAGGTGGCACCGGATGTGCGGTTGGGCGATGTGGCGCAAGTGACCCTTGGCCCCAACCCCGGTGCGTCGATCCTGCGCGCCAACGGCGAGACGGGCATCGGCCTTGGGATCATCCGGCAGGCGCAAAGCAACACGCTGGAGATTTCCAAGGCCGTCCGTCAGGTGGTGGCCGAGGTCCAGACCGTCCTGCCCCCCGATGTTCGCGTCTTCATCACGTCGGACACCGCCACCTTCATCAACGGCGCAATCCACGAGGTCGAGGTTGCCCTTTTGCTGTCGGTTCTGATCGTTACGGCGATCATGTATGTTTTTCTGCGCGATGTGCAGGCCACGCTGATCCCTGCCCTTGCGATGCCCGTCTCGCTGATCGGCACGCTGGCCGCGATCTGGCTGGTGGGGTTCTCGATCAACATCCTGACGCTGCTGGCGCTGGTGCTGGCCACCGGCATGGTGGTGGATGATGCCATCGTGGTGCTCGAAAACATCGTGCGTCGCCGATCCGAAGGCATGGGCGCGCGCGCCGCAGCGGTGCTTGGCACGCAGCAGGTGTTCTTTGCCGTTGTCGCCACCACCACCACGCTGGCCGCCGTGTTCATCCCGCTGTCGTTCCTGCCGGGCCAGACGGGGGGGCTGTTTCGCGAATTCGGCTTCACGCTTGCCATCTCGGTGCTGCTGTCGTCGATCACCGCCCTTACGCTTTGCCCGGTGCTGGCAAGCCGCCTGCTGCGCCCGGTCGATCCGAACCACGATCCGCGCGGCCCGTTGGTCTGGCTTGGCAACCACCTGTCTGCCTTCTACGCCACCACCCTGCGCGCCGCCCTGCAAGCCCCGCTGGTCGCTGTTGCCTTCGCTGCCCTGTTCGCCCTGATCGCCGCCCTCCTTTTCCCCACGCTACGACAGGAACTCACCCCGCCCGAAGACCGCGCGCTTGCTCTTCTGAGCATTCAGGCCCCGCAGGGCGTGGCGCTGGACTACACCGATGCCAAGATGCGCGAGATCGAAGCGTTTCTGGAACCCCTGCGCGCCTCGGGCGAGGTGACGAATGTCTTTGCCATCGCGGGTCAGGGCGGGTCCGGCAATCGCGGCTTCATGGTGATTTCGCTGGCAGACTGGGCACTGCGCGACCGCAGCCAGCAAGAGATCGTTGATGAAATCAACGGCAAGCTGCGCCAGATCATCGGCATCCGCGCCTTTGCCATCCAGTCCAATTCCCTCGGGATCCGCGGCGCGGGTCAAGGCCTCAGCTTTGCAGTGGTCGGGAATGACTATGAAACGCTGGCAGACTCTGCCCGCAGCCTTGTCGAGGCGATGGAACAGACCCCCGCCTTCGGCAGCGTCCGCCTTGGCTACGACACGACCCAGCCCCAGCTTTTCATCGAAGTGGACCGCGCCCGCGCCGCTGACCTTGGGGTGAACATCGACGGCCTTGGCGAAGCGCTGCAATCGGTGCTGGACGGGCGCACCGTGGGCACGGTTTTTCTTGATGATGACAGCTACGACATCAAACTTGTTTCCACCGCCGATCCGGTGAACGACCCCGGCGATCTGGAGCGGATCTTCGTGCAGGCGGGCGATGGCCAGATGATCCCGATATCCACCTTCGTCACCCTCACCGAACGCGCCGTGGCCCCCGAACTTAGCCGTGAGGCGCAGATGCGGTCGGTCCCGATCAGCGCGGGCCTGACATCGGAACTGCCGCTTGGCGCAGCACTGGCACAGGTTCGCAGCCTTGCCGCCGACATCCTGCCGCCCGACAGCCGTATCGTGCCGCTGGCCGAGGCGGCGACGCTGGGCGAAGCTTCGTCAGGCCTGCTCATCACCTTTGGCCTTGCGATCCTTGTGGTGCTGCTGGTGCTTGCCGCGCAGTTTGAAAGTTTCGTCTCGGCGGTCATCATCATGGCAACGGTGCCGCTGGGCCTGGCTTGCGCGGTCTATGCGATGGTGCTGACGGGGGGCAGCCTGAACGTTTACAGCCAGATCGGGCTGGTGCTGCTGGTGGGCATCATGGCCAAGAACGGCATCCTGATCGTCGAATTCGCCAACCAGCTGCGCGATCAAGGCCAAAGCGTGCACGATGCCATTGAGAACGCGTCCATCATCCGGCTCCGGCCGGTGATGATGACGATGGTGGCCACGGTGCTGGGTGGCCTGCCGCTGATCTTCGCTTTTGGTGCCGGGGCCGAGGCACGCACCGTGCTGGGCTGGATCATCGTCGGCGGGCTTGGTCTGGCAACCATCGCCACGCTTTACATCACGCCGGTGGCCTATCTGTTGCTGGCGGGCCTGTCGAAGCCGAAAGCCGCCGAGGCAGCACGGCTGCAAAGCGAATTGCGCGACGCGGTGCGCGCGCAGGTTCCGGCGGAATGATCAAGTGCTGCTGAATGGTACCGACGGCCCGGCTCGAACGGGCGACCCCTAGATCCACAATCTAGTGCTCTAACCAACTGAGCTACGTCGGCACTTGGGGCCGACTTACCCCCCCGAACCGGTGATTGCAAGGGGCAAGACCCGGCCAGGCGCGTGCGGACCCCGGTCAGGTCCTGCGCGCAGGGGCAACCGCCCGCACCCCTTGCGCCACTGTGCAGACGGCGCTAGTCCCTGTGCAAACCACGGGAGCCTGATCATGGGCATCGACAAGCAAAGCGACATCGCCGCGAACATCCAGATCGGGCCGACCAGCCTGGGAATGGTGCGTATCTACATTCAGGGCGATGGCGTCGATATGCCGCTGGATTTCGACCCCGAAGAAGCCGAAGAGATTGCCGAGGAACTGCGCGCCGCCGCCAAGCGCGCCCGCGCCATCGGCACGCCAGTCGCCCCCAAGGGGCCTAAAGGGCGGAAAGGCTGACACCCGCGCCATAGCCGGGATCACGCAGCGATTGCAGCCGCAACGCCGCGTGCCGCGCGAATTTCTGCACCATCACCTTGCGCCGCGCCCCCGCCAGCGGTGTGACCGGTCCCATCCGCAGAATGTCGGCATCATAGGCATCGGCAAGGATAAGCCCGGTTCCATCGGGCAAAAGATCAGTCGGGAAATCGGCATCGACCGCCCAGAAGAACCGGTCGCACCAATCCAGATAGCCCTGCCACTTCCGGTCGGTCACGAAATCCGCCCGCCCCGACTTGCATTCGATCACCCAGACCTCGCCGCGCGGCCCCAGTGCCATCACATCGACCCGCAGGCCGGGGGCTGGCACCACTTCTTCCAGTGTCACGAAATCATGGCTCAGCAGATGGCGGCACACGCCCCGCGCCAGAAGTCGGCCGGGCATCAGGCGCGGTGCAGGATCGGACGACAGACTGATCATCGGTAAATTATGAACGAAAGATGAACATCGCGCAAGGGTCGGGTGCGAACCGGGCAAGCGTCTGCCCCTGCACCGCAGCAGCCCCAGAATTGATCCGGGGCCTCCTGCGGCGGGTCACGCGAAGACCCCGGATCGGGTCCAAGGCTCTGACCCACCGCTCACACGCCTTGCGCCGAAGCACACCGCGCCCTATGTCTTGAGACGGCGGGTTCTGCCCCTCTCGTGCGAGGCTCTTTTCCAGTGGCCGATAAGCACTTCCGAGGGAGCCGGCTCTGCCAGGATCCTGGTCCTGGTATCTGGCGCCCACCTGGTCAACCAGGCTCTCGGGAAATTCACGTCTCCACGGCTGCCGCGGTTCCCGCCACTTCTGCCCTCCGGGCGTGCTTTTGATCGCAGCAACGTCCGCACCTTGGCGGGCCGCAGGGCCGCCTGCGAGGCTGCGGTTCAAACCCTCGATCGAAACAACCGGTGGGCCTTCGCGACCGGCGCATTATCCGCGAAGAAAGGTCATGTTGGCCGATGTCTTGCTGCGCCAAACGGCCTGCGTGCGGGTCCGGCCAATCTGGCTGGCTGGCCGACGGCCGCTCTGACAGAAACACCCGTAGCACCTTATGCTTGTCTTTGGCGATGCCTGCAGCTCGCCAAGTACTCGTGTCCGTCTGCAGTCAAATCAACATTCCGCACACGCTTCACGCACCAAACACCGCCGCTACAACCCGCCTTCCCGCTTCAGAAACGCCACAACCTCTGTCACTCCAAGCCCGCTTTTCAGGCTTGCCATCACGAAGGGCCGCGCACCCCGCGCTGCCTTGGCGTCGCTTTCCAGCAGCACCGGATCGACCCCCACATAGGGTGCCAGATCCACCTTGTTGATCACCAGCAGGTCTGATCGGGTCACTCCCGGCCCGCGCTTGCGCGGGATGTCCTGCCCTGCGGCGGTGTCGATCACATAGAGGCTGATATCCGCCAGTTCCGGACTGAATGTGGCGGCCAGATTGTCGCCCCCGCTTTCGATCAGGATCAGGTCGAGCCCCGGAAAGGCGCGGATCAGATCGGCCACCGCCGCCAGATTGATGCTGGCATCCTCACGGATCGCGGTATGCGGACAGCCCCCGGTTTCAACGCCCCGGATACGCTCCAACGGCAGCGCCTGCACCCGCATCAGGTATTCGGCATCCTCGCGCGTGTAGATGTCATTGGTGATTACCGCGATGGAATACTCATCGCGGAGCGCGCGGCACAGCGCCTCAGTCAAGGTCGTCTTGCCGGCCCCCACCGGGCCACCGATGCCTACGCGCAGCGGGCCATTGGGCGATGTCATGTCCGAAATATCCTCACATCCATATCCTCATGCCGCATCGCCGCCAGATCGCCCCGGAACGCACCCGACCCCAGATCGTCCAGCCCGGCCAGCGCCGCTTCGGCCGCCACCCTGCCGATCAGCGGGTGCAGGCTCGCCAGCACCCGCTGCCCGTTGGTCTGCCCCAGCGGAACGAAGCGCACCCCTACCAGCGCCAGATTGGACGCAAACGCGGCCAGATACAGCCCCACCACCCGCTCCACTTCCAGCCCAAGCCCCCGTGCGGCGACGCCCAGCGCCACCGGATAGGCCATTGCGGGATGATCCTGCCCGGTCAGCGCGTTGACGGTCGCACTCAACGCGCGACCCTGCTCCATCGTCTCGACCCACCGCTCGCGCGAGGCGGGCAGCGCTTCGGCCAAAGCCGCAAGGTCCGAAAGAGAGCCCTCGCCGCGCAGCGCATGTGCCAGCAGGATCGCATCCGTCCGCCCCGCCCCTTCGGTCAGGATCACGCCGATCCAGGCCTGCAACGTGGCGGCGGATGTGACCTCGCCCGCCGAGATCGCCCATTCCAGCCCGTGCGAATAGGCATAGCTTCCCACCGGAAAGGCGGGCGACAGCCATTGCACCAGCGTCAGCAGGCCGGCATCGCTCATTCCGGCTCGCGGTCGGCATCGGATTCGGCCTCGGGATGGTGCGCGCCGTGATGATGCACCAACCCCAGCCCATGCCGGTGGCCGTGATCCTCGGGATGCGGATGGACATGGGGGTGGTCCTGCTCCACCGCACCGTGGTCATGCCCCAGCGTGCGGCCATGCCCGTAAGCCCCGCCTTCCGGGGTGAACGGCTCGGACGCAGGGACAACCCCGGCCCCCAGTTGCCTCAGCATCGCCTCAAGCACATGATCCTGCCGGATCACAATGCGCGCGGGTTCGATCTGGCAGGGGGTGTGCCGGTTTCCGATATGCCAGGCCAGCCGCGCCAGATCGCCGGTAACCACCAGCACCGGCTCTTCGGCCGCCACCACCTCGATCAGCCGCCCGTCGGCCAGCTCGAACGCGTCGCCATGATCAAGGCTGACGGTTTCGGGCAGGTCCACCAGAAACCCCTCGTCATGCACGGTGACCAGCCGCTTGCGGCGCAGGAACCGCGCCTCATAGCCCAGCACGACAAGATCATACGCCCCGGCCCAGTTGCCGGTGCGGCGCAGATGGCGGGCGGCGGGAAGATCGGTCATGGCGGTCTCCTGTCTGCAGTGTCATCACTTGTCGCGCACGCCGGGGAGCCGAGAGTGGCCCCGACCCGGCTTTCGTTGAGAGCACCGGGATGGGGGCTGTCTGCCCCCTCCCCGGACCCCGCCCACGAGGATATTTCCAGACGGGAATCCAAAAAAAATATTCGCCGAGACTGCGATTGTATCGCCTTGCACGGCTCAGAACAGAAAATACCGCTGCGCCAGCGGCAACTCCTTGGCCGGCTCGCACGTCAGCAATTCGCCATCCGCCCGCACCTCATAGGTTTCGGGGTTCACCTCGATCTGCGGGGTGGCGTGATTGTGGATCATGTCGGCCTTGCCGATGCCGCGTGTTCCCTGCACCGCCAGCGTTTCCTTGGCCAGCCCGTATTTGCCGCGCACCCCGTCGGCCTCGGCCGCGCCCGAGACGAATACCACGGCAGACCGTGCAACGCTGCAGCCATAGGCCCCGAACATCGGCCGCATGTAAACCGGCTGCGGCGTGGGGATCGACGCATTCGGATCGCCCATCTGCGCGCAGACGATCGTGCCGCCGATCAACACCATATCCGGCTTGGCCCCAAAGAACGCGGGCGACCACAGCACCAGATCGGCGCGCTTGCCCTCGGCCACCGACCCGATATGCGCCGACAGACCGTGCGCGATGGCGGGGTTTATGGTGTATTTGGCGATGTAGCGCTTGACCCGTGCATTGTCATTGTCACCGGTTTCCTCGGCAAGTCGCCCGCGTTGCAGCTTCATCTTGTGGGCGGTCTGCCAGGTGCGGGTGATGACCTCGCCCACCCGCCCCATCGCCTGACTGTCCGAGGACAAGATCGAAAACGCCCCCATGTCATGCAGGATATCCTCGGCGGCAATGGTCTCGCGGCGGATGCGGCTTTCGGCAAAGGCCACATCCTCGGGGATCGAGCGGTCAAGGTGATGGCAGACCATCAGCATATCCAGATGCTCTTCGATCGTGTTGACGGTATAGGGCATCGTCGGGTTGGTCGAGCTTGGGATCACATTGGGCGAGGCCACCACCTTGATGATATCGGGCGCATGACCGCCCCCCGCGCCTTCGGTATGGAACGCGTGAATCGTGCGCCCCTTGATCGCGGCCAGCGTGTTTTCCACGAAACCGCTTTCGTTCAGCGTGTCGGTGTGGATCATCACCTGCACATCCATCGCATCCGCCACGGTCAGGCAACAGTCGATGGCACCGGGCGTGGTTCCCCAATCCTCATGCAGCTTCAGCGCGCAAGCCCCCGCCAGAACCTGCTCCTCCAGCGCTGCGGGAAGCGAGGCGTTGCCCTTGCCCGCGAAGGCGAGGTTCATCGGAAACGCATCGGCCGCCTGCATCATCCGCATCAGGTGCCACGGCCCCGGCGTGCAGGTGGTGGCCAGCGTGCCATGCGCCGGGCCGGTGCCGCCGCCCAGCATCGTCGTCAATCCGGAATACAAAGCATCGTCGATCTGCTGCGGGCAGATAAAATGGATGTGTGCATCCATCCCCCCTGCGGTCAGTATGCGCCCCTCGCCTGCGATGATTTCGGTTCCCGGCCCGATGATGATGGTCACGCCGGGCTGGGTATCGGGGTTGCCCGCCTTGCCGATCCTGGCGATCCGCCCGTCGCGCAGACCGACATCGGCCTTGTAGATGCCAGAGTGATCCACGATCAGCGCATTGGTGATCACGGTATCCGCAGCCCCACCCGCACGCGGGATCTGGCTTTGACCCATCCCGTCGCGGATCACCTTGCCGCCGCCGAACTTGACCTCTTCGCCATAGGTCGTGAAGTCGCGTTCCACCTCGATGATCAGATCGGTATCTGCCAGCCGCACCCGGTCGCCGGTGGTGGGACCATACATGTCGGCATAGGTGGCGCGGGAAATTCGGGCGGGCATGGGTGTCTCCTGATTTGGGGCGGCGATCTACAGATCACCCATCACGGCCTGATTGAAACCGTAGACACGCCGCAGCCCGCGATACGGGACCAGACGCACCTCGCGCATCTGACCCGGTTCAAACCGCATCGCCGTTCCCGCAGGCAGATCGAGACGCATCCCGTCGGTTTCGGCCCGGTCAAATGCAAGCGCCTCATTGGCCTCGGCGAAATGATAGTGGCTGCCGATCTGTACCGGCCGGTCGCCGGTATTGGCGACCAGCATCTTCACGACGGGCTGCCCTGCGTTGATCTCGATTTCGCCTTCGGCAGGGAAAATCTCTCCGGGAATCATTCGTGTCTCCTAGCGGATCGGGTGGTGGACGGTGACAAGCTTTGTCCCGTCGGGAAATGTCGCCTCGACCTGCACATCCGGTATCATCTCGGGAATGCCGCTCATGCACTGATCGCGGGTGATCACATGCGCGCCCGCCTCCATCAGATCGGCCACCGACCGCCCGTCGCGCGCCCCCTCGACCACGAAATCGGTGATGAGTGCGATCGCCTCGGGGTGGTTCAGCTTGACCCCGCGCGCCAGACGCCCGCGCGCGACCATCGCGGCAAGGCTGATCAGCAGCTTGTCTTTTTCACGCGGAGTCAGGTTCATCTACAGCCTCATATCTGCCAGACCCGCGGCAAGGCAGCACCCCGGATCACGTTCAACACCCGCGCCACGGCGCGCTTGACCGCCAACGGGTCGGGGCCCAGCAGTCGCACCACCAGCTTGCCCAGCCAAGCCGATGCGGCCGCCTCGACCCCCTCCGGCAAGCATTCGCGCACCGCCACCAGCGTATCTTCCGCACCGGGACCGACCAACACGACCGTCGAAATCGCCCGCGCCCCGTTCAATGCCGCCGGTCCTGCCAGCAGCGTCGCGGCGGTCATCCGCAGCGGTTCCACAAGCACAGGCCGGCCAGCCAGGCGCACCTCGCGCCAATCCGAAAACACAATGTCGCGCAACACCTCGCCCATCGCCAACCGGCCAAGCACCACCGTTTCCGCCATCAGAAAACGCGCGTCCGGGCCAAGATCCACTACCGTGCGCCGGGCCAAGGTCGAGCGGTCGAACAGGATCGTCTCTTGCGGCAACCAGTCAAGGCGCGCCCCTTGGTCCAGCGACAGTGACACCGCCATCACCGCCCGACCGCCTGAACTGGCATAGGCACGCTCGGCCGTCTGCGTCGTGGCATCGGCCCGCGCCCCCGCACCAAGGGTCAGCGAAAACGACAGCCGGTCGCCCCCTGTCAGCCCGCCTGCGGTGTTCAGGAAAACCACCTCCGGCACCGGGCCGTGTACACGGGGCAGGAAAGCCTTGGCCGACCCCGACTGATGCAGATGTGTCAGATACGTCGCGCCCGCACGCGCCTCGAACGCAACCGCCGCGCGCCCGGTGGCGCGCTGCAACCGCGTTGGCGGCGCTGCGTTAAAGCTGCCATCCTCAGGCATCCGCCCCTCCTGTTGTCCGGATGACCCTAAGCAGGCACAAACCACCGCTCAATCCCCGCCGGGTCGGCCGACGCGTCTGATCCGGTTTGCGCCCGTTTCAAAGGCATGGCTGCCCGCAAAAGCGGCACTTCACAAACCACCCCGCAGCGATCCTCCCCAATTCCCACTGGAAATGACACGCAGCGTGCACTAATCCCACGCGACATGACCCAGCACCTGACCATCCGCCGCCCCGATGACATGCACCTGCACCTGCGCGACGGCGCAATGCTGGCCGCCGTGCTGCCGGAAAGCGCGCGCCATTTTGCCCGCGCGATCATCATGCCAAATCTCGTGCCGCCCGTGATCACGGCGGCCGATGCGCGCGCCTACCGCGACCGCATCCTGGCTGCCCTGCCCGACGGCATGGCGTTCGAGCCTTTGATGACGCTCTATCTCACCGAAACCACCGATCCGGCGGATGTCGCCGCAGCCCATGCCAGCGGACTTGTGAAAGCGGTCAAGCTCTACCCCGCCGGTGCCACCACCAATTCCCAGGCCGGGGTGCGCAGCCTTGACCGCGTCCGCCCCGTGCTGGAGCGTATGGCCCAGATCGGCCTACCGCTGTGCGTCCATGGCGAAGTGACCGACCCTGCTATCGACATCTTCGACCGCGAAGCCGTGTTCATCGACACCGTGCTTGACCCGCTGCGCCGCGCCATACCCGGCCTGCGCGTCGTGATGGAACACATCACCACGTCAGAAGGGGTCGCGTATGCCCGCGACGGGGGGCCGGACATTGCCGCGACAATTACCACGCATCACCTGGTAATCAACCGCAACCACATCCTTGCCGGTGGCATCCGCCCGCATTATTACTGCCTGCCCGTGGCAAAGCGCGAGACGCACCGCCTCGCCCTGCGTGCGGCCGCCACAAGTGGCGACCGACGCTTTTTCCTCGGTACCGACAGTGCTCCTCATACCGATGTGCTGAAGGAACAGGCCTGCGGCTGCGCGGGTTGCTTCACTGCGACGAACAGCCTGCCGATCCTCGCCGAGGTCTTTGATCAGGATGCGGCCCTCGACCGCCTCGAGGCGTTCACCAGCCTCAGCGGTGCCGCCTTCTATCGCTTGCCGCCGAACGCGGCGCGGATCACCCTGACCAAAGGCAGCCCGGCAACCTGGCCTGCCAAAATCAACAGCGGCGCAGGCCCTGTCACCGTCTTTGATCCGGGCTTTCCAGTGCATTGGCATGTTGATGGCTGATTTCATCTTTGTCCAAATATCCTCCGCGAAGCGTCCCGACCCGCCGTGGAGAGCCTCCGGCGGGGATATTTGGACAAAGATGAAATCCATCCCGCCAGAAGGAGCCGCCCCATGATCCCCACAGCCTTCCCCCCGAAAGCCGAGATCGCCCGCCTGTCGGCCCGGATGCTGCTTGAAGTCGCGGCCGTCCATTTCAACGCCGAAACGCCGTTCACGCTGGCAAGTGGTCTGCCCTCGCCGACCTACATCGATTGCCGCAAGCTTATCTCGTACCCGCGCATCCGGGCCACACTGATGGATTTCCTGACGGTCACGGTGATGCGCGACGCAGGCTTCGAGGCGTTCGACAACATCGCGGGCGGCGAGACCGCAGGCATCCCCTTTGCCGCCCTCGTGGCCGAACGGATGGCCCTGCCGATGACGTATGTACGCAAGAAACCCAAAGGTTACGGCCGGAACGCCCGCATCGAAGGTGTCATGACACCGGGCCAACGGGTGCTGCTGGTCGAGGATCTCACCACCGATGGCGGCTCCAAGCTCAGCTTCGTCGATGCGATCCGCGAGACGGGGGCGACCTGTTCCCACACAGCGGTTATCTTCTCCTACGGCATCTTCCCCGAAACCACTGCGCGCCTTGCGGGTCACGGCGTGGCGCTGCACCACCTCTGCACTTGGTGGGATGTGTTGGCCGAAGCCCGAGCCAGCGCGACGTTTGATGCGGCAACCCTGACTGAGGTCGAGGCTTTCCTCGACGGCCCCCGCGCCTGGCAGGCCGCGCGCGCGCCCGCCTGACCGATCGGCAAGGCCCAGCCTATGCCGCGTCAGGCCAGAGCCTGGCAAAACCCCACGTTACCCCCAAGGCGAATCGAACCGCATGCGCGACCAGTTGCGGTTGCGGTTACGCTGGCTCCCATATCTTGTGGAACCGCCTGCCGCATTGCGTTATGCTCAGGACTTGGGGCGGGTTATCCACCAACTTATCAGAGTTGCCAAATCACGCCCGAACGCGCATCAGACCACAAAGCCGAACCGGACCTTAAACCGGAGGCGCAGCGGGGGGCAAAATGGCAATGAACGAAGTGGCATCGATTCGGCCGAACCTTCCGGTTGTGGCAGAGACCGACTACCTTCCCCAGAACATCGAGGCCGAACAGCAGCTTCTGGGCGTGATCCTGACCAACAACGATGTCTATGACCGGGTCTCCTCGCTCGTGCGCGCCGAGCATTTCTTCGACCCTGTCCATGCCCGCATCTTCGAGATCGCCGCCGCCCGCATTCAGAAAAACGCTCTCGCTTCGCCGGTCACGCTGAAGGCGTTTCTCGACGATGACGAAGGGCTCAAGGCGCTTGGTGGCCCTGCTTATCTGGCCCGTCTGGCAGGTGCGGCAATTTCCGCCTTCGCCGCACGCGACTATGCCCAGATGATCTACGACCTTGCCGTGCGCCGCGAGTTGATGGCGCTGGGGCGTGACATCTCGGCCAAAGCCGCCAAAGTGGATGTTGCGTCCGAACCCCGCGAGCAGATCGTCGAGGCCGAACAGCGTCTCTACAAGTTGGGAGAACAAGGCCATGCCGAGCGTGGATTTCAAAGCTTTCTCAAGGCAGTAACGGACGCTGTTAATGTCGCCAATGCCGCCTATCAGCGCGAGGGCGGCCTTGCAGGTATCTCCACCGGGCTTGTCGATCTGGACCAGAAGCTGGGCGGGTTGCACCCTTCGGATCTTCTGATCCTCGCTGGACGTCCCTCGATGGGCAAGACCTCGCTCGCCACCAACATCGCTTTCAACATCGCCAAGGCTCACAAGCGTGGCCGCCTGCCCGACGGCTCGGAAGGGTCTGTCGAAGGCGGCGTTGTCGGTTTCTTCAGCCTTGAGATGAGCGCCGAACAACTTGCCGCCCGGATCCTGTCGGAAGCGTCCGAAGTGCCGTCCGAACAGATCCGCCGCGGCGACATGACCGAGGTCGAATTCCGCCGCTTTGTCGAGGCGGCCAAATCGCTCGAATCCTGCCCGCTCTACATCGACGACACGCCTGCCCTCGCGATCTCTGCCGTTGCCGCCCGCGCCCGCCGCCTGAAACGCACGCATGGCCTCGACGTGTTGATCGTGGACTACCTGCAGCTTCTCAAAGCTGCCTCGGCCAAGGAAAACCGCGTCAATGAGGTGTCCGAGATCACCCAGGGCCTGAAAGCCATCGCCAAGGAGCTGAACATCCCGGTCATAGCGCTCAGCCAGTTGTCGCGCGCTGTCGAAAGCCGCGAAGACAAGCGCCCGCAACTCAGCGACCTGCGCGAAAGCGGCTCGATCGAGCAGGACGCGGACGTGGTGATGTTCGTTTACCGCGACGAATATTACAAGGAACGCGAAAAACCGGGTGATCACGAGCTGGAAAAGATGGCCCAGTGGCAGCAGGTCATGGAACAGGTCCACGGCAAGGCCGAGGTCATCATCGGCAAACAGCGCCACGGCCCGATCGGCTCGGTCGAACTCAGCTTCGAGGGGCGCTTCACCCGCTTCGGCAATCTGGTGAAGCCTTGGCAACAAGGCGGTGCCGACGGCTTTTGAACCCGCCGCCCTGCGCTGGGAGGCAGGTTTCACAAAGTTGCCAAGTGGTTTTTCTTTGACCCAAATACTCCCGCCAAAGGCGTTCCGCACGCCCCACCCGCACCGCATCGCGGGCAGCACCCCGGTAGCGCCACCTGCGGGGGCTCGATGCCCTTGCAGACGGCCTCCCTCGCCCGGTTTCCGCTTGACCCCGCCCCCGTGCCAGTCAAAACACGCAAGCGCATCACGACACGGGGCATCATGGCGGCAGCGACCCTCTCGATCGATCTTGACGCGATTGCCGCCAACTGGCGGGCGCTGGATCGTCTGTCGGCACCCGACACACAGACCGGGGCGGTGGTCAAGGCCGATGCCTATGGATTGGGTGCCGCCCGGATCTCACGGGCGTTGGCTCAGGCGGGCGCACGCCGCTTTTTCGTTGCCATGGCAGAGGAAGGCGTCACCCTGCGTCAGGCGCTGGGGCAAGGCCCGCAGATCTGTGTCTTGGCCGGCCATATGGCGGGCGATACCGAGATGCTGCAGGATCTCGACCTGACCCCGATGCTGAACTCGGTCGATCAGATCACCCGGCATCTGGAATCCCTGCCCGGCCATCCCTTCGGCGTGCAGCTTGATACGGGCATGAACCGGCTCGGAATGGGCTTTGGCGAATGGCAGGCGGTCGCGGGTATCCTGCTTGAGGCGGGTCCGGAACTGCTGCTCAGCCACCTTGCCTGCGCCGATGACCCGGCCCACCCGATGAATGCAGCCCAACTGGCCGAATTCCACGCAATGACCGACGGCACCGGCGTACCGCGTTCGTTTGCCGCGACCGGCGGCATCCTGCTGGGGCCAGAATATCATTTCGATCTAACCCGCCCCGGCATTGGCCTTTACGGCGGCCAGCCGTTCGAGGCGGCCAGCCGCGTCGTCACCCTGTCGCTGCCCGTCATGCAATTGCGTGATCTCAGCCCAGGAGAAACGGTCGGTTACGCCGCCACCTGGGCCGCCGAGACGCCGACCCGGATCGCAACGGTTGTCGGCGGCTATGCCGACGGTCTGTTGCGGTCGCTGTCGAACGCCGCCGTTTTGTGGTACGGCGACGTGCCTTGCCCGCTGGTCGGGCGGGTGTCGATGGATGCGATTACCGTCGATGTGACCCATCTGAACGAGGCCCCCCACAGCCTTGAAATCCTTGGCCCGCACCAGACCATTGACGATCTGGCCGACATCGCCGGCACCATCGGGTATGAGGTTCTGACCGGCCTTTCGTCTCGTTTCACCCGGCGCTACAGCGGGTCCGGCGCATGACGCTGCTGGCCCCGGTCGCCCGTCTGGGCCGCGCGACACTGGGTGCGCTGGCGGCAACCGGACGGATTGCGATCTTTGCCGGTCAGGTGCTGGGCCACGCCCTGCGCCCGCCCTTCTATCTGCGGGAGTTCGGCCATGCGGTGCTGCAGATCGGCTGGTTCAGCCTGCCCGTCGTCGGCCTCACCGCGATCTTCACCGGCGGCGCGCTGGCGCTGCAAATCTATTCCGGCGGCGCGCGCTTTAACGCCGAGGCGGTGGTGCCCTCCATCGTCGCCATCGGCATGGTGCGTGAACTTGGTCCGGTACTGGGCGGGTTGATGGTGGCAGCAAGGGTGGCCAGTTCCATCGCCGCCGAGATCGGCACGATGAAGGTCACCGAACAGATCGACGCCCTTGTCACGCTGTCAACCAACCCGGTCAAATACCTCGTGGTGCCGCGCGTGCTGGCGGCCAGCCTTACCGTACCGGTGCTAGTCGCGACCGGCGATGCCATCGGCATCGCGGGTGGCTGGATCGTCGGTGTCAACCGTCTGGGATTTAATTCTGCCACCTACCTGCGCAACACTGCCGACTTTCTGGAGCCGTGGGACGTGACCTCGGGCCTGCTCAAAGGTGCGGCCTTCGGGTTCATCGTGGCTTTGATGGGCTGTTACCACGGCATGAACTCGGGGCGCGGCGCGCAGGGTGTGGGGCAGGCCACCAAATCCGCCGTGGTGAGCGCGTCGGTGCTGATCCTTGCCACCAATTATCTGCTGACAGAGGTGTTTTTCACCTCATGATCGAACTGAACGAAGTCACCAAAGCCTTCGGGCGCAACGCGGTGCTGCGGGGCGTCAATCTGACCATCCCTTCGGGGCAGAGCATGGTCATCATCGGCGGCTCCGGCACCGGCAAATCGGTGCTGCTGAAATCCATCCTCGGTCTGGTGCGACCCGATGCAGGCACCATTACTCTGGACGGAGATGATGTCACGCGGGTCGAGCGCGACGGCTTCCTCGCTCGCTTCGGCATGTTGTTTCAGGGCGGGGCGCTGTTTGATTCGATGCGGGTGTGGGAAAATGTCGCCTTCCGTTTGCTGCGTGGCCCCGCCCGCCTTGCAAAGCTGCAAGCGCGCGAGATTGCCATCGAAAAGCTGCGCCGCGTCGGCCTGTCGCCGGATGTGGCCGAGCTTTATCCCGCCGAACTCTCAGGCGGCATGCAAAAGCGCGTGGGCCTTGCCCGCGCGATCGCCGCAGAGCCCGAGATCATCTTTTTCGACGAACCGACCACCGGCCTTGATCCGATCATGGCGGGCGTCATCAACGCGCTGATCCGCGAGATCGTGACCGAAATGGGCGCAACCGCCATCACGATCACCCACGATATGTCGTCGGTCCGCGCCATTGCCGACCGGGTGGCAATGCTGCATGCAGGCGTGATCCAGTGGACCGGCCCGGTGGGCGAAATGGATGCAACCCCTGATCCGTTCGTCCAACAATTCATCAACGGCCGTGCCGATGGGCCAATTGCCGCCGTCAGATAGGGTAGCGCGCAGTCTTCTGCACCGCAGCAATTTGACTTCTTCCCCTCCTTACGCTAATTACGGTAGATATAGATAGTTCGTCCTGAACAACGTCCATCCCATTGATTTTGTTTTAGATAGTCACGGTTCTCCTCGCCGTTTCCTGCAAGGTTTTGTATGATTTCATTCAGAACCCTGCAATTTTGGTTTGCCGATGAAGCACCGCTCCCGT
>JANNWS010000176.1:0-4678 GCA_031408575.1 Rhodobacterales bacterium
CAATGATCCAACCTGGCCCGGCACCGACCATACCCGCGAACGGGTTCCCGTGGTCATCGCGGGCGCAGGGACAGGCAGCATCGGGCAGGTGGCTTTTGCCGATGTGGCGGCCAGCATCGCAAGTCACCTTGGCGTTCCCGCCCACGGCCCCGGAGTAAGCTTTCTATGACCCGCGCCCTGCCCAAGATCGAGTTGCACCTGCATCTGGAAGGGGCCGCGCCCCCCGCGTTCATCCGGGGGTTGGCAAAGCAAAAGAAGATGGACCTTGCCGGTCTGTTCAACGTCGAGGGTGGCTATAGCTACACCGATTTCTGGCACTTTCTGAAGGTGTACGAGGCGGCGACCGAAACGCTCAAAACACCCGAAGACTATCATCGCCTGACCCTTGCCGTGCTGGAGGAAAGTGCCGCAAGCGGCGTCGTATACTCTGAGACCTTCCTGTCGCCGGACTTCTGTGGCGGGCGCGATCTGGGGGCGTGGCGGGAATACCTGCACGCGATCCGCGAGGCGGCGGATCAGGCCGAACGCCAGATGGGCATCACCCTGCGCGGCATCATCACATGTATCCGCCATTTCGGCCCCGACAAGGCGCGCGAGACGGCCCGCTGTGCGGCCGAAACCGCGGGCGACTGGATAGTCGGCTTCGGCATCGCAGGCGATGAGAAGGTCGGCAAACCCAAGGATTTCGCGTACAGCTTTGATCTGGCGCGCGAGGCGGGCCTTCGGATTACCGCCCATGCCGGGGAATGGGGCGGGCCGGAGTCGGTTCGCGCGGCGTTGACCGACCTGCGGGCGGAACGCATCGGGCATGGCGTGCGCGCGATCGAGGATCTGGCGCTGGTCGATGAACTGGCCGAAAAGGGCGTCGTGCTTGAGGTTTGTCCGGGGTCGAACATCGCCCTTGGCCTATACCCCGCATGGCGCAAGCACCCGATCGGGCAGCTTTATGACCGGGGGGTGAAGGTAACGGTGTCCACCGACGATCCGCCCTTTTTCCACACTACGATGGCGCTGGAATACGACCTGCTGGCCGAGGCGTTCGACTGGGACGAGGGGGTGTTTCGCAAGATTGCCCGAACCTCGCTTGACGCCGCGTTCTGTGATGCCGATACCCGCGCCCGTATCCTGAAGCTGCTGGAGCCTGCAAATGCTTGATCACCTGACCGTCGTCACCCATCCGCTGGTCCAGCACAAGCTGACGATCATGCGCAACAAGGACACCTCGACCGCAGGCTTCCGCCGCCTGCTGCGCGAGATCAGTCTGCTGTTGGCCTATGAGGTCACGCGCGAGCTGGACATGACGACCACCCGGATCGAAACGCCGCTGGAGCCGATGGATGCCCCGACGCTGGATGGTAAAAAGCTGGCCCTGATTTCCATTCTGCGGGCCGGCAACGGGCTGCTTGATGGCATCCTGGAGCTTATTCCGGCGGCGCGCGTGGGGTTCATCGGGCTGTACCGCGATCCCGCCACGCTGCAGCCGGTGCAGTATTACTCCAAGCTACCGGACCAGTTGGAAGACCGGATGTCGATCGTCGTCGATCCGATGCTGGCCACCGGCAATTCCTCGGCTGCGGCGATTACGCTTTTGAAGCAGGCGGGCGCGCGGAATATCCGGTTTCTTTGCCTGCTTGCGGCCCCCGAAGGCATCGCGCGGATGAAAGAAGCGCATCCTGATGTGCCGATCGTCACAGCAGCGGTAGACAGCCACCTGAATGACCACGGATATATTGTACCAGGACTAGGGGATGCGGGTGATCGCATGTTTGGCACAAAATAAACGATTTTCCCCTTTACTCCGAATCACCAATTCGGCATGATTCGCCCCAGTCCAGACAGGGGTTCTCATGCGGTTCACAGCTATCCCGGTCGCGCTGGCGCTGCTCATCGCCGGGGCGGTTCTGGCGCAAGCCCAAAGTGTACGCGATATTCCCGCCCCGCGTGAGACGCCTCCCGTCAGCTTCCGGGGCGCACAATATGTCGACAGTCAGGGCTGCGTATTTGTCCGGGCCGGTGTCGATGGCCGGGTGATCTGGGTGCCGCGCGTGAATGCCAGCCGCAAGGTGCTGTGCGGCTATCCGCCGACACGTCTTGCCGGGACTGCACCGGTGGTCGTGCTCGATGCTCCTGTGCCACAGGTCGCGCCGAGCCCGCCGCAACAGCCTTCGGCACGCGTGGCGGCACGGCAAGCCGCACCGAAATCGGACGACACCTATATTGCTGCACCTGTTCCGGGGACCACACCCGGCGCGTTGCGCTGCCCGGCGCGCGCGCCGGTCGCAGCGCGCGTTCCATTGCAGGGTGGCGGTACGGCGGTGCTGTGCCTGTCGCAGGCGGGCCTGTTGAACCAACGCGCGTCGGTTGCGGCGCTGGAGGGTGCAAGGCCGGTGGCAGCTTCGGCAAATGCCGGCGGTTCGGTACTGGTCTGTCCGCGAACCGCACCCGTCGCGCGGCGCCTTTCAGCGGCGGCAGGTGGCACGATGATGCTGTGTACGGCGGGCGACGGCAGCCTGTCGGGACTTGCGGTGCCAAAGCGGCGCAACACGGCCACGGTGATCGAAGTAGTTCCGGCGGTAGTTATCCCGCCGCGACAGGATTTGCTGCAACCGGTCGTGCCTGCGGGCTACAAGCTGGCCTGGAAAGACGGGCGGCTGAACCCGAACCGGGCGCGCGGCACGGCGGCAGGACAGTTGGCGCAGGACCAGATCTGGACACGCGAGACGCCGGCACGGCTTGTCACAGCAGCAACCCCGGCGACCTAGCGGGAGCAGGACCAAAGTTGCGCCCCCTCGCCGATGGCGTGGGGTGTTTCTATTCGGTCTGGCAGATTGCCTGAAGGCTGATCCAGTCGCCATCGGGCAGGATCGGCGGCGGCGTTTGCGCGCGGTAGGGATCGGCCTCGATCAGGCCCAGCACCGCCTCGCCCGACGGGTCAATCGCGTAGGCATAGGGGGACGAGGCGAACGTGGCCTGGCGCAGCGCCTCCAGCAACACATCGTCTGCCAATGGGGCGGCCGGCGCGGTCAGTAGCGTTTCGGCATAGCCCGCGACCGACCCTTCGGGCAGGGTGCCGGTGGTCAGCAGGCGCAGTGTCGCGATCAGGCCTGCATGTCGCAGGATCGGAATCAGCGGATCGTTCGCCTTGGCGCGCAGTGTTTCGGCCAGCGCGAAACCCGACGCCACATCGGGGCCGTCCTGATCTTCGACCAGTCGGCGCGACAGCAGGACAAGGTTTCCCGGCAGATGTGTGGCCGGGCGCACCCCGTCGCGCAGGAACAGGATCTGCCCGCCGCCACTTCCCATCACCCGGTCGGCCAGACGTGCGGCCGCGCGAAGGCCAAGCGGGGCCGCACAGGGAATGCCGGTCAGGCGGGTTAGATCGTTCAGTGCCATGCGCCCGATCTCGGCCCGCTTTGACGGCGGCACCATCGACGCCGTCTGCGCGATCAGCGCGGGGGGCAGCCAGAAAACCGCCAGCAGCAATGCCGCGACCGTCCCGCCCCCGACGATCGCCCCCCGCAGGCGCCCCGGACGGGCACGGGCCGTTGCGATTGCGCCGCGCACCGTTTCGATCGCGCCGATCATTGTTGCGTCATCAAGTTCCAGCGTCTCGGCCTCGGTTTCGGTATCGGGCGCAAAGAGGGCCGGCATCTCGCCGGGGTTCATGCGCCGCACGGCGGGCAGCGACCAATGCGACAGGGCGCTGCCGCTGCGCGGGTCACTGAGGATCAGCGACGCCTCACCAAAGGCCACCACTACCTCACGTCGCTGCGCTTCGGGAGCATCGCGCCAAAGACCGGAGCTTTCGAGTTTCTGATACTTTTTCAGCGCCGTCATGGGCGGATGATGCCTTCCGATATCCTGCATTGACGATAGCCGACTGATCCGGCTGCCACAACGTCCGCCCCGCGGCATCGGCGCTGCTGTCCGTGATCAGCGCCGAACAGCGGAAACCCGCAAAGGCAGTTGCCAAAGCCACACGGCGGATGTCGCAATCGGGCGCGAAATAGGGCTTGCGCCGGGTGCATTGGAGAGGGTGACACAACAGGTAGCCGATATGTCCCCACTCCCCGACCGCACGCTTGCCGCTGCGAGTGCCATCCTGATTTATGCCGCCGTGATCGGTTTTACCGACAATTACGTCCGGCTGATCGCGGCCGAGGGCGGGTTGTGGCAGTTCCATGCCATGCGATCCGGCATGGCGGTTGTGCTGCTTGCCGTTTTCGCGTGGGTTCTGCGGCGCAGGCTGCGCCCGGTGAACGGGCCTGCGGTGCTGGCCCGCAGCACTCTTCACGGCGTGGCAATGCTGATCTATTTTGGCAGCCTCGCGTTTTTGCCGGTGGCGCAGGTGGCCGCCGGGCTGTTCACCGCGCCGATCTTCGTGTTGCTGATTTCGCGCTTTGTTTATGGGCACCCCATTGGTCCGGTTCGGATCTTTGCGGTCGCAGTCGGGTTTATGGGCGTCATTCTGGTGCTGGGGCCGACCGCGATGCGGGGTGCTTCGGCTGCCGCCCTGCTGCCGGTGCTGGCTGGGGCGATGTAGTTCGTCCTGAACAACGTCCATCCCATTGATTTTGTTTTAGATAGTCACGGTTCTCCTCGCCGTTTCCTGCAAGGTTTTGTATGATTTCATTCAGAACCCTGCAATTTTGGTTTGCCGATGAAGCACCGCTCCCGT
>JANNWS010000177.1:0-6433 GCA_031408575.1 Rhodobacterales bacterium
ATCACGCGGGCCGTGCCAGCCTCGTCGACGATCAAGGCGCGGGTGCTGGTGGTTCCCTGATCCAGCGCCAAGGTTTTCATTGGGTGTCTTCCTCCAGCACCAACTCGGCTGTGTCTGTTGCCCCCGGGTAGGATGCAAAGGCCGCCAGCGGCACCGACAGCCGCCGCTCGGGCAAGGCCGACAGACGCTGCGACCAGACCTCGGCCCCGGCAATCCGCAGGCTGAGGCGGCCCTTGACAGCCCGGGTCACGCGCAAATCGACCGAGCCATGCGCACCGCCCGGCACGATGCGCTGGGGAACTGCATATTTCAGCGCGGGGTGGTGCAGCGTCAGGCACAAGGCACCCGACGGCGCGGGAAGACGACCGGCCAGATCAAGGGCTATCGCCTGCCCGGCGCGGCGACCCTCGGCCCAGCAGCGCCCGGCGGTTTCGACGGCGCGCAGCAGGTTTCCCGCCGCGAAATACACCGGATCCGAACAACGCCCGAAGCTGTCGATCACCGGCCCGCCAGAGGCGCCGTCCACCTCCAGATGGCTTGCGCGCAGCAGCGATGCCTCGGGCAGAAACGCACCCGTCACGATCACACCATCCGCCGCGATCTGCCGGGTCGCTCCGTCCGGCCCTTGCAGCGTGACGCCGGTGACGCGGACCGCACCATGAATGGCGCGCAGGGTCGTTCCCGTCCACAACGGGATACCGAGCATGCGGGGTAGCAGCGCGGCAGGCCAGCGCGCAACAGCCCTGGGACCGGCCTCGATCATGGCGACGGGGCGGATGCCGGCGTGGCGGCAGGTCAAAAGAGCGGAAAAGGCAACAAGTTCGGTTCCCAGGATCACCGGCCGCAAAAACGGGCGCTGTTTGTTAAGATAGACCATGCCCTGCAAGGCCGCGGTTGACAGAACGCCACCCGGCTTGGTCCCGCCGATCAGGAGCGCGGCACGGGTTTTCTCGCGCACCCCGGTGCAGAGCAGCACCCGCGAGGCGGTCAGTTCCGCCGGACCGTCGGGCGTGGTCAGATCAAGCCGCCCGCCCGGATACACCGCGGTGACCGCAACACCAGTAAAGATGCCTGCCCCCGCCGCCTGTGCGACCGCGACCAGCCGCGCCGCATAGGCCGGGCCACGCAGGATGCGGCGAAACTCGCGCATGCCGTAAGGCGAGTGGCCGCTGTGGCGCGGAATCCCCCCGGCGCAAGCCTCACGCTCCAGCACAACGACGCGCGCTATGCCTGCGGCGCGCAGCTCGCAGGCGGCGGCAAGCCCGGCCGGTCCGCCGCCGACAATCGCCACATCGCAGGTCTGCGGCAGGTCAGCCGGCATCGGCAGCACCCGACATAGGTTGCACCAACCGGCCTTCGGTGATCGCGGCAAGCTCTGCCGAGCAATAGAACCCCTGACAGCGCCCCATCGTAACCCTCGTGCGCCGCTTCAGACCGGCAAGGCTGTATGCGGGCATCGGGCCGCAGAGCGCGGCTTCGATCTCGCGCCGCGTGACCAGCTCGCAATGACAGACGATGCCGCCATTGCCGGGGCAGCGCCAGTCGCGCAGACCCTCATCGGTCAGCGCGGGCATGTGTGGCCAGACGGGTTGTGCAAGCGCGTTATACGGCAGACCAAGCCCAACGGCCAAGCCGTGAACATGCTGCGCCACGCCCAATGCTGCACTTAACCCGGTCGAGCGGATACCGCCCACGGCTATGTAGTTCTGGGTGGTGTGGGCGCGGATCTGGTAGTCTTTGAATTCGGTCGCCGGGCGCAGGCCAGCATAGGTTGCTGTCACCTCATGCCCGGCAAGCGCGGGCAGGATCTCTGCGCCGCGCTGGCGCAGGCTGACCAGCGCCTCGGGCACCAGATCGGCGGTTTCGCGATCCTCTTGATCCTCAGCCGTCGGGCCGACCAGCAGGTTGCCGTAAACCGTTCGACAAACGACGATCCCCTTCGTGGTTTTGGATGGCACCGGCAGCAGGATATGCCCGGTCAAACCCGCCGCCGTCTTGTCATAGACGATGAACTGCCCCTTGCGCGGGCGGATATGAAAATCGCGCCGCGCGATCAGGCGGTCATCCACGACGTCGCCAAAAAGACCGGCCGCATTGATGACAAGGGCCGCGCTGACGCCGCCTTGGGTCGTCTGCAACCGCCAGAACCGCCCGTCAAACACACCCCCGCTTACCTCGGCCGAGCAGCGCAACGCCGCACCGTTCTCCAGCGCCTGACGCAGATAAGCATGGGGCGTTGACCAGGGGTCGATCAGATACTCGCGCGGCACCCGAAAGCCCGCCCGCACCGTGTCGGCGATGCCCGGTTCCAGCGCCCTGATCTGCGCGCCCGACAGCAATTCGACATAGTCCACACCATTCTGGCGGGCCTGATCCATCAGGGCGGGCAGTGCTGTTTCCTCATCCTCCGTCCAGGCCAGCACCATCGCGCCAGAACGCAGCATCGGCAGGTTGAGGCGGGCGTGAATATCGACGTATTCCGCATAGCCAGTCCGCAGGCAAGCGGCCTCTAGTGAACCGGGGGGCGCATCAAAGCCGGTGTGCAGGATTGCGGAATTGCCTTTGGACGCGCCATCCAGAACGTCCTGCGCCTTTTCCAGCAGCACCACGCGCGCGCCCTGCAGGGTGAACCGCCGCGCAATGGCGCAACCGATCACACCGCCGCCGATGATCGCCGCGTCAAAGGTTGCGGAATTAGCGTCGGTCAATGGCACAGGCGCCCGGCCTTTCCTGGAATAATCGAGTGTTGGCAGCAAGGTGGCGATATTTGGCCGAATGGTCAATCTTCGTTCCGTTCGGCTGCGGTCTTACACCTCAAGCGACATAGCGCTTGTTTTGATCCTGTGAAAGGCGACCTGCCCGCGCGAAACGACGCGCGGAGAAATCAAGATAGCACGCCGACCAGATCGCGGAAATTGCCGCGCACATCGGGACTGGGGCCGGTTGTGCGTTCCGGGCAAGACGACCGTCCGGATTTGAGCCATCCGGGGAAAGGTCCGCGTTCCACCTGGCGGCGTCACTTGCATGCAAAAGGAACAGTGTGCTTAGGTGCGCCGCAACGCCCGGACAGGGGCGGACAGGCTTCAGGGGTTGGAATGAACACGATACGTCAGACGGTTGCCGCCGTCGCTTTGGCCGTAACCACATTGATCGGCACCCCCATAGCACAGGCTGGGACGGTGCCGCCGCAAGAGGTGCTGCAGACCTGGTACAAGCTGATCCTTGAGCTGGTCCGTCACACGCCCACCTATTCGCCCCCCGTGGCCAGCCGGTCCTTTGCCTACGTCGGCGTGACCGCGTTCGAGGCAGTGGCAAGCGGATCGCCCGACATGGTGACGCTGGCAGGCCAGTTGAACGGGTTGGACCCTGTTCCGGCGCGCGTAGACGCCGAAATCTATGATGATGGCGTGGTCCTGCAGGCGGCATTGGCGTCATCGGTCAGGTCATTCTTCGCAAACACCGGCCCCACCGGCCAGCGGGCGATGACGGCGATGGAGATGAAACTTCGTGCCAGCATGGCCGAGGGTTTGCCCACCGATGTCGTCGCGCGCAGCGAGGCATACGGTGCTGCGGTGGCGGCCCACATGCTGGCGTGGTCGCAGGACGATGGGGGAGCTGTGGTCGAGAATATGGGGTTCCCGTATGACTACACACTGGTCGAAGGCCCAGAGCAGTGGGTTCCGACCAATGTGATCGTGCAGCAGCAACTGCCGCTGCTGCCCGGCTGGGGCAGCAACCGGCCTTTTGCCATGCCGGCGGGAACGACTTGCGGCCTGCCCCCGCCGATTGCCTACAGCGAAGACAAGTCCTCCGAGTTCTACAAAGAGGCGCTGGAAGTCTATGAGACGAAAAAGAACCTGACCAAGGAACAGCGCTTGATCGCGCGGTTCTGGTCGGACGATCCGATGCTGTCATCGACGCCGCCGGGACACTGGATGTCGATTGCGCTGGCAATTCTTCAGCGCAACGACGCCGGGCTGGACCAAAGCGTTGATGTGCTTGCCCGTCTGGGAATCGGCATGGCGGATGCATTCATCGGGTGCTGGCAGACCAAGTTCGAATACAACTTGCTGCGCCCCGTGACCTATATCCGCCGCACGATGGACCCCAAGTGGGAGTCGACAATGAACACGCCGCCCTTCCCCGAATACCCCAGCGGCCATTCCACCCAGTCAGGGGCGGCGGCAACCGTGCTGACGACGTTCTTTGGCGAAGACTTTGCCTTTGAAGATGCTGCACATGTCGATGATGGCATGCCGCCGCGACCGTTCACAAGTTTCTGGGCCGCCGCCGAAGAGGCGGGCCTGTCGCGGCTCTATGGCGGCATCCACTTTCGTGCCGCGATCGAACGTGGGCTGGATCAGGGCCGTTGCATCGGGGCCTATGCCGCCGCATTGAAGACACGGGGGCAGTGATGGGGATTTCGGTTGTTCGCCTTGGGCTTTTGCCCGCTGTTCTGGTGGGTCTGACCACCCCTGTTGCCGGCGAACCGGCGCTCTCCATTCCCCGTTTCATCGAGGAAACCGCAACGTCGGGCATCACCAGCGTCTATGCGGGCGATTGGGAATACATGGTGGGTGGCGGGGTTGCCACCTTTGACTGCAACAGCGACGGCTATGCCGACATGCTGCTGGCGGGGGGGCAGGCACCTGCCACATTCTACCGCAATACCAGCACGCTTGCCGGTCCGTTGCAGTTTACGCCCGAGGTCAGCGGCTTAGAGATCGACAAGGTGGCAGGCACCTATCCGCTGGACATCGACAGCGACGGGATCACCGACCTTGTCTTGCTGCGCGTGGGCGAAAACGTGGTCATGCGCGGCCTTGGCAACTGCAAGTTCGAGCGCGCGAACGAGGCGTGGGGCTTTGATGGCGGCGATGCCTGGTCCACCGCCTTTGCCGCAACATGGGAACGCGGGGCCGACTGGCCGACGCTGTCCGTCGGGAATTACATCAATCGCAAGGAGGAAGCATTTCCCTGGGGGTCATGCACCGCCAACTGGCTGCACAGACCGGCCGATGTGGATGGAAGATCCGAACAGCGCTTTGCTGCGCCCCTGCCGCTGACGCCCAGCTTTTGCGCGCTGTCGATGCTGTTCACCGACTGGAACCGCTCCGGCACACCCAGCCTGCGCGTCTCCAACGACCGCGAGTATTACAAGGGCGGACAGGAACAGATGTGGCGGGTCGATCCCGGCACAGCACCTGCCCTGTTCACCGAGGCTGACGGCTGGAAGCTGCTGAAGATCTGGGGCATGGGCATTGCCAGCACAGATCTGAATGCCGATGGCTATCCGGAGTATTTTCTGACCAGCATGGCCGACAACAAGTTGCAGACGCTTGCCGTCATTCCCGAAAGCGGCGCGCCAGCCGCGACATTTGCCGATGTCGCTTATGCAAAGGGTGCACATTCGCAACGGCCATACACTGGGGGCGAACTTAAACCCAGCACCGCCTGGCACGCCCAGTTCGACGATGTGAACAATGACGGGCTGGCTGATCTGTTTGTGGCCAAGGGCAATGTTGATTCCATGCCCGATTTCGCAATGAAAGACCCCAACAACCTGATGTTGCAGCGCCCCGACGGCACATTTCAGGAAGCAGGCGATTTGGCGGGGGTGGCCAGCTTCAAGACCTCGCGCGGTGGCGCTCTTGCCGATTTCAACCTCGACGGGCTGCTGGATCTTGTGGTGGTGAACCGCCGGGAGTCGGCACAGATCTGGCGCAATAAAAGCGCGGACGCGGGCCATTGGTTGGCCCTGCGTTTGCACCAAGACGGTTCCAACCCCGATGCCATCGGGGCGTGGGTCGAGGTGCGGCGCGGTGAGGTGGTGGCGCGACGCGAGATCACCTCGGGGGGCGGTCACGCCAGCGGGCAGCTTGGCTGGCGGCACTTCGGGCTGGGCGAAAGCGATGCGGCAGACCTGCGCGTGATCTGGCCGGATGGCACAGAAGGCGCTTGGGAAAAGCTTACGGCGGACACGTTCTACACTGTGGCGCGCGACACCCCGGCAGAGATCTGGCTGCCGAAGTAGCCGCCATGGATTGACGATCAGCAGGCTCGCTTCGGCGGGCCTGAGCAGACAGACCAGGCGCAAGTCAGGGATGACTGACAGATCCTGGTTGCGGGCAGTGACCTTGCGCGGGCTGCCAAGCCAATCCGACACACAGGTTCCAACCGCCCCGAAAACCCCATGACCTGTACTTACCTTTGCCGTGGGTCAGCAACGAAATCTGTCAAGCCGGGGATCTCAGGGGATATCGAAAGCCTCTGGTATCGACATTGCTTCTATATGTAGTTCGTCCTGAACAACGTCCATCCCATTGATTTTGTTTTAGATAGTCACGGTTCTCCTCGCCGTTTCCTGCAAGGTTTTGTATGATTTCATTCAGAACCCTGCAATTTTGGTTTGCCGATGAAGCACCGCTCCCGT
>JANNWS010000178.1:0-2195 GCA_031408575.1 Rhodobacterales bacterium
GGATCAGAAGGTTCGGTTGGGCGGGCATCTGAGAAAGGACCGGGGTCAGAGGAGGGGTGCCACCTTGATGAAGCCGGATCAGCCTTTCGTCTGGCCTTTCACCGACGCGCGCTGGCCATATCCGTCATTCATGCCGTGCCAACGGAAAAGGGCGGCGTCACGCGCCGCCCCTTTGGGGAATGGGGGAAAAGTCTGCCCCCGGACACGGTCTTCAGAGCTTTTCGATCAGTTCCGGCACGGCGGTGAAAAGGTCCGCTACAAGGCCGTAATCGGCGACCTGGAAGATCGGCGCCTCTTCGTCCTTGTTGATGGCGACGATGATCTTGCTGTCCTTCATCCCGGCAAGGTGCTGGATCGCACCCGAGATGCCGACCGCGACATAAAGGTCAGGCGCCACGACCTTGCCGGTCTGGCCGACCTGCCAGTCGTTCGGCGCATAGCCCGAGTCGACGGCGGCGCGGGATGCCCCGACGGCCGCGTTCAGATTGTCGGCCAGCTTTTCGATCAGCGCAAAGTCGGCCTGCGACCCGACACCACGGCCACCCGACACCACGATCCCGGCGCTGGTCAGTTCGGGCCGGTCGCTTGACGCCACCTTGTCCTCGACCCATGCCGACAGGCTGCCATCGACCGTGGCCGAAACCTTTTCGACCGGGGCCGACCCACCCTTGCCCGCTGCGTCAAACGTCGCGGTGCGGATCGTCATGACCTTTGTCGCATCCGAGGATTTCACCGTCTGAATCGCGTTTCCGGCATAGATCGGGCGGTCGAAGGTGGCCGCATCATGCACGGCCAGAACCTCGGAGATCACCATTACGTCCAGCATCGCCGCCACGCGCGGCAGCACCGATTTCGACAGCGCACCCGAGGCGGCGACGATATGCTCATACTCGCCCGCCAGCGACACGACCAGCGCGGCAGTGGGTTCGGACATTCCGTGGCAATAGGCGTGGTCATCGGCAAAAAGCACCTTCGACACACCCGCCAGCGTTGCCGCCTCGGCCGCAGCAGCATCGCCACCTGTGCCGGCCACAAGCACTGTCACCGGACCCAGCGATTTCACCGCCGTCAGGGTCTTTGCCACCTGATCGGTTGCGAGCTGGCCCTCATTCACATCCGCCAGAAGAAGAACGGCCATCAGATCACCCCCGCTTCGTCTTTGAGTTTCGCAATCAGTTCAGCCACCGAGGCGACCTTGACTCCAGCCTTGCGGCCTGCCGGTTCCACCGTTTTCAGCACGCTCAACCGGGGCGTGACATCGACGCCATAGTCCGCAGGAGTCTTTGCGGCCAGAGGCTTGGCCTTGGCCTTCATGATGTTGGGCAGCGACGCATAGCGCGGTTCATTCAGGCGCAGATCGACGGTGATGATCGTTGGCAGCTTCACCGTGATCGTCTGAAGGCCGCCGTCAACCTCGCGGGTGACGCGGGCCATGTCACCCTCGATGGTCACTTCGGACGCGAAGGTGGCCTGCGACCAACCCAGCAGGGCAGCCAGCATCTGGCCGGTGGCGTTCATGTCGTTATCGATCGCCTGCTTGCCGCAGAGGACAAGGCCCGGAGCCTCTTCCTTCACGACCGCCGCCAGAAGTTTCGCCACGGCAAGCGGCTCGATGTCGACATGTACGTTGTCGGTCGCCTCGATCAGGATCGCGCGGTCTGCCCCCATGGCAAGCGCGTTGCGCAGGGTTTCCTGCGCCTGTTTGACGCCGATAGAGACGACGACAACCTCGGTCGCGATGCCTTTTTCCTTCATTCGGATCGCCTGTTCAACGGCGATCTCGTCGAAGGGATTCATCGACATCTTCACGTTGGCAAGATCAACCCCAGAGCCGTCCGCCTTGACGCGAACCTTCACGTTGTAGTCGATCACCCGCTTGACCGGGACCAATACCTTCATGGCGGCAACTCCTTCGTTTCCGGCCCCTTCAGGACCGCGCAAAGCCTCGCCTGCGTGTTACAGCAGGGCAGGCAGCGCGAACAGCCAAAATACGACCAGTTCGCGTGTCAGGACGCCGCGTTCTGATCGCCCGCACCGATCAGAACGGCATCAGCGCGTCAGACCGGGCACCCAGAGGACATCGTCCTTGCCGTCGTTGTTGGCAATCCGGCCCGCGACGAAAAACCAGTCCGACAGGCGGTTGAGGTAGCGCACCGCCTCGGGGTTCACGGGTTCGGCTGCGGCCAGTTCGACCA
>JANNWS010000179.1:0-2036 GCA_031408575.1 Rhodobacterales bacterium
GGATCTTCACCCCGATCTATATCGCGCTTCAGGCGCTTGGCCTCCTCCCTTGCGGCGATCACCGACCAGCTTGGCCATGTGCCGATCGTCATGCGCCGCTGCCGCCCGGCCACGCAGTAGATCAGGACGAACCCCTTGCGGCCCGACAGGAAGACACAAAGGCCGAAACCTGCACAGTCCTCGTCGAATACCACGTATTTTCGCGTGCCGATTTCGGCAGCCTTTACAATCAGTTCCGTCAGATGCGTTCCCATCCGGGCTCCTCCTTGTTGCCCCGACTGAGCAAAGAGAATCCGCCAAGAGCAACCTGCTCTGCGATGGTTTCCGGCAAAGAGGCGGCAACCGGCAGAAACAAACCGGTCATTCATCCGCCCTTTTGACCACACGTTTTGCGGCATTCGCGCGGTGTTTGCGGTGTCGGACCCGAACACCTCTAAATTTGATCGGCACGAGGCCGCATTCGACCGCAAAAGACCCGGATCAATCGCACGTTTGTTTCCGCCGGTTTCCGCCTCTTTGCCGGTGCCATGCCTGTGCTTGTCTCCCCTGACCGAATTTAGCGCGCCGAGCGGGGAGCGCCGGGCATGGAGAAAAGACATGAAAAAGATTGGCTTAAGCGCCGCCGAGGATACTGCGCCGGAAATGGATTCCGGCCTGCTGACCGGCTGGCTGAACCGCACCGATCTGGCGCGGGAACTCACCCTGTCGGTTGACACCCTGCAACGCTGGGAGACCCGCCGCATTGGCCCGCCCTGCGTCCGGGTGGGGCGCAAGGTGCTCTACCGCATGGAGGCCGTCAGGGACTGGCTGCGCGAGCAGGAAGCCCGCAAAGCGGGCGTCGGCCGCGCCGTCGCCGGTCGGCGTTGAGGGGGCGATCATGCCACAGATCATCCCCATTGGCGCGATCCCCGTCGCCGCGCTGATCGCCGAGGCCCAGCGCGAACTGGACCTGCGCCGCCAGTTTTACTGGTCCCGAGTCCGGGCGGGCCAGATGCGCCAGGCAGATGCCGATGCGCGCATAGCCCTGATGGCGGCCATTGTCCGGCGCCTGACTGCGACGGCCGCGCTATGAGCGAGTTGGCCACCGATTGGGCGATCCTGCAGCGCGGGCTGCATCCCGCAGCCAAGCTTGTGCTTTGGCATCTTTGCAACCGGCACACCCTCGGGCCCGGCTGTTTTCCGTCGCAAGACCAACTGACCGCCGATACCGAAATCTCGCGCGCCTCGCTGAACACGCAGTTGTGCAGGCTCGAGGATGCGGGTCTGATCCGCAGGCAACGGCGGACAGGGCAAAGCCCGAAGCAGTGGAAATCGACCCGCTACATTCTCGGTTTCGAGGCCGACTTTCCCCAAAAGCCATCTCCGGATTCCGGACGGCAAAGCGGGCAAAAGCCATCTCCGGATTTGGCGCAAACTCCCACAAAGCCATGTCCAGATTTGCAACAAAATCACCCAAAGCCATGTCCAGATTTGGAACAAAGCCATCTCCGGATTCTGGACACTAACTTAGTAAGAAAGAAAGAAACTACTACCGCGCGTAGCACGCACGCGAGCGCGCGCAGCACGCACGCGAGCACGCATCACGCACACGCGAGGGACGCCCCCGAAATGGCCTGTCTCGCAGCCTGCGGCGAGGGCCTATGCCCCGAGGCCAGGGCTGTGATCCAGGCAACCGCGCCGGTGATCGATCACTGGCTGGCAGCAGGCTACGATCTCGACGCCGACATCCTCCCGGTGCTGAAAGCCCGAACGCTGCGCAAGCGCGACGACCCAATCCGGACATGGGCGTATTTCACCCCGGCCGTCGCGAAGCGCCACGCCCAACGGATCGCGCTGGCGGCGCGGGCAGCAAGTGCTGGGGAAACCAAGACGGTTCCCACGCTCACCGCCTACGACATTTTGCTGCGCACGGCCGAATGGATCAACTCCGGCCGCTTCGTCCCGCCCAGCGCCGTGAACAACACAACCCGGGATGCCCTGCTGCGGGCGGGGCTGGTGACCGAAGCCGCGCTGCGTGCCCGCCAGATTTATTGACC
>JANNWS010000180.1:0-29424 GCA_031408575.1 Rhodobacterales bacterium
ATTCCCTACCAAGACAGTGCGGAGCGATGATTTCCCATTGGGCGTCAGTCAGTGTCGTGCGGATCAAGGTTGCCTCCCATTTGGCAACCTTGAATCACTCAGCGACTGATTTGGGAATCCTCAAACGCCAACAGACCCTAGGCCGAAAAGAAGTCAAATTTGAATAAAATTGAAGCGATTTGGGGTCAGTCAGCCAGCCGAACCGCGATAATCGGCCCGCCGGTGGCGATCAAAGCCGCCTGATAACAGATCAGAAGGTCATACCGCGCCAGCGGCACGTCATTGACGACAGTTGCCTCCAGCGCAAACAGGCACAGCGTGCCACCCCCTGCCAGCACCGTCCCGGCGTGTTCAATTGTGACGACGGGTCTGCCGAGGGGCCGTGCGGTCATCACGTTGAAATCGTCTGATGGCAGCCCGTCGGTTCCTGCGGCCCGCACTGCCACGTCGCCCGGAAAGGCGACCGGCAGCAGGGGGCGGCAATGAAGTGTCACATCGCCTTCCAGCCGGAACCCCGGCCCGCTGATGACGGTCAGGTTGCGCTCTATCCCCGGAAACATCGAGAACGGCCCGTCTTCCACCACGCTTGCCATCGACAGCCGCCACAGCACGCCCTGCGGCCCGTCCACCCGCAGCATCTCGACCGTCGTGCCGCGCCCGTTGGCCCAGGGCATCCGGCGATAGTCGGCGAACGTCAGATGCCTCACTCGGCTGCGTCCTTGAGGGTCAGCGGTTCCTGCACCGGGGCCAGGTCCTCGAAGTCGAAATTGTCCAGCCGCCGCGCCCGCCGCGTCGCCTTGTCCGAGGATATGCGGATATCGGCGATATCCTTTGCCGCCATGCCGAAATGCCGGTCAAGGTTTTCCACCCGCAGTCCCAGCCGTTCGACATCGCGGTAAAGTTCGGCCAACTCGCGCCGTATCGCCCCGGCCTGTTCTCGCATCCGTGCGTCTTTCAGGACCGCGCGCATCGTGTTCAGCGTGGCCATGCAGGTGGTGGGCGACACGATCCAGACTTTGGCCGCGAACCCGTCGCGCACGACTTCGGGGTAGTTCGCGTGCAACTCGGCATAGATCGCCTCGGACGGCAGGAACATCAGCGCGCCATCGGCCGTCTCGCCGTCCAAGATATACCGCTCGGAAATGGCGCGGATATGGGCCCGCACGGATATGCGCAGCGCGCGACCCGCCTCTGCCACCGCCGCCGGACTGTCCGCCCGCCGCAGCGCCTCATAGGCTTCCAGCGGGAATTTCGAATCGACCACGATCGGGCCGGGGGGCAGCGGCAGATGGATCAGGCAATCCGCCCGCCGCCCGTTCGACAGCGTGGCCTGCATGGTATAACTGCCCGCCGGCAGGGCCTTTTGCACGATGTCATGCAGTTGAATCTCGCCGAAGGCACCGCGGGTTTGCTTGTTGGACAGAATATCCTGCAGGCTGAGCACGTCGCCCGACAGTTTCTCGATCTTTTCCTGTGCCCGGTCGATGGTTTCCAGCCGCTGCTGCAACTCGCCCAAGGATCGCGCCGTCCGCGTTGCGGTTCCGGTCAGGGTGTCGCCCATCGACCGCTGCACTTCGGCCAGACGCCGCTCCATCATCTGCAACATCGAGGCCTGGCTGACGGCCTGTGCCTCGGAGACATGGGACAGCCCGCCCGAGAGCCGCTCCTGCCCCTCGGCCAGCCCCTGCACGCGCTGGCTCATCCAGCCAAGCTCGCGCAGCATCGGCTCGGCCATGCGCCCGGCGCGACCTGCAGCGCGCAGCGTCAGAAGCAAGATCAGCAGCACCAGCGCCGCCGCCCCGCCCGCAAGCCACAGCGGATCAATCCCTTCGGGCAGGATGATCGTCATGTCCGACCGAACAACCGCTCGATATCGGCCAGCCGCAATTCGACGTAGGTGGGCCGTCCGTGGTTGCACTGACCGGAATGGGGCGTCGCCTCCATCTCACGCAAAAGCGCGTTCATCTCTTCGGCCCGCATCTGCCGCCCCGTGCGGACCGAGCCGTGGCAGGCCATGCGCGACAGGACCGCCTCGATCCGTGCCTGCACCAGCACGCTGTCGCCAAGGTCTGACAGCTCGTCCAGAATATCGCGGATCATGGCGCTCGCATCCACTGCCCCCAGAATTGCCGGCGTCTCGCGCACTGCGATGGCGCCGCCGCCGAAGGCCTCGACCGCCAGCCCCATTGCGCGCAACTGCGGCGCCAGATCAAGCACCCGCACTGCATCCGCATGCGACAACTCCACGATTTCCGGGATCAAAAGCGCCTGTGCGGCGATGCCATGCGTGTCCATCTGGCGCTTGAGCCGTTCATAGACCAGCCGCTCATGCGCCGCATGGGCATCGACAATCGCGATCCCCGTTGCCGTCTGCGTGATGATGTAATTCGCATGCACCTGCGCGCGCGCAGCGCCCAGCGGCCCGTCCGCATCCAGCGCCGGTTCGATGCGCGCCGACGGGGCCTCGGCAAAGCCGGGGGCGGGGGCCTGCATCTGATACGCGTTGCTCAGCGAAGGCTGCGAGGCGCGGTCCATCTGATACACCCGTGCTTCGGGCCGGAATGCGGCGAGCGTGGCCGCACCCACGGTGGACGAGGCGCGATGCCCCGCCCCGGCCAGTGCCTGTTTGAGGCCGGAAACGATCAACCCCCGTGCCAACCCCGGCTCGCGGAACCGCACTTCGGATTTCGCCGGATGCACGTTCACATCCACCCGTTGCGGATCGACCGTCAGCATCAGCACCGCCGCCGGATGGCGGTCGCGGCTGAGCACGTCGAAATACGCGGCCCGCAGCGCACCAAACAGCATCCGGTCCAGCACCGGCCGCCCGTTCACGCACAGGAACTGCGCCACGGAAGAGCCCCGCGAATAGGTCGGCAAGGCCGCATAGCCGGTCAGGCGCAGTCCGTCCTGCTCCACGTCCACGGCCAGCGCATTCTCGGCAAACTCTGCGCCCAGCACCCGCGCCACCCTGCCCAGCAGCGCATCAAGGAAATTGCCCTGTTCTGGATCGGCCCGAAAAACGACCCGCCCCTCGCCGCCGCCCGACACATCGCGCAGCGCGAACCCTACGCCGGGTTCCGCCAGCGCCAGCCGCCGGATCACCTCGCCAATCGCCTGTGCCTCGGCCCGGTCCGTCCGCAGGAATTTCAGCCGCGCAGGCGTGGCAAAGAACAGGTCGCGCAATTCGACCACCGTGCCGCGGGTCAGCGCCGCGGGGCGTACCGCCTCCATTCGGCCGCCGGTCACGGCGAGCGAGGCGGCATCACTCCCCGCCGCGCGTGAGGTTATCACCAGTCGCCCCACGGCACCCAGCGACGGCAAAGCCTCGCCCCGGAAGCCGAAGCTGGAGATTGCCAGCAGATCCGATCCGTCGATCTTTGATGTGGCATGCCGGGCCAGTGCCAGCGGCAGGTCGGCGGGGGTCATGCCGCAACCATCGTCGGTCACCCGGATCAAGGTCTTGCCGCCATCGGCATAGTCAACCGTGATCCGCCGGGCCCCCGCATCCAGCGCGTTTTCAACCAGTTCCTTCACCGCAGATGCGGGCCGTTCCACCACCTCGCCCGCCGCGATCCGGTTGATCGCCGCTTCGTCCAGTTGCCGGATCACTGGCTGGACCACCGGCCGTATGTGGGGGTCATCAAGCATCATGACACCATTTCTAGCACCCAGCGGCAGATTCGGCCACGCAAAATGCCGTAAAACAAAACGCCACGGCGCAACTTCGGGCGCAGTGTCAGCCGCGCCCATCGCCCCGGACACTGGTCCGGGGCGATAGTCTTTGTCACTCGGTCGAAACCACGCCGTCCGGTTGCCCGACCACCACGAAATGCAACTGGCCCGGCTGCAACAGCCGCTCGGCCACCCGCGCCACGTCTGCCAGCGTCACCGCCTCGACCTTCGCGTTCCGGGTCACCGCATAGTCAATGGGCAGGCCATCCATCTGCATGCCCACCAGAATATCGGCGATCTGTCCGTTCCCGTCGAACCGCAGCGGATAAGACCCGGTAAGGTATGTCTTCGTTGCGGCCAATTCCTCGGCCGTGATCCCTTCGGTGGCCAACCTGGTCCATTCGGCACGGATCAGTTCAATCGACTGGCCGACCGTGTTGTTCGCGGTTGCCACCTGCCCCATCATCATCTGTCCCAGATTAATCGGTGCCAGGAAGGTTGAAACCCCGTAGGTCAGCCCGCGCTTTTCGCGCAGTTCGGTCATCAGCCGCGCGCCGAACCGCCCGCCGCCCAAAACCTCGTTCAGGATATAGGCCGCAAAGAAATCCGCATCATCGCGCTTAATGCCGTCATGCCCGAACAGGATCACTGACTGGGGGGTGTCGAACGCCTCGACCGTCACGCCACCCTCCAGCAGCCAATCCGCCCGCGTCGGCATCTGTCGCCCGACCTCCGGCAGATCGCCCAGCAAGCGGTCCAGCAGCGGGCCAAGTTCCGCCGCCGTGATGTCGCCGACGACTGATACGAACATCCGGTCGCGCGTGATGGTGGCGCGGTGCGCCTCGATCACGTCGTCGCGCGTCAGAGAGGCCACGCTTTCCGCTGTGCCGTCGCCCGAACTTCCGTAGGGATGCGCCCCATAGGCCATCGCATCAAAAATCTGTGCCGCAAGGGTCGCAGGGTCTTTTGTATCGGCTGCAAGCCCTGCCAGAATCTGCCCGCGCACCCGTGCCACTGCGTCCTCATCAAAACGCGGTTCCATGAGCGCCTGCCGCAGCAGGCCAACCGCAGTATCGCGGTTTTCCGTCAGGAACCGGGCCGACACGCCGATCGTGTCCTGCCCTGAGGAAAAGCTGAAATCAGCAGCCAGTGCATCGCGTGCCGCAGCAAAGCCCTGCGCATCCAGATCGCCTGCGCCTTCCTCCAGCGTTGCGGCCATCAGGTTTATCGCCCCGCGCGACCCCGGCAGATCAAGGCTGGTGCCACCCTCGAACCGCAGTTCCAGTGCGGTGAACGGAATGTCGTGTTCTTCGACCAGCCAGGCGGTGATCCCGCCGGGCGATGTCACCTCTTGAATGCCAATCTCGGCCCGCCCCGGCCCGGCGGCGGCAAGGGCAGCGATCAGCACAGCCATCATTCGGAACATGGTCACAGTGCGGGTTCCCCCTGCTTTTCCAAGTGGCCGGTCACGGCATTGCGCCGATCAAACACCTCGCGCGCTGCGGCCATGACATCGTCCGCAGTCACGTCCTTGAGTGCGTCAGGCCAGGCCTGCACATCCGCTACGGTCAGCCCGGTTGTCAACGCCGCGCCATAGCGCTGGGCCAGGCCGCTGACATTGTCCTTGCCATAGATCTGCGCGGCACTGACCTGCGTCTTGATCCGTTCCAGCGCCACCGGATCAACCCCGTCCGTCAGGAAGTCCGCAATTACATCGTCCATCGCCGCCTCGGCCTGGTCCAGCGAGACGCTCGGCACAGGAACGATTGTCAGCCCGAAACTGCCGACATCTAGAGTGTTGCCGTTGTAGAACGCTGACGCGTAGACCGCCTTCGGATCATCAAACATCAGTGCGCGCGCCATGACCGAGGTTGTGCCACTGCCCCCCAGCACCTCTGCCAGCACGGTCAGTGCCGCCGCCTTGTCCTGCGCCTCGCTGTTGCGCTCTTGCGCAAGGTAGCTGCGTATTACATAGGGCTGTGCCACGCGCGCATCGGCCATCTGCAACCGGCGCTCGGCCATGTGCGGCGGTTCGGTGGGGCGCAGGCGGGGTGGCAGATCAAGCGTCGGGGCAAGCGGGCCGTAATGCTGCTGGGCCATCGCCTTTACCGCTTCGGGTGTCACATCGCCCGCCACCACCAGCACGGCATTGTTGGGGGCGTAATAGGTGCGATAGAACTCCAATGCGTCGGCGCGGCTCAACTGCTCCATCTCATGACGCCAGCCGATGATCGGTGTGCCGTAGCGGTGATTCAGATAGTGCGCTGCCCGCGTCTGTTCACCGAAAAGCGCGCCTGGATCGCTGTCGGTCCGACTGCTGCGCTCTTCCAGAATAACGGCGCGCTCGGTGGCCACATCGTCTTCGGTCAGACGCAGATCACGCATCCTGTCGGCTTCCAGCTTCATCATCAGATCAAGCCGATCCGCCGCAACGCGCTGAAAATAAGCCGTATAGTCCCATGAGGTAAAGGCATTGTCGCTGCCACCCTGCGCCATGACGGTGGCGGAAAAGTCGCCGGATGCCACGTCGTCGGTGCCTTTGAACATGAGGTGTTCCAGAAAATGCGCGACCCCGGAATTTCCAGGTGCCTCATCCGCAGAGCCGACCTTGTACCAGACCATGTGAACCACGACCGGCGCGCGGTGATCTTCGATCACCACCACCTGCAAGCCGTTGTTCAGGGTGAAATCCGTTACCTCTTCAGCGGCGGCGGGCATGGCTAAGACTGTGGCCAACAGGCCCCCGCGCAGCAATCCGGTCATGAGGGATCCTTTCAATTGCCTTCTACATCTACGCAGCCGGCAGAAAGGTGCAATCCCGCCCACGGGGAAGTGAAGGTGCTATTCGTCCGTGCGCGGCGGTGCGGACACGGTTCGCATGCCCTTTGCGCGCCAGCGCTCCAGCTCGTTGTACTGGTCCAGCGACAACGGCTCGTAGGCGCGGTAATACACGTTCACGTTGAAGAGCCGTTCCAGCAACCGCCCGTCATTGTTGCGCCGGTATTCCAGATCCTCGGCTGCAAGTGTCTGGCGGATATCCGGCGAAACACCGTAGCGCCCCGCATAGCCTGCAAGCGCACCGTCGGAGGCAGGCACGGCGCCCCGCGTCACGGCTTCGGGTCGCCCGCCAAGGGCGGCGATGGCATCGGCGTTCGGTGTGGCGTCGGTGCGGTTCGCACCGCCCGGCGTCGGTACCGGCAGGGATGCCAAATCTTCGGGCATTTCCAGCGGCTTTGACGGCAGGATGCCAAACTCATCCGGCCCCTCACCGGGCGCGCGGACGTTCATCAGATTTGGGTTATCAGGGCCGGAACAGGCTGCAAGCGTCAGCATCGCAACTGTCGCGATCGCCAAAACGCCCCGTCCTGTCCGCATGCCCGCCTCCATCCTGTCGCTCATGCCTGTGTCTAGCGCAAAGCACCGGGCGCGTCACGGGGTCTTTCCCCGGCGCGGCTTTCCCGGATTTTCCGCGCCGGTAAAGATCACCAGACCGATGGCGCCCACAAAGATCGAAATGTCTGCCACGTTGAACGCAAAAGGATTTTCGATCCCGCAGCAGGACATGTTCAGGAAATCGGCAACCGCGCCATAAAGCACCCGGTCCACCACATTCCCCAGCGCGCCCCCGATCAGCAGCCCCGCCAGAACCTGCACCCGCCTTGACGGCCCGTCACGCCGCACCCAGACCCAGACCCAGGCCGAGATGGCCAATGCCAGCGCGATCAGCGCCCAGCGCATTATTTCTGACCCGCCCGAAAACAGGCCGAAATTGACGCCCTGATTCCATGCCATGCGGAAATTAAGGAAGGGCGGCAGCACGTCGATCTCGCCGCGCGAGGCCAGATCCAGCCCCCAGACAACAGCAACTTTCGTCACCTGATCGACGATGAACACCACCAGAGCCGTAAGGTTTGCCAGCCGCATGGTCAGTGCCTGAAATGGCGTTGGCCGGTAAAGACCATCGCCAGCCCTGCGGCATCCGCCGCCGCGATCACCTCGTCATCTCGCATCGATCCGCCGGGCTGGATCACTGCCGTGGCTCCGGCCTTGACGGCTGCAATCAGCCCGTCTGCAAACGGAAAGAACGCATCCGATGCCACCACCGATCCCTGCGTCAGCGGCATGGCAAGCCCCAGCGCCTCGGCCATGTCGTGCGCCTTCAGAGCCGCGATCCGCGTCGATTCGTTGCGGCTCATCTGGCCTGCGCCACTCCCCCCCGTCGCCCCGACGCGCACAGAGACGATCGCATTCGATTTCACATGCTTGGCCACCCGCCAGGCAAACAGCATATCACCAACTTCGGCCTCCGAGGGCCGCCGCCGCGTCACCACTTTCAGATCGCCCGCCATCAGCCGCCCGGCATCCCGGTCCTGCACCAGAAATCCCCCCGCCACCTGTTTGAAGGCGACACCGCGTGCCAGCGCATCCGGCAAGCCATCGGTCGTCAGCAACCGCAGGTTCTTCTTGGCCGCGAACACCGCGCGGGCCGCGTCATCCGCACCGGGTGCGATCACCACTTCGGTGAAGATCCCGACAATCTGTTCCGCTGTCGGCCCGTCCAGCGGCATGTTGAACGCCACGATCCCCCCGAACGCGCTCGTCCGGTCGCAATCATAGGCCCGCTCATAAGCTTCGGCGAGGGTTGCGCCCTGTGCCACGCCGCAGGGGTTGGCATGCTTGATGATCGCGCAGACCGGGCTTTCGCCGGCAAACTCTGCCACCAGTTCGAACGCGGCATCGGTGTCGTTGATGTTGTTGTAGGACAACTCCTTGCCCTGCCACTGGCGCGCGGTGGCCACCCCCGCCCGGCCTGTGCCATCGGTATAGAACGCGGCCCCCTGATGCGGGTTCTCGCCATAGCGAAGCCCCTGCGCCAGCGTTCCGGCGAAGGCCCGCCTGCGGGGTGCGGCATCGCCCAGGGCCTCCGCCATCCAGCCCGACACCGCCGCATCATAGGCCGCGGTGCGCGCATAGGCGGTCAGCGCCAGCTTCTGCCGGAAGGCATAGCTGGTCGCCCCGTCATGTGCGGCCAGTTCGGCCAGCAAGGCCGCGTAGTCGGCGGGGTCCACCACCACATTCACGAACTTGTGGTTCTTGGCCGCCGCCCGGATCATCGCAGGCCCGCCAATATCGATATTCTCGATGCAATCGGCGTAAGAGCCGCCCCGCGCCACCGTCGCCTCGAACGGATAGAGGTTCACCACCAGCAGGTCGATCGGCTCGATCCCGTGGGCGGCCATCGCCACCAGATGCTCGTCATCGTCGCGCAGCGCCAGCAGTCCGCCATGTACATTGGGATGCAGGGTTTTCACCCGGCCATCCATCATTTCGGGAAAGCCTGTCACCTCGGCCACATCGCGCACCGCCAACCCTGCAGCGCGCAGGCCCGCTGCCGTGCCCCCGGTGGAAATCAACTCCACCCCCATCGCGGCCAGAGCGCGGGCCAGGTCCAGCAGGCCCGTCTTGTCGGATACGGAAATCAGCGCGCGGCCGACGGGAACGAGGTTGGGCATCGTCTTTCCCTTGCAATGGTCCCGCGCCTAAAGTGCCGGCAGATCGTCCCGGTCAAGGTCGCGGATCGCAAGCGGAGTATCCTGTGCCTTGGCCAAGGTCCAGCCGATCCGCGCCTCATGCTGCTGCAATGTTGCCGCCAGCACGATCTGCCGTGTCGCGCGGGGTTTTAGCCGCCCTTTCTCAAGATACACTGACGGCTCTACAGCCAGTTCGGCCCCGCCGCTATGTCGGAATACCCACAACTCTCCGCTTTTCAGCGCGAGCGATACGGCCGTGCCACCCATGTCGATGGCCGCATCAACTTCGGGGTGCAGGTGAAACCGCAGCACGAACCGCACGCCAGCCAACTTTGTGTGAGTCATGACCTGCCCGAACCGCTTCTGTGCTGCGGCCGTGGCTGCCCCCAGCACATCCTCGCCGATCAGCCGCCGCCCGTTCTGTGACAATTCGAGCATCCGGGTGTGGGTCAGCCCATGCGTTGCCGCCCAACCGTCATGCTGCATCACAACGCGCATCGCCGCAGGCTCGTCCGACAGTTCCGCCAGCCGCACCGATGCCCGGTCAGTCAACTGATCGCGCCCCCCCGGCCCGAGGCGTGATGAAGAAAATCCCTCGATCTCCAAAGTGGAATGGCTTGCCGTCGCCCGCCCCGCCCGCCGCCACTCCGGCCCGAACGGAGCACCTGACCCGCAACTGACGATCAGCGCGCGCCGCCCCGAAGTCAGCTCGAATGCCAGCGTCGAGGCATGGGCCGAGGTTGACGCCCGCCCGTTCGGCGGCGCCTGCGCATCCACGATCACGCTGGTGCGCCCGCCCGACAGCCGCGCAAACCCCATCGCGAGGTCGGTCACCGGGGCAGGTTTCACGCCCGAACTTGCCAGCGCCTGATCCAGTCGCCCGTCCAGCCCTCGCCCGCCACCGTGAAATCGCGCCAGTCCCCCATCGGCATGGCGCAGCGCGCGCAACGTGGGTGCAATCCGCTCGATCGCCGCCAGATGCTCAGGCGCGGGCCGTCGCCCCGCTTCGGTCAGCGCCTGCGCCGCCCAGGTCAGCAGGGTAAACACCTCCAGCAATTCCTCGGGGTTGCGCGTCGGTATCCCGCCTTCGGCATCAATCTCTTCGGCACATTCGCGGGCAAGGGCGGCGCGCGCCTTTGCGACATGCCGCTCCATCCCGGTCAGCGCCAGCCCCGCATAGATAAGCCCGGTCAGCGCCTCGAATCGCGGCAGGCCCGGTGCAGCGGTTGCCCAGCGGCGCGACAGGAACAGCGTCTGGCGCGACAATGCGCGGTAATAGGCATCGCTCGCGACCCGGTCGCGCCCGTTCAGCAACAAAAGCGCATGGTTGATCCACCGAATCATCCGCCGCCCGGTCAGGTCGGGCGTCCATCCCGGCCCGCGCCCGCGCCCGTAAAGGGCGATCCAGCCCCAGGTCCAGTCCTGCGCTCGTATCCGCGCGCCCGCATCACCCACCGCCGCCAGATCATCCAGCCAGGCAAAGCCCTGCACCTCGTCCACAAAGGCCGGATCGGGCATCGCAATATCCCACAGCGAAAGGCCTGGCGCCTGAATCAGATGGCCCGAGAACAGGAAATTTCCCGCGACCAGTTGCCGCCCCCGTGAGTAAAGCCCGATGCTGCGCGGCTCGGGCTGCGACACGAATCCGGTCGCAGGCCGAGCCAGTCCGGCCCAGCGCGCGTGCAGGCGGTGCAGAGCCATGGTCTGCCGCGCCGAAAAGCCCGCGTCCTGCGTCACGCCCGCCCCACCTCTGTGCTTGATGCCTGCGCCCTTGCCGGGACTTGGGCCGAACCATACGCGCGACACTTTCTGCTGTCACCGCCCATCAGGCTTTCGGACGCGCACGATGAAGAACCCGTCTATTCCGCCCTCTGCCGCCCAGTAGTCAGGCCGCAGCCGCAGACCCCCTTCGGGCGTGATCCACTCCGGCGAAATCCCTTCAACCTCGGGCCGCTCCACCGTCAGGCTGGGATGCCGCTCCAGCATCGCGGTCAATTGCGCTTCGCCTTCTTCCGGCAGAACCGAGCAGGTGCAGAACACCAGCCGCCCACCGGGCCGCAGGAAGGTCAGCGCCCGGTCGATCATTTGCACCTGAAGTGCGACCAGCCCCCCGATCTCCGATGCGTCCTTCACGAAGGGCAGGTCGGGATGCCTGCGAATCGTTCCCGAGGCCGAACAGGGCGCATCCAACAGAACGGCATCGAACAGGGCAGGGGCCTCCCACACCAGCGCATCCGCCACGACAATCTCGGCCCGCAACCCGGTTCGCGCCAGATTTTCGCGCAACCGCGCCACGCGCGGCCCCGAGATATCCAGTGCCGTCACCTCGGCCCCGGCCGCCGCGATCTGCAACGCCTTGCCGCCCGGTGCCGCGCACAGATCGAGCACCCGCTCGCCCGGCCTTGGGTCCAGCACGCGCACCGGCAGCGCCGCCGCAGCGTCCTGCACCCACCAGTCGCCGGTCGCATAGCCCGGAAGCGCCGTCACCTGACCTGCATCGGCCAGCCGCAGGCTGCCCGTCGGCAAGGCGACCGCGCCCGGCACTGCGGCGACCCCCGCCTTTGCGGTCAGATCCAGCGGTGGCGCGCCTGCCTGCACCGCCTCCATCGCCGCAACCGCCTCGCGCCCCCAGGTACGCACCAGCGGCTGGCGCAGCCACAACGGCATGCGCTGCGGCGGCAACCCGTCGAACAGGCCCGCGCCGTCGCCCAGTTTGCGCAGCACTGCGTTCACCAACCCGGCAAACGGTCCCGTCCGCCGGCCCCGCCGCACCAGATCAACGGCGGCATTCACCACTCCGTGCGCCGCGGCCCCCTCGACGACCAGTTCCACCACCGCGAGACGCAGCACATTCTGCACCATGCGCGGCGGCCCACGCCGCAGATGCGGCTCCAGCACGCGGTCCGCCTGTTCAAGATGCCGTAATACCGTCAGCGCCAGCCGCTGCGCCCGGCCGCGGTCGCCCGGTGCCAACCCTGCCAGCGGCCCCGCCGGTTCGGCCAGAACCTCGGCCATCATCCGCCGCTCGCCCAGAACAGCGTCCAGTATGGCAACCGCCGCCCCCCGTGCCGCCAGACCATCCGCCGCCATGCCGCATCCCCGCACCTTGCTCCACAAGGCAACCGGCGTATATCAAGCGGTGTGATGACACAAGAAATCCGGACTTAGAGCCATGACCGACGCCACCCTGCCACCAGCAGCCCAGCGCGCCTTGGCCGAAGCCGAAGAGCGTCGCATCAAAGCCGACACGCAAAAGCTGCCCGCCGAACTTGGTGGCCGCAACGGCCCCGAACCCGTCCGCTATGGTGATTGGGAGAAAAAGGGCCTCGCGATCGACTTCTGATCCGCCGCTTAGAGTTGGTCTGACGCTGACAAAAGCGCCAGACACTCTATGGCGTTTTGATTTTCGCCTGTCTTGCGCCAAAACCGGAGCCCACTGTTGTCGGACAGGCTCTAGCGCACGCTGAACGACGCCGAATCCCCGGCCCCACGATCAACGGTAAAGCGAATCTCGTCGGCGCCGCGCACTTCGACCAACTGGCAGTTGAACGGAATGGGCGACCCGCTCCAATCCATCTCGCGGCAGAAATAGCCGTCTTGCCACGCCCAGGTCCCGCTAAGATCCCACCCCAAAGCTGACCCTTCGATCGTGCCATCCGGTAAAACCTCCAGCCGGATGCGGAACAGTCCAAGGCGCAATTCACGCCCCTCGACTACCGACAAAAAGGCCGACTGATCGCGTACCGGCGCAAAATCATTTGCCTGAGCGGGCAGCGCAGACAGCAGGCAAAGCCCGAAGGCGCGCATCATACAGATCATTGCGAAATTACCCCGGCTCAATTTCTTTCAGCAATTACGTCACGCAGCGGCAATCGGATCAGATTCCCAGGACATCCATCATGTCATATTCGCCGGGTTTCTGCGCCTGTCCCCACAGTGCCGCCCGCAGCGCGCCACGCGCAAACACCGCCCGGTCTGTGGCCACATGGCGCAGAACCACCCGCTCGCCGTCGGCCGCAAAGATCACGTCATGCTCGCCCACGATGTCGCCGCCCCGGATCGACGCAAACCCGATGTCGCCCAGCCTGCGCGCCCCGGTGATGCCGTCGCGCCCGGCATCACGAACATCCGCCAGCACCACCCCCCGGCCATCGGCTGCCGCCTGTCCCAGCATCAGCGCGGTTCCCGATGGCGCATCCACCTTCATGCGGTGATGCGCCTCGACCACCTCGATATCCCAGTCGGCATCCAGCGCCGCCGCCACCTTTTGCGTCAGCCGCACCAGCAGGTTGACCCCAAGGCTCATGTTCCCGGCCCGCACGATCACGGCATGATGGGCGGCCAGCGAAATTGCCCGAAGATGCGCCGCCTCCAGCCCCGTGGTCCCGATCACATGCACCGCCCGTGCCTGAGCAGCGAGGCCGGCAAACCCGACCGTGGCATCCGGCGAGGTAAAATCGATCACCGCCTGAGCAGTTCCAAACGCCTCAAGCGGATCATCCGTTACCGTCACCCCAACTGCTGCCCCGCCCATCGCCTCGCCCACATCGCGGCCGATCCAGACATGCCCGGCACGCTCCACGCAGCCCACCAGCCGTGCCTTGTCCGACGCGCCGATCAGGCGGATCAGCATCTGGCCCATCCGTCCCGATGCCCCCGTCACGACAATACCCGGCAGATCGGTCATGGCCGCACTCCTTCACATGATCGGCATTCCTTAGCCGCTTCGCCCGTCAGCGCAAAGCCCGCCGTTGCAGGGCCAAGCGAAACGTCTTAAACGCGCTCCATGGCACAGAACCGTTTTTCCTCGGGCGCAGGCCCCTCGCAACGTCAACTCCGGGTTGGCGAATTGATCCGCCGCACCCTGTCCGACACCCTGTCGCGGCAGGAAATCCATGACCCTGACCTGAACCGCATGTCGATAACGGTGGGCGAGGTGCGTGTTTCGGCCGATCTTCGCATCGCCACGGTCTTTGCACTTCCCTTGGGTGGTCAGGGCAAGGAAGAGGCCATTGCAGCGCTGAAGCGCAACAATTACGAACTGCGCCGCGCCGTGGCCCGGAACGTTCTGCTCAAGAACGTGCCGGAACTGCGCTATCAGTCTGACGACACGTTTGACCGGCTGGACGAAACCCGCCGCCTGTTCGCGGATGAAACCGTGCAGCGCGATATCAAGGCAACCGAAAAGGATGCCGACGGGACCGAGGGCTGACAGGTGCGACTACCCGTCCTCCTTCTCGCATTGCTGCTTCTGCCCGAAGTGGCGATAGCCGCCTGCACCGGCCTTGAACACGAAAACAACAGCTACACCGTCTGCGATGTGACCGCGGCAGAAGACCTGCGCCTGTTCCAGATCGCCCCCGATGGCGAGCCCTACATCACGTTTGACCGTGTGAATGACGCGCTGGCCACCAAGGGTGAAACCCTTGGCTTCGCAATGAACGCAGGCATGTATCACCCAGACCGCTCCCCTGTCGGCTTGATGATCGAGAACGGGCAGCAGCGTGCGGGCATCGTCACCTCGGATGGCCCCGGCAATTTCGGTCTGCTGCCCAATGGCGTCTTCTGCATCGAAAACGGCTTTTCCATCATCGAATCGCGCGCCTTCGCAATAGCGTTGCCCGCCTGCCGCTATGCCAGCCAATCCGGCCCGATGCTGGTCATCGACGGCGCGCTGCACCCCCGCTTTCTGCCGAACTCGCCGTCGCGCTACATCCGCAACGGTGTCGGCGTCAGCGCCGACAGCTCGCGCGCTTTCTTCGTCATTTCCCAACAGCGCGTGACCTTCGCTGAATTTGCCCGCGTGTTCCGCGATGCGCTGAACACCCCGCAGGCGCTTTACTTTGACGGCAACGTCTCGCGCCTGTTCGCACCGGAAATTGGCCGCCACGATATCGGCTTCCCGATGGGTCCGATTGTGGGAAGCGTCGTCCCCGCCGGTTGACGCCGCCCACCGCGCCCGATAGCACGCGGTCTTTCCGATGGAGGCGATCATGGCACGCACGCGCAAGGGCAGGGCGGTTTCCGGCTGGCTCATCGTCGACAAGCCCGCAGGCATCACGTCCACCGCCGTGGTCAACAAGGTGAAATGGGCGTTTCAGGCACAGAAGGCCGGTCATGCCGGCACGCTGGACCCCGCGGCAACCGGTGTGCTTGCGGTTGCGCTCGGCGAAGCGACAAAGACCGTGCCTTACATCACCGACGCTCTGAAATGCTACCGCTTCGTGGTGCGCTTCGGGGCGGCAACCAGCACCGACGATGCCGAAGGCACGGTGCTTGCAACGTCCGACAGCCGCCCGAACGACGCCCAGATTGAAACGGCGCTCAGCCAGTTTCGTGGCGAAATCCTGCAGACGCCGCCTCAGTTCTCGGCCGTTAAGATCGACGGGGAACGGGCCTATGACCTTGCCCGCGAAGGCGAAACGGTTGCTATCGCACCCCGCCCGCTCTGGGTCGAAAGCCTAACTTTCGTTGCGCGCCAAGATGCCGATCATGCCGAACTTGAAATGGTCTGCGGCAAGGGTGGCTATGTCCGCGCCATCGCGCGTGATCTGGGGGCATCCCTCGGTTGCCTCGGCCATGTCCAATGGCTGCGCCGCAGCTGGTCCGGCCCGTTCGATGCCGCTGACGGCATCAGCATGGACGAGATCGAACGCCTCGCCCGCACGCCCGAACTTGACGCCCACCTGCGCCCGCTCGAACAAGGCCTTGCCGATCTGCCGGAACTGCCTGCCACCCCCGAAGGCGCCGCACGCCTGCGCAACGGCAATCCCGGCATGGTGATCTCGTCCAGCGTCGAATACGGCGATGAGGCCTGGGCCAGCTACCTTGGCCACGCTGTTGCGGTTGGCATCTACAAGGCGGGAGAGTTGCACCCAACGCGGGTTTTCGCATCGGGGTAGCACTGCAATAGCCCGACAGCGGTCCTTGGCTGGCCGTCGCCTTGCCGCCACCGCCTCGCCGTCGGGCGCAGGACGCCGCCCGTTTTGCCATCGCCCGGCCAGCAGCCAGTCCATCCGCTTGGCCGGACGATTCGCAAGACCCGCTCCCCCTTGCCCATTCATCTTTGCAAAAATATCCTCGCCGAAGGTACCCATCCTGATCACAGGCGCACCGGACATGATCATTCGCCACCACCTCAAAGGCGACGCCGACAGCACCGCGACCTACTCGCCATGCGAGAAGTATCGCTACCTGCTAAGCCGCACGTGGGACGAAGCCCTGCCGCGTGCCCTGTTCGTCATGCTGAACCCGTCCACCGCCACCGAGGTTCAGAATGACCCCACGGTCGAGCGGTGTGAACGCCGCGCCCGCGCCCTTGGCTGCGGCGCGTTCCGCGTGACCAACATCTTCGCCTTCCGCGCCACCGATCCCCGCGTCATGCGGGCAGAGCCTGATCCGACCGGCCCCGCGAACGACGCAGCCATTGTCGACAGTGCCGGCTGGTCTGACCGCATCATCTGCGCGTGGGGCAGCCATGGCACCCATCTTGATCGCGGTATGCAGGTCGAGGCGCTGCTGCGCGCGCGGGGTCATCTGCTCTCGCACCTTGGCCTGACGCTAGGCGGGCAGCCGAAGCACCCGCTGTATATCGCTTACGACCGGCAGCCAGAACCCTGGCCCGCGCCATGACCGAAACCATTGCCGGATTCGTTCGTCGTCGCCTCGCGGTCAACGATATCCACATCTCGGTGCAGCAAGCGGGGCAGGGGGCGCCCCTGATCCTGCTGCACGGTTACCCGCAGAACGGCCTGTGCTGGGCGCATGTCGCCCCTGCCTTTGCCGCCCGCAACCGCGTCATCATCCCCGACCTGCGCGGCTATGGCCAAAGTGATGCGCCCGCCGACGATGCGTGCCACACGACTTATTCAAAGCGCGTCATGGCGCAAGACATTGTCGCTTTGATGGACGCCCTGCAGCTCGAGACGGCGATGATCCTTGGTCACGACCGGGGCGCGCGCGTGGCCTACCGCCTTGCGCTTGACCATCCTGCCCGAGTCAGCCGGCTGGGGATCATTGAAATCGCACCGACGTCCGATTATTGGGCGGCATGGAACGCCGAGATGGCGCTGGCGGCCTATCACTGGACATTTCTCGCGCAACCCGCGCCGCTGCCCGAGCGCATGATCAACGCCGATCCGACGGCCTATATCGACTGGACGCTGGCCTCTTGGACGCTTGGCAGGTCGCTTGCGTCGTTTCCGCTCGCGTCGCTTGCGGCCTATCGCGCCCAGGCCCGAGATCCTGCGCGGATCGCAGCGATGTGCGCCGATTACCGCGCCGGGGCGACAACCGACCGGCAGATCGACCTTGCCGACCGCGCCGCAAACCACCGTATCACGGCGCCGTTGCGGTTTCTCTGGGGTCGCCACGGTTTTCCGGCGCGCACCGGCGACCCGGCGGGCATCTGGCGCAGTTGGGCAACCGACGTCACCGATGCGTCCTGCGAAAGCGGCCATTTCGTCATGGAGGAAAACCCCGGGGCGGTGCTTTCGACCTTCCTTCCGTTCTTCGCGCCATAGTTCAGGCGGCCATCGGTTCTTCGGTCATCAGGCGGACTGCCTCGGGCAACAGATCGGTGATGCCCGGCACCTCGGCCACCACCACCCCGTCCAGCATCACCATCGTCCCCTGCCCGTCTTCTGTCGGTTGCAGCGTCAGCGTCGGGTCGGGATGCAGATCCGGGTCATAGACCACCACGATCTGATCGGTCGCGGCGTCGAAATCTTCGATCCGCGCCGGGCCATCGCCGTTGCCCCAGTCGGACACCTCAAAACAGTCAGCTCCCTCACCACCCGATGCCATGTCGCCGGCGCCAAGGACCAACGTATCGGCGCCCGCGCCGCCATTCAGGAAATCCATTTCATCGTCGCCGCGCCCATCCAGCCGGTCGGCTCCGTCACCGCCATCCAGCGTATCGCCACCTGAGCCCCCGGTCAGGGTGTCGTTGCCCCAACCGCCAGCCAGCCAGTCAGCCCCATCGCCGCCGGTCAGGGCATCATCGCCGCCCCCGCCCAGCAGCGTGTCGGCGCTGCCGCCGCCCAGCAGCAGATCATCCCCCTCATGCCCGGATAGCGCATCATCGCCCGCACCCCCGAACAGGCTGTCGTCGCCGTCGTTTCCGTGCAGTTCGTCCGCGCCATCGCCGCCGATCACACGATCATCTCCGGCACCACCCTGCGCCTGATCGTCGCCGTTGCCCGCGTCGATCAGGTCACTGGCGCCCCGCCCGGCCAGCAAGTCGCCCCCTTCGCCTCCCAGAACGGTATCGCTTCCGCCATGGCCCGCCAAAATGTCATCCCCCGCACCTCCTGCCAGCATCTCATCCACATCCACGGGATCAGCCAGATCGTTGGACTGTGGCGCATCCTTGGGCCGGGTGTCGCCTGCGGACGTATCTTCGCTGACTTGCGGTTCATCCTCGGCCCAGTCGAGCAGGTTTTGCGGTGCGTCTGTCCCTTCGGGCGTGTCAGCGGGCGCTGTGACGTCATCCGCCACCTGATCGTCGTCATCGTCGGTCTTTGCCATGCCAAGAGCCACTTCTGCGACCACGCCCGTAAGCAGCATTCCCATCAACCCTGCCAGTGCCAGCATCATGTCGATCTCCCCACCTTGCCTGCAGTCATCACGGTCCGTTAACCAAAAATTCCGCTAAACATCTATTAATAAACAGATTGTTGCATTTCAATATGGCACAAAGTGGGCGAGCTGTCCGCTTCGACCCAGCGGGTTGCCGCATCCGATCACGACCGGGGACGGTCAGGCAGCCACGCGGTTTATCGCTTTTCTTTTTCCGGTTTTGCCCCTATACGCGCGCATCCACCAAGATTGGCGGACACTCCAAGGGCTCTGCTGGACGACATCCCGGCCGCAGCCATGAACCCTTTTTTACAGGAGACCACGATGTCGATCACTGTTGAAGACAAGGCCCGCCTTATCACGGAATATGCGACCAAGGCAGGCGACACCGGTTCGCCGGAGGTTCAGGTTGCAATCCTGTCCAGCCGGATCGCCACGCTGACCGAGCATTTCAAGACACACCGCAAGGATAACCATTCGCGTCGTGGGTTGCTAATGATGGTCGCACAGCGCCGCAAGTTGCTTGATTATCTCAAGAAGAAAGACGACGCCCGCTATGTCGCGCTGATCGCGCGTCTCGGCCTGCGCCGCTGACCAAACAGACGCGCCCCCGGCAACGTGGGGCGCGTTTGTCTTTTCGGCCCCGGACATAGTCCGGGAAATGGTCCACCCCTTCCGGGCTTCACGGGGCGGACAGGACGAAAGCAAAGAGGCCACGGGCAATACGGCCCGTATACAATCCCGGAAACGGGCCCCGTAAGGGGAAAATGGGTCGGGCGGAGGGTCCCCCGACCAGATAGGATGAAAAATGTTCAACGTTATCAAGAAATCGATCCAGTGGGGCGGCGAGACGCTGACACTGGAAACCGGCAAGGTCGCACGTCAGGCCGACGGCAGCGTTATCGCCACGCTGGGTGATACCAGTGTCATGGCCAACGTGACCTTTGCGAAAAGTGCAAAGCCGGGGCAGGATTTCTTCCCGCTAACCGTGCATTATCAGGAAAAATACTATGCGGCGGGCAAAGTGCCTGGCGGTTTCTTCAAGCGTGAAGCGCGCCCTTCCGAAAAGGAAACGCTGACCTCGCGCCTGATCGACCGTCCTTGCCGCCCGCTGTTCGTCGAGGGCTTCAAGAACGAAGTCCTGGTGATGTGTACCGTGCTGTCGCACGACCTGCACAACGAACCCGATGTCGTGGCGATGATCGCGGCCTCCGCCGCGCTGACGATTTCCGGCGTGCCGTTCATGGGCCCGATCGGCGCAGCGCGCGTCGGCTTCTCCAACGGCGAATACGTTCTGAACCCGTCAGTTGACGACATGCAGAAGCTGCGCTCGAACCCCGAGCAGCGTCTGGATCTGGTCATTGCCGGCACCAAGGACGCCGTGATGATGGTGGAATCGGAAGCCTATGAGCTGACCGAGGAAGAAATGCTGGGCGCGGTGAAGTTCGGCCATGCCGGGATGCAGCCGGTGATCGACCTGATCATCGACCTTGCCGAAGTGGCCGCGAAAGAGCCGCTCGATTTCCACGCCCCCGACTATTCCGCGCTGTATGCGTCGGTGAAAAAGGCGGGCGAGGCGCAGATGCGTGCCGCCTTCGCCATCAAGGACAAGCAGGACCGTACCACCGCCATCGACGCCGCCTCGGCTGCGATCAAGGCGGCGCTTTCAGCCGATGAACTGGCAGACAGCAACCTCGGCTCGGCGATCAAAAAGCTGGAATCCTCGATCCTGCGCGGCGACATCATTTCGGGCGGCGCCCGGATTGACGGGCGCGATACCAAGACGGTGCGCCCGATCATCGGTGAAACCGGCATCCTGCCGCGCACCCACGGCTCGGCGCTGTTCACCCGTGGTGAGACGCAGGCACTGGTCGTGACCACGCTTGGCACCGGCGAGGATGAGCAGATCATCGACGCTCTGCATGGCAACAGCCGCTCCAACTTCATGCTGCACTATAACTTCCCGCCCTACTCGGTCGGTGAAGTTGGCCGCGTGTCGGGGCCGGGTCGTCGTGAAATCGGCCATGGCAAACTGGCGTGGCGCGCGTTGCAGGCAGTTCTGCCTGCTGCAACCGACTTCCCCTACACCATCCGCGTTGTCTCGGAGATCACGGAATCGAACGGCTCGTCCTCGATGGCATCGGTTTGCGGTGGTTCCTTGTCGATGATGGATGCGGGCGTTCCGCTGAAGGCGCCGGTCGCCGGTGTGGCAATGGGCCTGATCCTTGAGGACAGCGGCAAATACGCCGTTCTGACCGACATCCTTGGCGACGAGGATCACCTCGGCGACATGGACTTCAAGGTTGCCGGCACCGAAAAGGGCATCACCAGCCTTCAGATGGACATCAAGATTGCCGGCATCACGCCCGCAATCATGGAACAGGCACTTGCACAGGCCAAGGACGGCCGCCTGCATATCCTGTCCGAGATGAACAAGGCGCTGTCAGCTCCGCAGGGCTTCTCGGAATATGCCCCCAAGATCGAAACGCTGACCATTCCGACCGACAAGATCCGCGAAGTGATCGGCTCGGGCGGCAAGGTCATCCGCGAGATCGTGGAAACCAGCGGCGCGAAAGTCGATATCAACGACGACGGCGTCATCAAGATCGCATCCTCGGATGCGAACGCGATCAAGCGCGCCTATGACATGATCTGGTCGATCGTGGCCGAGCCGGAAGAAGGCAAGGTCTATACCGGCCGCGTCGTGAAACTGGTCGATTTTGGGGCCTTCGTGAACTTCTTCGGCAAGCGCGATGGTCTGGTGCATGTGTCCCAGATCGCCAACAAGCGCCTGACCCACCCGAATGAGTTCCTGAAAGAAGGTCAGGAAGTGAAAGTAAAACTTCTGGGCTTTGACGATCGCGGCAAGGTCCGCCTTGGCATGAAGATGGTCGATCAGGAAACCGGTGCCGAAATCGCCGAAAAGGCCGAGTCCGAGGCGTAATCGCCCCCTCCCTTGACAGAACGGCCCCGGAGATTTCCGGGGCCTTTTTTGTTACACATCGCAAGAATAGTATTTCTTGTGCTGGAACGAATCATAGAATCCGAAATTCTAGGTCGACACACAGATCAAAGGCTTTTCCGCATGACCTCGTCCCTGACCCGCCGCCATTTTGTCGCCACCGGACTTGCCGCCGCTGCAGTGATCGCAACTCCCGGCCTTGCCACCAAGATGCCCGAAGGTTGGGTGCTTCCCGAACAATACCTTCCGCGGATCGTCAAGCTGGGGAATGACTTCGTCGAAAACGAGATCCACGTCGACCCGGCCAATTTCGCGCTTTACTACACGTTGCCCAAAGGCAAGGCGATCCGCTATTCGGTCGGAATTGCGAAGGGCGATCTGTTCATTCCGGGCGACTTTACCATCGGCGCCAAGAAGGAATGGCCAAGCTGGACGCCGACAAAGGAAATGATCGAGCGGAGCCCCGATCACTATGCCCAGTATGCCGACGGCATGCCGGGAGGCCCGACCAACCCGCTTGGCGCGCGTGCGCTTTATCTGTTTGACGACGGGATCGGCGATACGTTCCTGCGCATCCACGGCACGCCCGAACCCTGGACGATCGGTTCTGCCGTCTCGAACGGCTGTGTCCGGCTGGTGAACGAGCATGTGATGGACCTGTACGACCGCATTGCGATCGGCACCCGCGCGGTGCTGTATCCCAAGGTCGCCGCTGCCGCCTGAAGTGCCGGAGGGTAAAACGATTTCGCATTGAAACTCTTTTTGGCCTCAAATATGTAATAGTATAACATTACAAAATGAGGCTGATGATGAAAGATACCCGCCTTCCGGTCACCGTCCTTTCGGGCTTCTTGGGGGCCGGGAAAACAACCTTGCTTAACCACGTCCTGAACAACCGTGATGGCCGCCGGGTAGCCGTTATCGTCAATGACATGTCCGAAGTGAACATCGACGCGGATCTGATCCGCGAGGGGGTGGATCTGTCACGGCATGAGGAAAAGCTGGTCGAGATGACCAATGGCTGCATTTGCTGCACCCTGCGCGATGATCTGCTGCTGGAAGTCCGCCGTCTGGCCGCTGAAGGGCGCTTTGACTATCTGCTCATCGAATCGACCGGTATCGCGGAGCCGCTGCCCGTCGCCGCCACCTTCGATTTCCGCGATGAAGACGGCAACAGCCTGTCCGACGTGGCGCGGCTTGATACGATGGTCACGGTTGTGGATGCCATCAATCTGTTGCGGGATTTCGCCAGCCACGATTTTCTGGCGGACAGGGGTGAATCCCTCGGCGAGGCGGACGGTCGCACACTAGTGAACCTTCTGACCGACCAGATCGAATTTGCCGATGTCGTCGTGCTGAACAAGGTCAATGATGCCGGGCCAGAGCGTACCGATGCTGCGCGCAAGATCATCCGCGCGCTGAACCCGGATGCGCGCCTGATCGAGGCCGATCACTCAAGGATCGACGCAGACAGGATTTTTGATACCGGCCTCTTTGATTTTGAGCGCGCCCATGAACACCCGTTCTGGGCCAAGGAGTTGTACGGTTTTGCCCACCATACCCCGGAAACCGAGGAATACGGCATCACCAGCTTTGTCTACCGGTCCCGGCAACCCTTCCATCCGGCGCGCATCCATGCGGTGCTGAACGGCGATTTGCCCGGTGTGATCCGCGCCAAGGGGCATTTCTGGATCGCGAACCGCCCGAACTGGGTCGCCGAATATTCGCTCGCCGGGGCCGTTTCGTCGGTAACCCCGCTGGGTGGCTGGTGGGCCAGCGTTCGGCGTGAACGTTGGCCGACACATCCCGACGCCTTGGCCGAGGTGGCCGCAAAATGGCTGGAGCCGTGGGGCGACCGACGGCAGGAACTGGTTTTCATCGGGGCGGGCATGGACGAGGCGGCGCTGCGCAATGCGCTTGATGCGGCCCTGATGCCCGCGCAGGATTTCACCCCGATCGCATGGGCCAATCTGCCCGATCCGTTCCCAAGCTGGAAGCGGCAGCAGGCAGCATGATGCGCAACATCCGCTCTCCCCGGTCGCGGTGGCGCGCTGGCCGGCCGATGGACAGCCACGACCGTCTGCCCCCCGAGCTTCGGGCCTGGGTGTCAGCCGCTGCCCTGCCGTGGAGTGCGGCATCGGTTCTTCGCCTCTGGCAACGCGCCATGCGAGACACAGGATGCCCGTTGCGGGCGCGTGCAACGCTGGATGCCGCCGAAGCCCGCACTTTGGCCCGCGATGCTCCAAAAGTCTGGGGTAGCGCGTATCCCTTGCGCTGAAAGCAAGACGGCCTCACCTATCAAAGCCGTCTACGGGCTAGATGGGGGCCTTCGCAAACCGCAGATACGGCAGCTTCATGTCCAGCACCCCGAACCGCTCGGCAGCCTGCTCGTTGTTCAACGCCAGCGCCACGATCACATCCTGCCCCGGCACCCAGTTGGCGGGTGTGGCCAGCGGCACGCCGTCGGTCATCCGCACCGCATCAAGGGCGCGCAGAACCTCGGCAAAGTTGCGGCCAACTGACATCGGGTAGGTCATCGTCAGGCGCACTTTCTTGTCCGGCCCGATGATATAGACGGTCCGCACGGTTGCGGTGTGGGCGGGTGTGCGGCCATCGGGCAGCACTGTCTCGGCGGGCAACATGTCATAGGCCTTGGCGACGGCCAGCGAGCGGTCGTCGATGATCGGAAAATCGGCGCTGGTGCCTGCGACCGCTTCGATGTCGTGCTTCCATTTCTGGTGATCGGTCACACTGTCGACCGATACGCCGATGACCTTGGTGTTCCGCTTGGCCCATTCGGGGGCCAGTTGCGCAACTGCGCTGAACTCGGTCGTGCAGACTGGCGTGAAATCTTTTGGATGCGAAAAGATGATTGCATAGCCGTCTCCCATCCAGTCGTGCAAAGTGATTTGGCCGTTGGTCGAGTCAGCGGTAAAGTTCGGTGCGATGTCGTTGATACGCAATCCCATGGCAAACCCTCATTCGGAACTTTTGGATGCCCCTAGGATAGACCTTTGCCGCCCTGCCGTCACCTGCTCGCTGTGCATCCCCGCCATGCCATTGCATCGCCGCTTGCGAGCCGGGGCGCGGAATGCGACATTCTGAACAAATCCGGAGGATACCATGATCGAGAAACGCGACTTCTATATCAACGGCCATTGGGTTGCCGCCGCCGCCGCCCGTGATTGCCCGGTGATCGACCCTTCGAATGAAGAGGTCTGTGCCGTTATCTCTCTGGGCGACCATGCCGACACCAACGCCGCCGTTGCTGCCGCCAAGGCAGCCTTTGCCACATGGTCGGTGACCGATCCCGCCGTCCGGCTTGCCTGCGTCGAAGGTATCCTCGCACAATACTACCTGCGCAAAGAGGAAATGGCCCTTGCCATCAGCCTTGAAATGGGTGCGCCCATCGACATGTCGCGCGACGATCAGGCCGAATGTCTGCCCTGGCACCTGAAGAATTTCATCAAGGCCTTCAAGTCGATGGAATTCATCCGACCACTTGGCCCGCATGCCCCCAATGACCGGATTGCACTGGAACCCATCGGGGTGGTCGGGCTGATCACGCCGTGGAACTGGCCGATGAATCAGGTCACGCTCAAGGTCATTCCGGCGCTGCTGGCGGGCTGCACATGTGTGCTGAAGCCGTCCGAGGAATCGCCGCTGTCGTCGATGCTCTTCGCTGAATTCTGCCATGACGCGGGTGTTCCGCCAGGCGTGTTCAACCTTGTGAACGGTGACGGGCCGGGGGTGGGTAGTCAGCTTTCCGCGCATCCGGACGTCGAAATGATCTCGTTCACCGGATCGACCCGCGCAGGGCGCGCAATATCAAAGGCCGCCGCCGAAACAATGAAGCGCGTGACGCTTGAACTGGGCGGCAAGGGTGCGAACGTAATCTTCGCCGATGCCGACGATCGGGCGGTGGAACGCGGCGTGCGCCACATGATGAACAACTCCGGCCAGTCCTGCAACGCGCCGTCGCGGATGCTGGTCGAGCGTCCTGCCTATGACCGCGCTGTCGAAATTGCGGCCACGGTGGCCCGCTCCATCATGGTCGGCTCGGCGCATGAGGCGGGGAAGCATATCGGGCCGGTGGTGAACAAGCGCCAGTGGGATCAGATACAGGGCTATATCCAGATCGGCATCGACGAAGGGGCGCGGCTTGTCGCGGGTGGCCCCGGCCTGCCCGAAGGTTTCAACCGGGGCTTTTACGTCAAGCCGACGGTCTTTGCTGACGTGACTCCGGGCATGACGATCGAAAAGGAAGAAATCTTCGGCCCGGTCCTGTCGATCCTCCCGTTCGACTCCGAGGAAGAAGCGATTCGCATCGCCAATGACACGCCCTATGGCCTGACCAACTATGTGCAGTCGCAAGACGGTCCCCGGCGCAACCGCCTTGCCCGCCAGCTTCGCGCAGGCATGGTCGAGATGAACGGCAAATCGCGCGGCGCAGGCGCCCCGTTCGGTGGCGTGAAATCGTCGGGCCGCGCCCGCGAGGGCGGTCATTGGGGCATTGAGGAGTTCCTTGAGGTCAAGGCGATTTCGGGGTGGGACAGCGCGTCAGACGTCGCGGCAGAATAGCAGGGTCAGACCCGCAGCCGGTTTGCGACGTGAAATCGGTTGCGGATCGCAGCAATGGCATCAGGCCGAAAAGGGCCGGGGGGTTTTTGCTGTAACTCGCCACTGTGCGGTTTTTGGCGCATCTCCCCCTGCGGCACTTGCGCTGTAAAGCAGTGTAGCAGCGCCACGGCTTTGCGGCGGGCCTCTCTCAGAATGGGCAGGGGGCAAAAAAAGTAACACTCGCGTCGCTTTCGGGGTGACGCAATTGCAGGCTTTCGGCGTGCAGCATCAGGCGCGGAAAGTCACGCGCAGCGCCTTGCGCATAAAGTGTATCGCCCAGAATGGGATGCCCGGTCTCGGCCATGTGGACACGGAGCTGGTGGCTGCGCCCGGTCAGCGGCTTCAGGCACACCCGAGTCTCTGTGTCGGTGGCGGTCAGGACGCGCCATTGCGTTACCGCCGCGCGTCCGGTTTCGTGGTTCACATGCTGGCGCGGCCGGTTCGGCCAGTCGACCGTCAGCGGCAGGTTGACCTGCCCCTCGTCCGGCCTCAGTCGGCCCCAGACCCGCGCCAGATACCGCTTTTCTGCAGTGCGTTTTTCGAATTGCTGGCCCAGATTGCCCTGCCCCGCTTTCGTCAGCGCAAAAATCATGACGCCCGACGTATCCAGATCAAGTCTGTGAACCAGCAGCACGTCGGGGAAGACTGCGCGCAGACGGGCAATCAGGCAATCTGCCCGGTCTTCGCCCCGTCCGGGGACAGACAACAGACCCGCAGCCTTGTTCACCACCACTATTTGCGTGTCGTGGTAAAGCAGATGGAGCGGCGTGTCCGGTGGGTCATAGGTAAAGTCTGACATCTTGACCGGGGATAGCGCAGGCAACCGGCACGTCAAGCAGGTTGGGCACTGGGCAATGAGAATGTTCGTTTTGGAAACAGTCATCGCCTCAGTCACGGGTCCTGAGTTATGGCCTCAGCCCCATTCGCGACCATGAATGCGGGCGCCGACCCGGCGTGGTCAAGGTAAACTGGTCAACGCGACCAGAATCAGTCCCTTGCCATTTCGGCATGGTTTGTACGCGCCAAGTTCCAAAGCGACGCCATTTCAGGCGCTCATCCGCCGTTCAAGGAAAGAAAACCCGCGGTGAGACGATGCGATTTCGTTGATCTCATGCTGCGGCGCAGAAATTATTCGCGTACTAGCGGATAAGCAAGGTAAACTGACTCTTGAGATATCGAAGGATGCTGAACGGGACGGGTGTCACGTTCAGCATATCAAATGCTGCTACGTTCGCCTGACAAGGGTAGTTACCTGCGCATCCGCCCGCTGCGCGTTATAAGCAAAATCTGTCGCGCGCCCAGTACTGTTGAGGAGTTGCCAACAATGACGATGAATTTCCGGCAGTTCGGGGTCTCGTTGCCCCCTCCTGTTCAATCCGTGACCGTCGAGAATGGCGTGCAGCGCAACAACGACCCATATCGCCACGCTTTGAAGCGCGGGTTCGACGTCATGGTTGTAGTGTGCGCCGCGCCGATTGTGTTGCCACTGATTGCCATTCTCGCTGCGTTTGTCGCCGTCGATGGCGGATCGCCTTTCTATGCACAGGACCGTGTCGGCAAGGACCGTCGCGTTTTCCGCATGTGGAAGTTGCGTAGCATGGTGACCGATGCCGATGCGCGGATGGAGACGTGCCTTGCCGCAGATCCCGACATGCGCCGCGAATGGAATGAGACGCAAAAGCTGAAAAACGACCCGCGCATCACCGCGTTCGGCCGCGTCCTGCGCAAGTGCTCGCTGGACGAGCTGCCGCAGCTTTGGAACGTGCTGAGAGGCGATATGAGCCTTGTCGGTCCGCGCCCGATTATGACCGCTCAGCAGGCGCTTTACCCGTCAAATGTCTATTATCGTATGCGACCGGGCATTACGGGCTATTGGCAGACCTCTGGCCGGAACGATACGTCTTTCGCCGCCCGCGCAACATTCGATGCTGCTTATGAACGTGACCTTTCGTTCGCGACAGACGTCCAGATTCTGGCGCGAACCGTGCGGACGGTGCTACACGGGACAGGATACTGACCAGACCGTAGCGCAGCCATTGCGAACAGGCGGGTCTAGCGCAAGGCAATCATCCGGGAAAAACACGATGTCGAAACCAAGCTACACGATGGGCGCGATCATTTCGCTTGGCGGTCTGATCGTCGCCTGGGCCTTCCTGCGCTTTGTCCCCGAGCCCTTTGTCTCGTCGGTTTCGGGCGCAATTTCGGGCGGTTTCGGTGTGCTGGCCGTCTCGCGCATCTGGCCGGGTCTGCCGATCGGCAAGATCCATCTTTGGCTTGGGTCGGTTGTGCTTTATGGGATCGTTGTTGCGCTGGTTCGGCTGCTGTAGCGGTCAGGCCGTCTCGACCGGCCTGCGGATGGTCCCTGCCGCCTCAAGCACCAGCGGCTTGAACCCTGCATCCCCGGCATCCAGCATGGCAAACAGTTGCCGCCGCATCCGTGGTTCCCAATAGGCGTTGATATGTCCGGCTACGCCCTCCACCCCTTCGGCATGGGGTTTTGACTCGAAGAAAGTGGCGATCTGGTTCGCCATATGGATCAGCTTTTCATGCGACATGCGCGGCCTCGTCGGGCTGGATGCGGTTGGTGTGTGTAAAGGCTTCGAACCGGTCGTGCCGCGCAAGGGCGATCAGCGTGATCCCCGCCGCCTCGGCCATCTCCACCGCATGGGCGGTGGGGGCGGAAACCGCGATCAGCACCGGCACGCCCATCGCAGCACATTTCTGCACCATGTCGATTGACACGCGGCTGGTCAGCACAACTGCGCCTACGGGTGCCACAGCAGCGCGCAGCATTGCACCCGCCAACTTGTCCAGCGCGTTGTGCCGTCCGACATCTTCTCGCGCGGTGATGATCCCCGCGTCAGGGGTCCAGAACGCAGCCGCATGGGCCGCCCTTGTGGCATCCTGCAGCGGCTGATGCGACGTCAGTGCCGCCACCGCACCGCAAATCTGGGCTGGGGTGATTGCAACCGTAGACGTTACCGGTGGTAAGGCCCGCACCGCCTCGGCAAGCGAGTCGATGCCGCAAAGGCCGCAGCCCACCGGCCCCGCCATCGT
>JANNWS010000181.1:0-13896 GCA_031408575.1 Rhodobacterales bacterium
GGCGCGCGCCTGTCGTGGATGGCGCTGGAGCCGGTGACGGGCCGGACGCACCAGTTGCGCGCGCATATGGCCGAGATCGGGCATCCGATCATGGGCGATGGCAAATATGGCGGCTCGGGGCAGGAAAACATGGGTGACGGCTGGGGGGCAACGGCGGGCGGCGATCTGAGTCGCAAGCTGCATCTTCATGCGCGCAGCCTGACGATCCAGCATCCGATCACCAAGGCCGACATGACGTTCACGGCACCCCTGCCCGACCACATGGTGCGGACTTGGAAGCTGCTGGACTGGAAAGAGACGGACGTTCCCGCCGATCCCTTCGCGTCGATCAGGTGAGTGTTTGCAGATGACCGGCTGGACCGCGAAACGCTTCTGGAAAGAGGCGATGGTGGACAGGGTCGATGGCGGCTTTGCCGTGCGGCTGGACGGGCGCCCGGTGAAAACCCCCGCCAAGACGCCGCTGGTGGTGCCGACCGAACGCATGGCAAAGGCGATCGCCGTGGAGTGGGACGCGCAGATCGGCAAGGTGCGGCCCGAAACCATGCCCTTTACCCGCGCGGCCAATGCCGCACTGGACAAGGTGACGCCGCAGTTCGACGAGGTGGTGGGGTTGCTGGCGGCCTACGGCGACACCGATCTTTTGTGTTACCGCGCGACGGGTCCGGTAGAGCTGGTCGCGCGGCAGGCGCAGGCTTGGGATCCGGTGCTGGACTGGGCGGCAGCCGCGCTGGACGCGCCGTTGCAGGCGACGGCAGGCGTTGTTCATATCGCTCAACGTGAGCCAAGCCTTGCGCGGCTCACGGTACGGGTGGCTGGCCTCACCCCGTTTCAGTTGACCGGGTTTCATGACCTTGTCGCACTCTCGGGGTCGCTGGTGTTGGCGCTGGCTGTGACCGATGAACACCTTGACGCAGCCGAGGCGTGGCGGCTTTCGCGCCTTGACGAGCATTGGCAGGCAGAGCTTTGGGGCCGCGATGACGAGGCCGACGCATCAGAGGCGGTCCGTCATGCGGGGTTTCTTCAGGCCGAACGATTCTATCGGCTCAGCCAGTGATCGGCCTCTGACCTGCAACATGCAGATGCCCAAACGATGGGCAAATTGGCTGCAATTGCGAAGATTTTCCCAATTATCGGACCTATCCGCCAGAAGCCTTGACCTTTCAAATCGCTTCGGAACAAAATGCCCGATACTGAGCGGGACAGTCCGTCAGTTTCGCACCCGTGACGAACGGGATAAAAAAACCGCCTGAAACCGGGCGGATGATCAGGAAGAGGTAAGAATGAACAAATACGTATTCTTCGGCACGCTGGCCGTTGCCGGTGCGCTTGCAGGGATCGCTTCGGCAGACACCGTCGCCGACATCAAGGCGCGCGGCGAGCTTATCTGTGGCACGAACACCGGTCTGACCGGTTTTGCAGCCCCGGATGCCAACGGCGACTATCAGGGCTTTGACGTGGCGCTGTGCAAGGCTATTGCCGCCGCGGTTGTCGGTGACGCCAGCAAGGTGAAATACGTCCCGCTGACCGGCGAGACGCGCTTTACGGCACTCGCTTCGGGTGAGGTTGATCTGCTGGTCCGCAACTCGACCTGGACCTTCTCGCGCGATACCGACCTGAAGTTCGATTTCCCGACGGTCAACTACTATGACGGTCAGGGCTTCATGGTGAAGAAAGATCTCGGCGTGACGTCGGCCAAGGAACTGGATGGGGCTACGATCTGCATCCAGACCGGTACCACGACCGAACTGAACACCGCCGACTTCTTCAAGGCGAACAATATCGCCTACACTGCCGTGAACATCGCTGACGACGCCGAAGGCCAGCGTCAGCTTGTCGCCGGCACCTGCGATGCCTACACCACCGACGCCTCTGGTCTTGCCGCGGTGCGCGCAACACTGGCCGACGCCGAAAACTACGTGATCCTGCCCGAAATCATCTCGAAAGAGCCGCTTGGGCCGGTCGTGCGTCATGGAGACAACAACTGGGGCGATGTCGTCCGCTGGACGTTCTACGCGCTGATTGCCGCCGAAGAAAACGGCATCACCTCGGCTAACGTCGCAGAGATGGCAAGCACCACCCAGAACCCCGAGATCAAGCGTCTGCTTGGCACCGAGGGCGACATGGGTGCCTTCCTCGGTCTGGACAAGGATTGGGCTCTGCGCGCAATCGCTGCCCAAGGCAACTACGGCGAGATCTTTGCTGCAAACATCGGCGAATCGACCCCGATCGGACTGGCGCGCGGCCTGAACGCGCTCTGGACCCAGGGCGGCCTGCAATACGCACCGCCGTTCCGTTGATCGCTTAAGGCAACGGGCGCGCCATGCCGGCGCGCCCGTTGCCACGTTCGGGTAAAGACAACCACCCCGCAAGACGCACAAGACGTCGACAGGCACCGGCATACTCGGGCCAACGGGTTGGGATCAGGGGGAATATCAATGGCTTATGCCACAGAAGCGCCGAAAGCACCTTTTCGGCTGAGCATGCTCATATACGATACCCGGTTTCGTTCGATGACCATTCAGGTGATCGTGCTGATCCTCTTTGGGCTGTTCGTCTCATGGCTGCTGAACAACACGATCCAGAACCTGGCCGCCAAAGATCGGGTGTTCAGCTATGATTTCCTGTGGAACCGGGCGGGGTATGACATCAGCCAGCGGCTGGTCGAATACACCAACGACAGCACCCATGCCCGCGCGTTGCTGGTGGGGTTGCTCAACACGCTGCTGCTGGCCTTCTTTGGCTGCGTCTTCGCAACCATCGTCGGCGTGACCGCCGGTGTGCTGCGCCTGTCCAAGAACTGGCTCGTGGCCCGGATCATGACGGTCTATGTCGAGATTTTCCGCAACGTACCGCTGCTGCTGTGGATCCTGCTGGTCTATGCGGTGCTGTCGGAAACCATGCCGGAGCCGAAGGATTTTCGCGTCACCGATGCGATGATCGCCGCAGGCGAAGCGCCCAAGGCCAGCATGTGGCTGGACCAGTCGGTTGCGGTGACGAACCGCGGCACCAGCATTCCCGAGCCGCTGTTCACGCACAGCCTTGGCAATATCGACCTTGGCCTCTTCATGATCAGTGCTGACCTGCTGGCGATAATCGCCGTGCTGGGGGCGAGCTTTTTCGTGAACCGAGTCCTTCTGCGCCGCGCTCGCGCCGTGCAGGAAACCACGGGCGAGCGTCCGGTGACATGGTGGAAAAGCCTGGCAATCCTGATCCTGCCGGTGGTGGTGCTGTTTTATGCGATGGGTTTCCACCTTGGATACCCGGCGATGAAGGGTTTCAACTTTGTCGGCGGCATCACAGTGGCCCATGCTTTTACCGCGCTGCTGATCGCGCTGACGCTGTACACCGGGGCGTTCATTGCAGAAGCGGTGCGGGCCGGCGTGATGGCGATTTCCAAGGGTCAGTCAGAGGCTGCCTTCGCGCTGGGACTGCGTCCCGGCCGTACGATGAGCCTGATCATCCTGCCGCAGGCGCTGCGCGTCATCATCCCACCGCTGATTTCGCAATACCTGAACCTGACCAAGAACACCTCGCTTGCAATCGCGGTCAGCTATATGGACCTGCGCGGCACGCTGGGCGGCATCACTCTGAACCAGACCGGCAAAGAGCTGGAATGCATGCTGTTGATGATGCTGATCTATCTGACGATCAGCCTGATGATCTCAAGCGTGATGAATGCGTTCAACAATTCCGTCAAGCTGAAGGAGCGCTGAGATGAGCACACCCACAGCCTTTGCCCGAGAAACGATGCTGCCGCCACAGGTGCCACCCGTGACGGAACGCGGCGCAGTCAAATGGTCGCGCGAGAATCTGTTTTCCAGCCCGCTGAACATTGCGCTGACGGTGATCGGGGCGCTGGTGATCTTTTTGCTGATCAAGGCGGCGCTGCCGTGGTTCCTGAATTCAGTCTGGAACGCGAATTCGCTGGCGGAATGCCGTGCCGTGATCATCGCCAAGGCGGGCGAGGGGGCAGACGGTGCCTGCTGGGCCGTGATCCGCGCCCGCTGGCATCAGTTCATGTTCGGCTTTTATCCACGCGATCTGTACTGGCGCCCGATCCTGGCCTTCGTGCTGTTGTTCGCGGCGCTGGCCCCGGTGCTGTTCACGAATATTCCCAAAAAGCTGTTGTGGTTCACGGCGCTGTATCCCGCGCTGACATTCTGGTTGTTGTGGGGCGGATCGGTCTGGGCGCCGGTGACGGCGATGGCCGGCTTTGCCGTCGGCGGGGCGGTTTACAGCCTGATCGGTAAACGCACCAGCGTGGTCGTGGCAACGGCACTGGGGGTGGTTGCGGCCTGCCTGTGGTGGCTGTTTTTGCAAGGCCCGGTATCGGGCGCGCTGCAGTCGGTGATCCCGCTGGCCAGCGAGTCGGTCGACAGTGATCAGTTTGGCGGCTTCCTTCTGGCGGTGACGATCGGCGTGACGGCGATTGCAGGGTCGTTGCCGCTGGGCATCCTGTTGGCGCTGGGGCGGCAATCGGACATGCTTCTGATCAAGACCCTGTCGGTCGGGTTCATCGAATTCATCCGCGGTGTGCCGCTGATCACACTGCTGTTCACCGCGTCATTGCTGCTGCAATACTTTCTGCCGCCTGGCACGAACTTCGACATCATCCTGCGGGTAATCATCATGGTGACGCTGTTCGCATCGGCCTATATCGCTGAAGTGATCCGGGGCGGCCTTGCCGCGTTGCCGAGGGGCCAATACGAGGCAGCGGATGCGCTGGGGCTTGATTACTGGAAGGCGCAGCGGCTTATTATTATGCCGCAGGCGCTGAAAATCTCGATCCCCGGCATCGTGTCCACGTTCATCGGCCTGTTCAAGGACACCGTGCTAGTGGCATTTGTCGGACTTCTGGACCCCCTGAAGGGCATCACGGCCGTCGTGCGTGCCGACATCAACTGGAAGGGCATCTACTGGGAGCCCTACATTTTTGTCGGCGCTATCTTCTTTCTCATCTGTTTCGGCATGTCCCGGTACTCGATGTACCTGGAGAACAAGCTGAAGCGCGAACATCTTTAAGGAGACCTCCATGGCAGACCAACAGGCCGCCCGTGCCCCCCGCGCCTCGATGGTGGTAAGCGACGAGATCGCCGTCCAAATCACCCGGATGAACAAGTGGTATGGCACGTTCCACGTGCTGCGCGATATCGACCTTACGGTGATGCGCGGCGAACGGATCGTCATCGCCGGGCCATCGGGATCAGGCAAATCGACCCTGATCCGCTGTATCAACCGGCTGGAGGAACATCAGTCGGGGCAGATCATCGTCGATGGCACCGAACTGACGTCTGATTTGAAGAACATCGACAAGGTCCGGTCCGAGGTTGGGATGGTGTTCCAGCACTTCAACCTGTTTCCGCATCTGACGATCCTTGAAAATCTGACACTGGCCCCGCTCTGGGTCCGCAAGGTGCCGAAAAAAGAGGCCGAGGAAACCGCGATGTATTTCCTTGAAAAGGTGAAGATCCCTGAGCAGGCAAAGAAATATCCGGGTCAGTTGTCGGGCGGCCAGCAGCAGCGCGTGGCCATCGCGCGGTCGTTGTGCATGAAGCCAAGGATCATGCTGTTCGACGAACCGACCAGCGCGCTCGACCCCGAGATGATCAAGGAAGTGCTGGATACGATGATCCAACTTGCCGAAGAGGGCATGACGATGATCTGCGTGACCCATGAGATGGGCTTTGCCCGTCAGGTTGCGAACCGTGTGATCTTTATGGATCAGGGGCAGATCGTGGAGCAGAATGAACCGGAAGAGTTCTTCCTGAACCCGAAATCCGAGCGCACGAAGCTGTTCCTGTCGCAGATTCTGGGACACTGACCGGGGGCAGTGCAGGGGGGCTGTCTGCCCCCCTCTTGGCCTTAAGGCCAATTCACCCCCCGAGGATATTTCTGGACAGAAAAAGCTACAGGGCGAGTTCGCGCGGCACCGTAAAGTCGAGGGTTGCGGCGGTCCCGAAGGTGACATCTTCCCAGTTTGCGATGTCGAACTCGGCGACCAGTGTGGCGCCCGTCGGGTAGCGCGGAAACTCGGGGTTCAGCGGAGCGCGTGCGACAAGACGCTGGGCAAACTCGGCAATGCCGGGATTGTGGCCGATCATCATCACGGTGTCGGCATGGGCGTGGCGCAACACCGCCAGCATGACGTCAGGGCCGGCATGGTAAAGTGCGGGTTTCAGCTCCAGTATCGGGGTGCCAGGCAAGGCGGGGGCGATGCCCGACCAGGTTTTTCGGGTGCGCAGCGCATCCGAGCAGAGCACCTCGCCGGGGACATGGCCGCGCGACGCAAGCCAGTCACCCAGATCGGCGGCGGCGGCCTTGCCCCGCTCGTTCAGCGGGCGGTCGTGGTCGGGGGTGAGGGGATCATCCCAGCTGGATTTGGCGTGACGCGTCAGGATCAGGCGCTTGGTCATCGATGGAATTGCCCCATATGATAGGCTGACTGTTCTGGTATCCTTGCATGGCGGAGCGACAGCGGGCAAGTGCCGCGCACGAGGCAGCCTCTGGTCATGCAATCCTGCCCGGCTGCGGTCCGCAGAAAACTGTGGCATGTCGGCAGATCATAGCCGTCAGCGGTCAGCGCGCGGGGCGGGCAGGCGGCAAGGCAGGGTTTGCCGTCGCAGTGGTTGCAGGGGTTGGGCGGCGGGATTGGCAGATCAAGGTGTTCTTTCAACGCCAGCGCGCCGCGGAATGACACCATCAGGCCAGCCTCGTCATGGACCAGAAGGCGCACGGGAGAGGCATGGACGCGGCCTGTCCGCAGCGCCCATTGGTAGAACGGGCGCCACGGCGGGCCACCAAAGGGGAACAGCGCCTTGGCCCCGAGGTCGCAGGCAAGGCGACCGATCACACGGCGCGACCAGCGGTCCACCGGGTCGGGCGCGCCGTCGCGCCATTCGGGCTGAGCGGTCAGGTGCGGCCAGAAGCCGGGCTGTTTCGGGCCAAGGAGAAGCAGTGTGCGGGTGCCTTCGGGCAATTCATCGCCGGCTGCTGCGTGAAATCCGCCAAGGATGGTCAGGGCGTGCGGGGCGGCGGCGGATTCTATGGCTTGCAGCATCAGCGCCGCCGGAACGGCAGCAGCAGGCTCCACCCCAGGCGCGCCGGGCGATCATCCTGCCAGTCAAGGCCCACGGTCATGCCATGATGCCCGCCCGCAGGCTGGGCGCGGTAGGTGCCGAACAGGCGATCCCAGACCGACAGGGCAAAGCCAAAATTACTGTCATGTTCGCCCCGGTCCGCCGAATGGTGGACGCGGTGCATGTCGGGCGTGACCAGAAGCAGGCGCAGCCAACGGTCAAGCCACGCCGGCAGCGCGATATTGGCATGGTTGAACAGCGCAGTGCCGTTCAGCAGAACTTCAAAGATCAAAACCGCAATCGCAGGCGGACCCAGTGCATAAACGAGGCCGATCTTCAGCAGCATCGAAGCCGCGATCTCTACCGGATGAAAGCGGATCGCGGTGGTCACATCCATATCGCGGTCGGCATGATGGACCCGGTGAATGCGCCACAAAACGGGAATGCGATGGGTGATCAGGTGTTGGCACCAGATCGCAAGGTCAAGGAAAAGGATCGCCAGCAGACCCTCCAGCCACAACGGCCAGCCGAGTTGGTTGAACAGGCCCCACCCCATCCGACCCGCATCCAGCGCCGCGCCGACCGCCAGCAGCGGGACCAGCAGTGCCAGCAGCCGCAAAGCCCCCGCATCCAGGATCAGGATCGCCCAGTTCGTGGCCCAGCGGCCTTGTCGGGGCAGGGCGCGGATACGCCGCGGGGCCAGCGCCTCAACCGCCGCGAACAGCAGAAAAAGCGATGAAAAAATGCCAAGGCGGATCAGCGCTTCGTGTTGCATCGGGCAGCGTCCCTTCTGCTTCAGGATAGGGGAGGACGTGGTCACGATGCAAGCTAGAGCGAGACCGGGGGGGGGGGCGTGGCAGCGCCATCCCGCGCTGTGCCAACAGCGGTCATATGATGGCTGCGGAAAACAGGATCCCAGTTTTACGCGTCCCGCGTCACCCCTCGCCGCGCGGCTTGACGCGCGGCTCGGTTGACCGGATCAGCGATCCTGCACCATGATCGGTGAACAACTCCAGCAGGCAGGCGTTGGGGATGCGCCCATCCAGGATCACCACCGCGCGCACGCCCTGTTCCAGCGCCAGCAGCGCCGTTTCCGTCTTTGGGATCATGCCGCCCGCGATGATGCCGCGTGCGGTGAGGTCGCGTACCTGTTCCGGGGTCAGTTGGGTTACGACTGCGCCAGTTTCATCCTTGACGCCCGATACATCGGTCAGCAGCAACAGCCGGTCGGCCTTCAGCGCCCCCGCGATGGCACCTGCCGCCGTATCTCCGTTCACGTTGAACGTCTCGTTATCGGCCACGCCTGTCGCCACGGGGGCCACCACGGGAATGATGCCGGCGGTGTAAAGGTCGCGCAGCACCTGCACGTTCATCTCGACCGGCCGCCCGACAAACCCCAGTTCCGGGTCATCGGCGACGCAGACCATCAGATCGTCATCCTTGCCGGAAATGCCAACGGCCCGCCCGCCCTGATCGTTGATCGCCTGCACGATGCGCTTGTTGACCGCACCGCAGAGGACCATTTCCACCACCTCGACCGTGGCCTTGTCGGTGACGCGCTTGCCGCGCACGAATTCTGACTTGATGCCAAGTTTTGCCAGCATCTCGTTGATCATCGGACCACCGCCATGCACGACCACCGGGTTCACGCCGACCTGCCGCATCAGAACGACATCGCGCGCAAACTCGGCCATCGCGGCTTCGTCCCCCATCGCGTTGCCGCCGAATTTCACCACCACGACAGCACCGGCATAGCGCTGCATGTAGGGCAGTGCTTCGGACAGGGTGCGGGCGGTGGCAATGGGTTCACGCATCATGGCAAGCTGCTTTTTCATTGGGCAATCCCTGCGGTCGGGGATTGGTAGCGGCTTTGGCGCCCTCTGCCAAGGGTGCTTGCCTTGCAAATCCTGACTGAACGAGTAGGGTTTAGCCGAACGACGACGGAGAGCGGCATGACCGAACAGAAAACGCTGGTGCTGACGGGTGCCAGTCGCGGGATCGGCCATGCCACGGTCAAACGATTTTCGGCCGAAGGTTGGCGGGTGCTGACCTGTTCGCGCCAGCCCTTCGATCCGCGCTGCCCCTGGCCGGGAGGTGAAGAAAATCACATCCAGATCGACCTCGCCGACCCGAAAAAGACCATCGCCGGGCTTGAGGTCATCAAGGAAAAGATCAATGGGCGGCTTGACGCATTGGTGAACAACGCGGGGATCAGCCCGAAATCACCCACTGGCGGGCGGCTCAACACGCTGGAGACAGACTTGCGGACCTGGGGCCACGTGTTCCATGTGAACTTCTTTTCGTCGGTCGTGCTGGCCCGAGGGTTGCAGGACGAACTGGCCGCCGCAAAGGGGGCGATCGTAAACGTCACTTCGATTGCCGGGGTTCGCGTGCATCCCTTTGCGGGGGCGGCCTATGCCACATCCAAGGCGGCGCTGGCCGCGCTGACGCGCGAGATGGCGCATGATTTTGGGCCGCTGGGTGTGCGGGTGAATGCGATAGCGCCCGGCGAGGTCGAAACGGCCATCCTGTCGCCCGGCACCGACAAGATCGTCGAGAAGTTGCCGTTGCAGCGTCTGGGCCAACCCAAAGAGGTGGCCGATGTGATCTGGTTTCTCTGTTCCGACCAGTCCAGCTATATCTCGGGGGCGGAGATCGAGGTGAACGGCGCGCAGCATGTGTAGGCATGCACGACCAAGACTTTTGGAAAAGTCTTGGCGAAAATTTTCATAGATTTTTGGTCTGCTACACCAGCGTGGCGATGATCGCCCGCAGCGTTTCAATCCCGTCGCCCTTTTCGGATGAGGTGACGACGATCTCGGGATAGGCCGCCGGATGTTTGGCCAATGCCGTCTGCACCTGTGCGATGCTGGCCTCGCGCTCGGCAGCACTTACCTTGTCGGCCTTGGTCAGCACCGCCTGAAAGGTCACAGCCGAGCGATCCAGCAGCGTCAGAATTTCCTCATCGACCGCCTTCACCCCGTGCCGCGTGTCGATCAGCACGAAGGCACGGCGCAAGGTCTGGCGGCCCGAGAGGAAGTTCTTCAGCAGGCGTTGCCACTTTTCCACCACCGGCTTGGGCGCTTCGGCATAGCCATAGCCCGGCAGGTCAACCAGATAGCGCGTATCACCCAGTGCAAAATAGTTGATCTCTTGCGTCCGCCCTGGCGTGTTCGAGGCGCGCGCAAGCGATTTTCGCCCTGTCAGAGCGTTGATAAGGCTTGATTTTCCTACGTTCGAGCGGCCTGCGAAACAGACCTCCAGCCGGTCGGCAGGGGGCAGGCCGGGCATGGCGACTACGCCTTTGACGAAATCGACCGGGCCTGCGAACATCAGTCGGCCCGCTTCACGGGCGGCGGTGTCGGGCTCTGGGGCAAGGGGGAAAGGCAACACGCTCACAGTAATTCCACCCGGTCGCCGGTTGCAATCGTGCCGCCATTCGTCACGGTCGCATTAAGTCCGAAATCCTGATGGCCAAAGGCTGCGTCCAGCCCGCCCAGCGTATCGGCGTCAATCAGGCCGGTTGCTGGGTCGGCGCTGATGGCGCGACAGCGGGTGATGCGTTCCTTGATGGTAAGCTCTGCCGTGCCGATCCGCAGCTTGCGCCCGATCCAGCCCCATTCTGCCCAAGGCTCCGTCCCCTCAAGCCAGAGATTGCCACGCCAACGGTCGATCGACAGATCATGGCCCATCCGTGCGGACAGATCGGCAAGCGAGGTCAGCGACAGGATTGAAACCGACGGGAAATCGCTGTCTGTCAGGCCCCGCCCCACGCTGACGATCTGCGCGGGTTGGGCGCGATTGGCTGGGCTGAGCGGGGCCACCCAGTTGAGAAACGCGGACAGGTCAGCGGCATCATCGGGGCGGAAGGTGAGGTCGGGTTGGTCGGGATGCGACAGGGTCACTCGGCCCGACGCCTCGTCCAGCACCGACGTTATCGCCATCAGCAGGGGTGCCTTCGCGCCACGTGCGAAATTCGTGCTTGGCACCCAATCTCCGGTCAGCTTTGCCGCCTCATGCGCCACCGCCCAATGCCGGTCGAAGGGCAGACACTCCCCCGCCGAAAGGACAACGGACGCGAGGGCTTCGCGTCCGTGGCCCTTGATCGGGTGGCGGCAGATATGGGCCAGCCGTGCTGTCATTTCTTCACGGGGGCCTTCTTGTCGGCGATCCCCGGTTTCGCGTCGGCAGGCTTTCGTTTGATGCCGGCCCGGATATTGCCGAAGATGTCCGGCTTGTGGCCATGACTGCGCATGATGATGAACTGCTGTCCGAAAGTGATGATGTTGTTGGTGATCCAGTACAGCACCAGCCCCGACGCAAATCCGCCCAGCATGAACATGAAGACCCAAGGCATCCAGGCAAAGATCATGGCCTGCGACGCATCAGTGGGTGCCGGGTTCAGCTTTTGCTGCAACCACATCGAGATCCCCAGAAGGATCGGCAGCACCCCGATGAAGACCAGCGCCAGAATGGTGTTCGGCTCGGGCGCGGCCCAGGGCAGCAGACCGAACAGATTGAACATCGAGGACGAATCGGGCGCAGAAAGATCGGTAAGCCAGCCAAAGAACGGCGCATGACGCAGTTCGATCGTGACGAAGATCACCTTGTACAGCGAAAAGAAAATCGGAATCTGAATCAGAACCGGCAGACACCCCGCAGCCGGATTGACCTTCTTGTCCTTGTACAGCTGCATCATGTCCTTCTGCAGCTTCTGCTTGTCGTCGCCCGCCTTTTCCTTCAGCACCTCCATCTCGGGCTGAAGTTCCTTCATCCGCGCCATCGAGACATAGGATTTGTAGGCTAGCGGCAGCACGATCAACTTCAGCACGAACGTCAGTCCGATGATCGCAAGACCCATGTTGCCGATCAGGCCATGCAGCCAGTGCAGCACCAGGAAGATCGGCTTGGTCAGGAAATAGAACCAGCCCCAGTCGATGGAATCAAGAAAGCCCGCAATGCCAGCGTCGTTCTGGTAGTTGCGGATGGTTTCCCATTCCTTCGCTCCGGCAAACAGCCGCGACGTGCTTGAGGCCGTCGCACCCGGCGCCACCGCAATCACCGGTTGGCGGGTTTCCACCTGAAATACATCGGTTGCGGCCACATATTTTGTCACGGACGTAAATGGCTGGCCCTGTTCGGGGATTAGCGTGGTCATCCAGTACTTGTCGGTAAAGCCGATCCAGCCATCGGTGGTGGCTTCGATCACCTCTGCCTGTGCGGCTTCACGCGCTACCGTGGGCAGATCGATCATGTCGGCGTATTTCGTTTCGGTCAGCGTGCCGTCGGTCCGGCCCACAACCCCTTCGTGCAGAACGAAGAAGTTCTGCAGATCGGCCGGTTTGCCGTGTCGCGCGACAATTCCGTAGGGCGCCATGCGGACTTCGGTCGTCCCGGTATTCTGGACCGCCTGCGTCACGGTGAACATATAGTTGTCGTCGATCGACAGGGTGCGGCTGAAGAGCAGCCCCTTGCCATTGTCCCAACTCAGCGTGACCGGCGCGTCAGGCGACAATGTACCACCCGAGGCAAGCTGCCATTCGGTATTCGCCCCCGGAACGTCTTCGAACGCAAGGTCGCCGCCGGGAGCCCAGCCGTATAGCGCGTAATAGGCCCCGGTTTGCCCCACTGGGCTAAGTAGCCGTACGATGTCCGATTTCGGGTCAAGCGTGACCTGATAATCCTTCAGCTTCAGATCGTCGATCCGCCCGCCCAGAAGCGAGATTGATCCGGTGATGCGCGCAGTGTCGATGGCCAGACGCGGCGCCTCGGGAACGGCTTCGGCCTGCGGCACGGCGGCCGTTCCGGTTTCGGTTGCCGCCGGCGGCGTCAGGGCAGTGCCGTCGGCAGTCGCAAGTGCAGCAGGCGTGGCCGGGGCGGCGAGCGGTTCGGGCGGTGGAAAGAAAAAAAACCAAGCCAGAATCACAAGGAAACTGAGCGCGGTTGCAAGGATGAGATTCTTGTTCTGATCGTCCATCTGGACCACCACCGTTCCTGAAAGGGTCAGCGGTGCTTCAACAGAGGTGGGGGGGAAAGGTCAAGCGGTTTTCCCCCCGGCGGCAGGTGTCGCGCGGTTTTGCCCCCGCTTGCGAAGAGGCGCGCCGCGGGATTCAACCCCACCGGTCCCGTTGCGCCGCTACACGGCGCGATGGCTGATGCGCGGGGTCGCCGCAAGGCGCGCGCCGTGGCGCAGCATCCAGTCGGCGGTATCTTCATACGGCATCGGGCGTGCGATGCCAAAACCCTGCACGTGGCCGCACCCCAGTTGCGACAGCATTGTGTGTTCGCCCGGCGTTTCCACCCCTTCGGCAAGAGTCTCCAGCCCAAGGCGTTCCGACATCGACAAGATCGCCGAGACGATCTTTTGCTGTTCGCGGTCCTCGTCCACGCGGGTGACAAAGCTGCGGTCGATCTTGACCCGGCGCAGGGCAAAGCGGCGGATATTGGTGATCGACGCGTGACCCGTGCCGAAATCGTCAAGGTCGATGCCACAGCCCAGTGCCGCCAGCGCCGCCACGTTTCGCACGATCACGTCATTGTCGGTCTGCGTCACCACGGTTTCCAGAATTTCCACCGTCAATCGGTCCGGTGTCAGGTCGAACCTGTCCAGTTCCCATTTGATCTTTTCTGGCAGTTTCGGGTTGCGCAATTCGGCCGCCGAAAAATTTACGGCGACGGTCGGCACTTACAGCCCGGCCTTGTCCCAGCGCACAAGCGCTGACAGCGCGTTGTAAAGCATCACCTCACCCAGCCGTTCCGACAGGCCCGCCTCTTCGATTGCAGGCAGGAATTCGGCGGGGGCGACGATGCCGCGGTCGGG
>JANNWS010000182.1:0-4068 GCA_031408575.1 Rhodobacterales bacterium
ACGGCGCGCTCACACTGAAGTGAGCCGGCGCGACTGGGTTTGCATTGCAGTGTTGCATTTGTAGCTGTGTAAGACGCTCATACCCGATACTTCATCGGGCCTGCTTTAAAGTCGAAAAGGAGTTCGGAGTGCAGTCCAACGCCATCTATCCTGACCGTCCGACCGCAGCCCGGCGCTTTGCCGCTGCTGCTGTTCTGGGCCTTGTTCTTGCGGTCACACCCGCGATGGAGGCGGCAGCGCTGGGCGCGCCGGATTCATTCGCCGATCTTGCGCAGGACATCAGCCCGTCCGTGGTGAACATCACCACCTCGTCCGTCGTTGCCGCCTCGACCGAGGGAGGGCCGATGGTTCCCGAAGGATCGCCCTTCGAGGAGTTCTTCAAAGAGTTTCAGGACCGTCAGGGCCAGGGCGGAGGCGATGACGCCCCGCGCCGAAGCGAGGCTCTGGGTTCGGGTTTCGTCGTGTCGGAAGATGGCTATATCGTCACCAACAACCACGTTATCGAGGGTGCCGACGAGATCGAGATCGAGTTCTATTCGGGCGAGCGGCTGACGGCCAAGCTGGTCGGCACCGACCCGAACACCGATATTGCGCTGTTGAAGGTCGAAAGCGAAGAGCCGCTGCCGTTCGTTGCCTTCGGTGACAGCGATCTGATGCGTGTCGGCGACTGGGTGATGGCGATGGGCAATCCGCTGGGCCAGGGCTTTTCGGTGTCGGCAGGCATCGTCTCGGCCCGCAACCGGGCGCTGAGCGGCACTTATGACGATTTCATCCAGACCGATGCCGCGATCAACCGGGGCAACTCGGGCGGGCCGCTGTTCAACATGGATGGTCAGGTGATCGGCGTGAACACGGCGATCCTGTCGCCCAATGGCGGGTCGATTGGCATCGGGTTTTCGATGGCGTCGAACGTGGTCAACAAGGTGGTGGGGCAGTTGCGCGAATTCGGCGAAACCCGGCGCGGCTGGCTGGGCGTGCGGATTCAGGACGTGACGCCGGATGTGGCCGAAGCGATGGGGCTGGACACCGCCAAGGGGGCGCTGGTCACGGACGTGCCGGAAGGGCCGGCCAAAGTTGCGGGCATGGTTGCGGGCGACGTGATCGTCTCGTTTGACGGGGTTGACGTGTCGGACACGCGCGAACTGGTTCGCAAGGTTGCCGATACCGATATTGGCAAGGCGACGCAGGTTGTGGTTCTGCGCGACGGCAAGACCGAGACGCTGACCATCACGCTGGGCCGCCGCGAAGACGCCGAGGCCGAAACGGTGCCCGCCGCCGCCGCCCCGTCAGACGAGCCCGAGGTGCAGGATCTGCTGGGCCTGACGGTAACGCCGATCACCGCAGAGGCTATCGAGAAGATGGGTCTGCCGGCCGGGTCGGAAGGCCTTGCCGTGATGGCGGTCGATCCCGCATCGGAAGCCTATGCCAAGGGTCTGCGCGAAGGGGATCTGATCACCGAAGCCGGCCAGCAAAAGGTCGAGACGCTTGGCGATCTGGAAACCCGGATCACCGAGGCGCGCGATGCAGGCCGAAAGTCGTTGCTGCTGCTGGTCCGCCGTGCCGGCGATCCGCGCTTTGTAGCCCTGTCGGTCGAAAAGTAAGGCTGTCGCGGCCGAAACGTAACGCAGGGGTTCCTGCACCGCAAAGGGCGCCTTCGGGCGCCCTTTTTCATGCACTGGCTGCATTGCGTCAGTAGCTGTCCGGGTCTGCCGCCGTCAGGCCCAGATCGCGCGCGGCGGCAAGCGATAACACGCTGCTGTCAAGCCCCTGCGGGGCCTGAAACCGGCGGATCGCAAGCCGGGTGGCATCATCCATGTTGCCCGTCACCGCAGCGCCATAAAGCCCGCGCGCCTTGAGCGCCCGTTGCAGCGTTGCGGTGAACGCCACCGTCATTTCCGCCTCGCAGGGGGTGCGGAACCAGACCTCGCGCCGGTCCTGCACGATGCGCTGCTGGGTCACGCTGCGGAAGGTCGCCGGGGTCTGCGTGCCGTCATCGGCAGTGCGGGCGGGGGCCACGATGTCCTGTCGCATCTCGGTTTCGATCACCGCCGGGGTTACGTCGCGCGCCCAGCAGGCACCCGGCGGGCCTGCCGGGGGGTTGTCGCTGCGCGCAATCACCAGTTCGGCCGCCAGATCGGCCTGCGGGATAGCGCTGGTCGGCGTTATGCCGCTGCACGCACCGGCGGCCAGTGCGGCGGCACATAAGATAAGGGGTCGGATCATGCGGCCTGTCGGTTGTTCTGCCCGTGCTTTTGCGACCATAGAGCCTGTCCGACAAAAGTGGAATCCGGTTTTGGCGGAAGACAGGCGAAAATCGGGACGCCAGCGCCTGTCTGGCGCTTCTGTCAGCGTCAGGCAGGCGCTGGCGGGAAAGCGGCTACGACGGAAGCGGGCGGCAGTCGCGCCCTTGTGGCCACTGGCAAAGTCCGGCGCGATGCCCTATGTCCATCGCCGGGCGCCGGGGCGAATTCCCGGACACGGATGCGAGGACAAAGATGGCAAAGATCACCTATGTTGAATTTGGCGGCAAGGAACATGTGGTCGAGGTGCCGAATGGCCTGACCGTGATGGAAGGCGCGCGCGACAACGGCATACCGGGGATCGAGGCCGATTGCGGCGGGGCCTGCGCCTGTTCGACCTGTCACGTCTATGTGGCAGCCGACTGGGTAGAAAAGCTGCCAAAGAAAGACGCGATGGAAGAGGACATGCTGGATTTCGCATGGAAACCCGACGCTGCGCGCTCGCGCCTGACCTGTCAGTTGAAAGTGTCGGCTGCGCTGGACGGACTGGTTGTGAACATGCCCGAAAAGCAGATTTGATGCGGCTTGCCCTCGGCTTGGCACTTGGCCTTTCAGGGCCGGTTGCAGCGCAGGGCATTGTAGCGGCGGACCTCGCCCTGCCCACGGCCCGGTATGACCATGGCGTGCTAGGCGACGCGATGGAATGGGGCGCGATGGATCTGACTCTCGGGGACGGTCGGCGGGTGCGCGTGACGCTGCCAAAGACGCGTGTATTCGAGGATGTGACGGCGCGGCTGGCCGATCTGGATGGCGACGGCCGCGCCGAAGTTGTCATTGTCGAAACCGACATCGCGCGGGGCGCGATGCTGGCGGTCTATGACGCCACGGGGCAGCGTGCTGCGACCGCGCCGATTGGACAGACGCATCGCTGGCTTGCCCCTGCAGGAATCGGAGATCTGGACGGCGACGGGCGCATCGAGTTGGCTTATGTCGACCGCCCGCATCTGGCACACGAACTGGTTGTCGTCCGGCTTGAGGGCGCGCGGTTGATCGAGGTCGCCCGCCTTGCCGGGTTGACCAACCACCAGATCGGCGAGGCGGTGATCCGGGGTGGTCTGCGCGACTGTGGAACAGGGCCCGAGTTGATCCTGTCGGATTCTGACTGGGCGCAAGCGGTGGCGGTGCGTTTGAACGACGGTCAGCTTGCGGCTATGCCGCTTGGTCCGATCACAGGGCCTGCGGGGCTGGATCGCGCAATGGCATGCCGCTGATCTGACTGCGGCTTTCTTTTCGGCAAAGATACCCAAACCCAACGCGTGGCTGCAGGTGCTGCGTCAGTTGGTCTTGCGCCCCGGCACGAACGGCAACGGGGCCACCGGAACCCCGTCTTCGATCAGGGCGCGCGCCTCGTCAGGCCGGGCTTCGCCATAGATCGACCGCTCCGGGGCGTCGCCGGCATGAATCCGCCGTGCTTCGGCGGCGAAATTCAAGCCGACGTAGTCGGAATTCTCTTCGATCTTTTTGCGCAGCGCTGCGAGGTCGGCTTCGACCTGTGTTGCCGGGGCGGCCAGCGGGCGTTCCCCGGACGGGACTGCGCCTGTGCTGCGGGCTGGGCGGACCGTAGGGGCCATCAGGGTTTTCGTTACATCGGCAACGCCGCAAATCGGGCATGTGACGCGGCCCGACTCAATCAGTGTGTCGCAGGCATCGCCCGACTGGAACCAGCTGTCGAAGGCGTGGTCTGCCGCGCATTTCAGGGTGTATCGGATCATCAGGCTACCGGGTTGCGCTATGAACGAGACATAGCGATCGGCAGGGGAAGTTCAAT
>JANNWS010000183.1:0-5284 GCA_031408575.1 Rhodobacterales bacterium
AATGCCACCGGCAACAACCTGCAAAACGTCACCGCCGAATTTCCGCTGGGCATGTTCGTCTGTGTTACCGGCGTGTCGGGCGGCGGCAAATCCACCCTGACCATCGAGACACTGTTCAAGACCGCCGCCACCCGCCTGAACGGCGCGCGCGAAACGCCTGCACCGTGCGAGACTATCAAGGGGTTCGAGCATCTGGACAAGGTTATCGACATTGATCAGCGCGCCATCGGTCGCACGCCCCGGTCCAACCCCGCCACCTATACCGGGGCCTTTACCCCGATGCGGGATTGGTTTGCGGGCCTGCCCGAGTCCAAGACGCGTGGCTATCTGCCCGGCCGGTTCAGTTTTAACGTCAAGGGCGGACGGTGCGAGGCCTGTCAGGGCGATGGCGTGTTGAAGATCGAGATGAACTTTCTACCCGATGTTTACGTGACCTGCGAGACGTGCAAAGGCGCGCGCTATAACCGCGAAACTTTGGAAATAAAGTTCAAGAACAAAAGCATAGCAGACGTTCTTGATATGACAGTTGAAGAAGCGCAGGGCTTTTTTCAGGCCGTTCCCAGCATCCGCGAAAAGATGGATGCGCTGGTGCAGGTCGGTCTGGGTTACATCAAGGTCGGCCAGCAGGCGACCACCCTGTCGGGCGGCGAGGCGCAGCGGGTGAAACTGTCAAAGGAGCTAAGCCGCCGTGCGACCGGCCGTACGCTGTATATTCTGGATGAACCGACCACCGGCCTGCACTTTGAAGACGTTCGCAAGCTGATGGAAGTGCTGCACGAACTGGTCGAGCAGGGTAATTCTGTGGTGGTGATCGAACACAACCTGGATGTCATAAAAACCGCTGACTGGATCATCGACATCGGACCAGAGGGTGGCGACGGCGGCGGGCGGATCGTTGCTGTGGGTACACCGGAAGCGGTGGCCAAGGTCGAGGGGTCACATACCGGGCGCTACCTGGAGCAGATGCTGAACGCACGAAAGGTAGCGGCGGAGTAGGGGTGATTCGGAGGCGATGACACTTTGGTTGCGGTGTGCGTCACTTCTGAGCATTTTGCGCCGCAGCAGACTGTTTCGCAGCAGGCGGTTTGGTACAGCTTTGGCGCGAATCGTTGCGACCTTCGGGTATCCACTTCCCGCTTAGGGTGTATTTTTGACACTATGGCGAATTTGTGTTCATCTGCCCGAAGCTGAAGTGTAAGATTAAATTAGATTGGTTGTTTTGTCCGACAGGTGCAGGAGAAAGACATGAGAATTATAGCTAAGTTTTCTAGTATCGTTTTGGTGTCAGCCTTGACCATTACTTTGTTCGGTGGGATTTCGGCGGCGAAAACAGTCGAAATACCAGTTTGTAGTGTGTTGTCCGTGACGACATCTACGCAATGCCAGACTGTCCTCGGAAATAATGAAAGCGCTGCCGACATGAACAGTGCTAGCGTGTTCGGCATAACGTCCTGGATCTTTGCCGGCAAGAGCGGCGACAATACTGCTCTGCAGGCACCCTTCAACTTGATCAGTACAAATGATAATACTCAATCTGGGAATTGGTCTGTCTCCAGCTTTGGTGGCTACCAGTACGCTGCACTGGTAGTAAAGGGTGGCGCTGTGGCATGGGTTGCGTATTTGCTTGATACGTCATTGCTTTCGGGTACTTGGAGCACTGCAGACGTAGTCAACGGTGGCGGTAATCAGCCCAACCTGTCGCACCTGTCACTTTATGTTGGTGGTGACAGAATTATCGATCCGCCGCCCCCGCCCAGCGAAGTCCCGCTGCCCGCTGCTGGCCTGTTGCTTTTGGCCGGTCTGGGTGGACTTGGTGCTCTGCGCGCCCGCAAGCGCGCCTGAGTCAAGGTCAAGACCGTTTCACAAGGGCGGCCAGTGGCCGCCCTTGTCAATTGCAAGTTCAGTTCAGCAAATCCCTCGCCAACCCGATCAGCGCCATGATTGTGGCGGTGTTCTCATCAACCCGCACGATCTGACCGTTGATCACCTCATAGCGCTCGCCCGGCCGCAGCGGGGGCAGATTGTAGCGCCATTCTTCATATAGCCGCTCATGCGGGTAGCGGTCATACCGGTCGCCGGGGCGCAGCACATAGACGATGGTATCGTCATGCTCGCGTTGCCAAGCACCCTGATCGCCATTGCCGTCCCACCCCTTGCCGGCCTGGCCGGGCGGCTGGCAGCCATTGTCCTTTTTGGCAAGACCGGGTGGGCAACCCTTTGACTTGGCATCGGCTATATCCGGAAGGCCAGCCGCGCCCAGGGCAAGGGCAAACGCAAGTGTCGCGCGTAGCATCATGGTCAAAGTCTCCTTCTCCTAAGGACCATAACGCTTGAAGCGGGCGAATGTATCCGACCGGGCGGGCGGGTCGGCGATTGCCCGCCTGCCCGTGCCCCGTATCGGCTGACGGTTCAGGCTGGCGGACGCATCGTTCTGACCCGCACTCCGGAGGTTGTCGCCCAAGCCCCAAATCCCGCCACGCCGGGCGCTGTCTGATGCGAAGCTGAACGCGCAGAAGGTGGCGGCGGAGTGATCCGCCGCAGTAGCCGTCAGGCCCTTTTCATCGGGCAGGTCGACACGCCAAGCAGCGAATAGGCGGGGCAGCTTCCAATCAGCCCGGTCAACAGCGGCACGACGCCGATTAGCTTGGCATAGTGCCAAAAGCCCTGACCCTGATCGACAAAGAACCAGACCAGCAACGCCAGCCCGACGGTGACGCGCAGCACCCGGTCAATAGTGCCTTCATTTGTCTTGAACACGGCAGTTCTCCTTTTTTCATCATCCGCTTGCGATCCGGAATGTGAAGCAAGTCTAGGTTGTTGCGGTGCAGCGGTCTGTGATCAGGTCACACATGTTCTGTGACCAGCTGTCGCAGCGACGCCGGATCGGTGATCCTGACCGAGCCGCGGTCAGTCTTGACCCAGCCTGCACGCGCAAAGGCATCCAGCCGCCGCGACACCACCTCGCGCGCCGATCCGATCCTTGCGGCAAGCTCCGCATGCGTCGCACGCACCTCGCCGCCTTCCGCAATCTCGAGAAGCGCTGCCGCCAGCCGTCCTTCGATCCGCCCGAACGCCACCCGTTCCAAAAGCCGTGTGACATCCTGCATCCGTCGCGCAAACGCCTGCAGCACAAAGCGGCGAAAGCCTGCGTCGCTGTTCATCAGGGTCAGAAACAGCGGCTTCGGAATGATCACCACTTCGGCGTCAGTCGCTGTCAATGCCTCGCCGGCATAGGCCTCGTCTCCCAGAAGGCCCAGCGTCGACTGTACACAAGACTGCCCCGGCTCCACCGCATAGAGCAAGATCTCGCGACCAGAAGGCCCGGTCAGATAGACCTCGATCCGACCCTGCAGCACCACGACGAACCCTTCTGCCGGGTCGCCGGGGCGAAACAGCACAGCACCTTTCGGCACGGCGCGCGACGGCAGATCGGCCAGCCGGGTGGCGTGCTCTGGAGTCAGACCCGCAATGTCGGCTTCCCATCCCATTGCGGTATCAAAGCGCCGAAGTTCCCGGCAGGGCAAGCGAAAAGGCCGCCCTGCGGATCACCTCTGCCCATCCTCACTCCATCGGTTTGAAGTTCAGGCTGGCGCCTTCCTTGATCCCGCTGGGCCAGCGCGAGGTGATAGTCTTGGTTCGCGTGTAGAAGCGGAACGAATCCGGCCCGTGCTGGTTCAGATCGCCAAAGCCCGATTTCTTCCAGCCGCCAAAGGTATGATAGGCCAGCGGCACCGGGATCGGCACGTTGATCCCGATCATGCCCACATTCACCCGGTGCGCGAAATCGCGCGCGGTGTCACCGTCGCGGGTAAAGATCGCGGTGCCGTTGCCGTATTCATGGTCCATCGCATAGGCGAGCGCCTCTTCGTAGGTTTTCGCCCGGACGGTGGACAGGACCGGCCCAAAAATCTCTTTGCGGTAGATGTCCATGTCGCGGGTCACATGGTCGAACAGATGCGGGCCGACGAAGAAGCCATCCTCATACCCCTGCAACTTGAACCCGCGCCCGTCGACGACCAGTTTCGCGCCCTGCGCCACGCCGGATTCGACCAGCCGGAGAATGTTTGCCTTGGCCGCAGCCGTTACCACCGGACCGTAATCCACATCGTTTCCAGCGGTATAGGGGCCGACCTTCAACTTCTCGATCCGCGGGATCAACCGTTCGATCAGCGCATCCGCCGTGGCATCACCCACCGGCACCGCGACCGAAATTGCCATGCACCGCTCGCCCGCAGCGCCATATCCCGCGCCGACCAGCGCATCGGCCGCAAGGTCCAAGTCGGCGTCCGGCATGATGATCATGTGGTTCTTGGCGCCACCGAAGCACTGCACCCGCTTGCCGTTGGAACAGCCGCGCCCATAGATGTATTCCGCAATCGGCGTAGATCCGACAAAGCCGATCGCCGCGACAGTCGGGTTGTCGATGATCGCATCGACCGACTCTTTGTCACCGTTCACCACCTGCAACACGCCGTCCGGCAGCCCCGCCTCTTGCAGCAGTTCGGCCAGCATCAACGGCACCGAAGGATCACGCTCTGACGGCTTCAGAATAAACGCATTGCCGCAAGCCAGCGCCGGACCCATTTTCCACAGCGGGATCATCGCCGGAAAGTTGAACGGTGTTATTCCGGCTGCGACACCAAGGGGTTGGCGCATCGAAAACATGTCGATCCCCGGCCCGGCGCTGTCGGTGAATTCGCCCTTGAGCATCTGCGGCGCGCCGATGCAGTATTCGATCACTTCAAGCCCGGGCTGGTTGACGCCCTTCGCATCGGGAATGGTCTTGCCATGCTCGCGGCTTAGTGCTTCGGCCAGCTTGTCCATGTCACGATTCAGCAGACGGACGAATTCCATCATCACCCGCGCGCGGCGTTGCGGGTTGGTCGCGCCCCATTTCACCTGCGCCTTTGCGGCTTCTGCAACTGCATGATCCAGTTCGGCCTTTGACGCCAGCGGCACGCGGGCCTGCACCTCGCCGGTGGCGGGGTTGAACACATCGGCAAAGCGCCCGGACGTGCCGTTGACATGCTTGCCGTTGATCCAGTGGGTAAGGTCTTGCATCGCGTCCTCCGGGGAAAATGTGCGCGGAAGATAGGCTTGCATAAATGCTTGTGAAAGAGGCAAGATTTCAAAAGCATTTTGTAATTATGCAAGGGGGCGAGTTGGCTGACTGGGATGATCTTCGCGTGTTCCTGTCGGTTGCGCGCGCCGAAAGCCTGTCGGGCGCGGGGAAGGCGCTTCGTATTGACCCCGCGACGGTCGGGCGGCGCATCGCCAAGCTGGA
>JANNWS010000184.1:0-3644 GCA_031408575.1 Rhodobacterales bacterium
TTCAGCTTTCCTGCGATCGATGGCGGTACGATTGATCTGGACGGGTTTTCCGGGTCGCCGGTGCTTGTGGTGAATACTGCGTCGCTGTGCGCGTATTCCGGGCAATATGACGATCTGCAGGCGCTTCAGGATCGCTATGGCGATAAGGGGCTGGTGGTGCTTGCGGTGCCGTCGGACGATTTCAATCAGGAATTGGCGGACGAAACGGCCGTCAAGGAATACTGCGACGTCAATTTCGATCTGACCTTGCCGATGACCGAAATCACCTCTGTCATGGGCGAGGGCGCGCATCCGTTCTATGTCTGGCTCAAAGTCGAGCATGGTTTTGCACCGGGATGGAATTTCAACAAGGTGCTGATCGGGCCGAGCGGAGAGCTGGTCGCGACATGGGGTTCGTCAACCAAGCCGACCTCGGGTGCGATCACGGCCAAGATCGAGCCTTTGCTGAAGTGATATCGCCCGCAGGCCCGATCCTGATCGGGTCAGGGATTTACCGCCATTCCAGCTATGGCGGTCAGCACCCGCTTAGGATTCCGCGTGTATCGACAGTAATGGACCTGTCTAGTGCGATGGGCTGGCTGCCCGAGGGCAGGTTCCGTCAAAGCCCGCGCGCCAAGCCTGCGGCGCTGTCGCTGTGGCATACGCACGACTACGTCGCGGCATTGCAGGCGGCCGAGGCGCGGGGCCATGCAACAGCCGAGGATGTGGCGCGGTATCACCTTGGCACGCTGTCGAACCCGGTCTTTCCCGAGGTTTACCGCCGCCCCGCTACATCGGCCGGGGGGGCGATGCTGGGGGCCGAGATGCTGTGGGCGGGCGGTGTCGTCTATGTGCCTGCGGGCGGCACGCATCATGGGCTGCCGGGGCGGGCGAACGGGTTTTGCTATACCAACGATCCGGTGCTGGCCATGCTGGTGCTGCGCCGGGGCGGGGCGCGGCGCATCGCCTATGTTGATATCGACGCGCATCACTGTGACGGGGTCGAGCATGGCTTTGCCGGCGATCCCGACACGCTGCTGATTTCGGTGCATGAAGAGGGGCGCTGGCCGTTTACCGGGCTTCTGACCGACGATGGCGGGGGCAACTGCTTTAACCTGCCGGTGCCGCGCGGCTTTAACGATACCGAAATGCGGGTGGTGCTCGACGGGCTGATCCTGCCCCGCGTGGCCGCCTTTCGCCCCGATGCCGTGATCTTGCAATGCGGCGCCGATGCGCTGCACGAAGACCCGCTGTCGCGCCTGTCGCTGTCGAACAACGCGCATTGGGCGGTGGTGGCGGCTCTGCGCCCGATGTCGACCCGCTATCTTGTGCTGGGGGGCGGCGGCTACGATCCGTGGTCGGTGGGGCGCTGCTGGACGGGTGTCTGGGCCACGCTGGCGGGCGAGGATATTCCCGACCGTCTGCCCGATGCGGCCCAGGCGGTGCTGCGCGCGCTGCCGCCGTTCCGCCGTGCGCCGGCACCCCACATGATGACCACCCTGCGCGATGCACCCCGCGAAGGCCCGGTGCGCGCCGAGATCAGCGACCGGCTGGCCGCACTGGCGCAGCGATGATCCGGGCCTTTGTCGCGCTGGAACTGGACAGCACGTCGCGCTCGGCGCTGGCAGTGCAGCAATTCCTGCTGCCAATGCCGCGTTCTGAACCGCTGGAGAACCTGCACCTGACGCTGGCTTTTCTGGGCGAGGTACCGCAGCGGCTGCTGGAAGACGCGCATGATGGGTTTGCGGCCCTGCACATGCCCGCCTTTGCGCTGGAGCTTGCCGGGCTGGGTTTGTTCGGTGGCGACCGGCCCCGGCTGGCCTATGCGGGGGTGGTTCCGTCCGAGCCGCTGCTGCGCTTGCAGAGGAAGGTCGAGGGTGTGGCGCGCCGGGCGGCGATGGCGGTTGAGTCGCGCTGCTATCTGCCACATGTCACGCTGGGCCGGTTCCGCCCGCCCGAACTCGAAGCCGCGATGCGGCTGGAGCGGGCGGTAGTGGAACAGGACGGATTTCGTGCAGGCCCGATGATGGTGCGGGCGTTCACGCTTTTTGAATCGCGTCTTTCGGCGCATGGCGCGCGTTATGAGGTGTTGGCGCAGTATCCGCTGGGCTCAGCAGCAATGCGATAGGCGTAGATTTGCGCAGTTTGGCAAGCTGCCCCTTGCCAGGTCAAATCAAGGCGGCGGCCGCCGGCCCGGCCAGTCGGTCGCCCGGTGATACGCCTGTCCCAGTTGCAGCAGGCGGCGGTCGGCACCCTTGGGGCCAAAGATCTGCAGGCCCATCGGCAGATCCTGCGGCCCGAACCCGGCGGGTGCCGCCAACGCCGGCAATCCGGCAAGACTGACCGGAACCACAACTTGCATCCAGCGGTGGTAGGTATCCATCGCCTGCCCGGTGATGGCTTGCGGATAGCGCCAGTCCTTGGGGAAGGGCCAGACCTGCGCCGATGGCAGGATCAGCGCGTCATAGCGGGTGAAAAGCGTGGCGAGCGTTGCATACCAGTCCGACCGGATCACGCTGGCATGGTGGACGTCTATCGCACTTAGGGCAAGGCCGCGGTCGATTTCCCAGATCGCTTCGGGTTTAAGCAGCGCGCGCATCGCCGGGTCGGCGTGGTATGGGCCAAGGCTGCCAGCGACCGACCAGCTGCGCAGCGTGGTCCAGCTGTGCCAAAGCCCTTCGGCGGAAAACGGCGGCGCCACCAACTCTATATGGCAGCCCATCCCCTCAAACACCGCCAGCGCCGCTTCGCAGGTCTGCAAGATCCCTGGCTCCATCGGATAGGCCCCGCCCCAGTCGCCCAGCCAGCCAAGCCGCAGGCCGGTCTGGTCGGCATCAAGTGCTGTGGCAAACGGCTCCCACGCGCGGGCATGGGGATCGGCGGGGGACGGGACGGCCAGCGTTTCCAGCAACTGGGCAAGGTCTTCGGGGCAACGCGCCATCGGGCCGTCGGTGGCAAGCTGGTGCAGAAAGCTGTCGCCTCCGGGGTCTGACGGCACCAGACCGAAGGTTGGGCGAAAGCCATAGACGTTGCAGAACGCGGCGGGGTTGCGCAAACTGCCCATCATGTCCGACCCGTCGGCCACCGGCACAAGGTGTGCTGCCAACGCCGCTGCAGCCCCGCCCGATGAGCCGCCCGCACTGCGCGCCGGGTCATAGGGATTGCCGGTCACCCCATGGACCGGGTTGAAGCTGTGGCTGCCCAAACCGAATTCCGGCGTATTGGTCTTGCCGATCAGGATCGCGCCCGCCCCCCGCAACCGGCGCGCCAGCATGTTGTCGGCCATGGGAACGAAATCCGCCAGCCCCGTAAATCCCGAGGTTGAGCGGATGCCCGACACCGCTTGCAGATCCTTTACCGCCAGTGGCAGGCCGTGCAGCCAGCCCTTCGGTGCGGCATCATCCGCCGCCCGCGCCTCTGCCATCAGGGCGTCGGCATCACGCAGTGCGACCACGGCATTGATCGCCGGATTGACCGCCGCGATCCGCGCCAAAAAGGATTCCATCACCTCGGAGGGGGCCACCCGGCGCGCGGCAATGGCCCGAGACAGGTCCGAGGCCGAAAGATCGGTCAGCGCCACATCTGCCCCTTTTCTGTCCGGAAATATCCCGGGGGTGCGGGGGCAGAGCCCCCGCTGCTGCGACGCGGCCAAAAGGCCGCGGCGC
>JANNWS010000185.1:0-27134 GCA_031408575.1 Rhodobacterales bacterium
GCGACAGGTCGGGCAACAGAACAGTGCCGATGGCAATGCCGACGACGCCAAGGGGAAGCTGGTACAGACGGTCGGCATAAGACAACCACGCGACCGCGCCTTCGGTGAACGATGCCACCTGCCGCCCGACCAGCAGGTTGACCTGCACCACCCCGCCCGCGAGCATTGCCGGCCCCGCGATGATCGCAAGCCGCCTGAGCTCGGGCGTCAGTTTCGGCCAGCCGGGGGTAAAACGAAATCCGGCGCGGTGGGCGGAAAACCAGGTGAAGGCCAGTTGGACGATGCCCGTAACCGGTACGGTCCAGGCCAGCGTCAGCCCCATGTCCCACCCGGCACGGGCCGCCAGCAGCATGGCTGCGATGAACATCAGGTTCATCAGAACTGGCACGAAGCTGGCCTCGGTGAACCGCCCGAAGGCGTTCAATACGCCCGACAGCAGCGCCACCAGAGAGATGAACAGGATATAGGAAAACGAGATGCGCCCGAACATTACCGCCAGATCAAATCGCGCGTCGCCGGCAAAGCCGCTGGCCATCGCCCAGACCAGCCAGGGCATGGCGAAGGTGCCGATCACCGTGAACACGATCAAAAGTCCCGCCAGCCCGTTGAAGGCATCGCGCGCAAAGCCTTGGGCATCTTCGCCCGCTTCCAGCTTTTTCGCGAACATCGGCACGAAAGCCATGTTGAACGCGCCTTCGGCGAAAAAGCGTCGGAACATGTTGGGCAGCGAAAACGCGATCAGGAACGCCTCGGCCACCGGACCGGCCCCCAGATAGGCCGCCATCATCACGTCGCGCAGGAACCCCACAAGGCGGCTGACCAGCGTCCAGCTGCCGACGGTCAGAAAGCTGCGGATCAGGCGGACGGGCGGCATCCTAACCCAGCGCCCGCTCAGTACCCTCGGCGATGGCCTGACGCAGCTTGCGCTCCAATGCCTCTTGCCGGGATTTGGTGTGAAGCTTCAACCCGAACATATCCTTCACATAGAAGGTATCGACAACCTGCGCCCCGTAGGTCGCGATCACGGCCGAGGCAATATAGATGTTGTTGGCCGCCAGCGTCCGGGTCAGGTCATACAGCAATCCGGGCCGGTCGCGGGTGTCGACCTCGATGATCGTGTAGATTTCCGAGCCTTCGTTGTCGAACACGACATGGGTCGGAAAGCGGAACTGGCTTTCGCGTTTCTTGACCTTGTCACGGTCCTTCAGCGCGTCACGGGCCTTAACCTCGCCGTTCAGTGTCTTTTCGATCATACCGCGTAGGCGGGGCAGCTTTGCCACCTCGTAAGGCCGCCCTTCGGCGTCCTGCACCCAGAACACCGCAGTCGCATAACCATCTTTCGAAGTGTAGGTCCGTGCGTCGACCACGTTCGCCCCCACCAGGGCCAGCGCGCCGGCAAGGCGCGAGAAGATGCCGGGGTGATCGGCCAGTGCGAAACAGGCGCGGGTCGCATCACGCGCCACATCGGGATGCAGGTCGATCCTGATTTCATCATCGCGCAAGTCCCGCAACAGTACGGCAAAGACCGCCTGTGTTTCGGTGGTCAGCCCCTGCCAGTAGGGCGCATAATGGCGGGCCACCTCGGCTTGCAGATCGCCCGACGTCCAGTCCGACAGCACATTCAGAAGGGCGCGCTTCGCCTCGTCCTCGCGCTGTTCACGGTTGAGGGATTCAAGCCCGCCTTCCATCGCGGTGGTGGTGTCGCGGTAAAGCTGACGCAGCAGCATGGCTTTCCAGTTGTTCCAGGTGTTCGGGCCCACACCGCGAATGTCGCAGACCGTCAGCACACAGAGCAGATCAAGCCGTTCGCGGGTTTTCACCGCCTTGGCGAAATCGCGCACCGTGCGGGGGTCGGACAGGTCGCGTTTCTGCGCGATATCCGACATCAGCAGGTGGTGGCGCACCAGCCATTCCACCGTCTCGGATTCCTCTGTCGAAAGGCTCAGCCGGGGGGCCACGCGCCGCGCGATCTGGGCCCCGAGGATGGAATGATCCTCGGGGCGGCCCTTGCCGATGTCATGCAGGAACAGCGCAACATAAAGCACGCGGCGATTGATGCCCTCGGTCAGGATGCGCGAGGCAACCGGCAGTTCTTCGACCAACTCACCGCGTTCGATCTGCGCCAATGTGCTGATACACTGGATGGTATGCTCATCCACGGTGTAGTGGTGATAGACGTTGAACTGCATCATCGCGACGATGGGTTCGAACTCGGGCACGAAAGCGCCCAGCACGCCCAGTTCGTTCATCCGGCGCAGCGCGCGTTCAGGGTTGCCGTGCTTGAGGAGAAGGTCAATAAAGATCTGCACCGCCTCGGGGTCGGCGCGCATCTCGTCGTCGATCAGATCAAGGTTGGCGGCGATCAGGCGCATCACGTCGGGGTGCAGCAGATAGCCGGTTCGCAGCGCCTCTTCAAAAATGCGAAGCAGATTCAGCTTGTCGGCAAGGAACGCGGCAGGATCCAGCGGGTTGATGCGCCCTTGCACCAGAACCAGACCCGGCTTGACCGGCTTTTTCCGCCGGAACATTCCTATCAGGGTTGCTTCGCCCTTGGCATGGCGCGCTTCAAGCTGGGTCAGAAAGATGCGCGTCAACTCGCCCACGCGGGTGGCGTGGCGGAAATAGTCCTGCATGAAATACTCGACCGCGCGACGACCCGCAGTATCGCTATAACCCATCCGTTCGGCCACAAGAACCTGCAGATCAAAAGTCAGCTGATCGGTGGCGCGCTTGGTGATGTAGTGCAGATGGCAGCGCACGGCCCAAAGGAAATCTTCCGCCCGTGCGAAGGTATCATATTCCTCGCGCCCTAGCAGACCTGCGCCCACAAGACCTTCGGCCGAGGGGACGCGGTGCAGGTATTTGCCGATCCAGTACAGCGTCTGCAGGTCGCGCAGGCCGCCCTTGCCCTCTTTGATGTTCGGCTCCAGCACATAGCGTTTGCCCCCTTGCCGTCGGTGCCGTTCGGCCCGTTCGGCCAGCTTCGCCTCGATGAATTCGGGGCCGGAATTGCGGAAGATATCGCCCCACAGCCGTTCGCCCAGTTCCACGGCAAGCGGCTCATGCCCGCAGACGAAGCGGTATTCCAGCAAGGCGGTGCGGATGGTGATATCCTCGCGCCCTAGCCGGAGGCAGTCTTTTACGGTGCGGCTGGCGTGGCCGACCTTCAGCCGCAGGTCCCACAGCATGTAAAGCATGCTCTCGATCACCGATTCCGCCCACGGCGTTATCTTCCAGGGGGTCAGGAACAACAGGTCCACATCAGAATGAGGCGCCATCTCGGCCCGCCCGTAGCCGCCGACGGCCAACACAGCCATCCGTTCGGATTCAGTCGGGTTGGGCAGGGGGTGCAGGTGGCGCAACGCGACGGCCTGTGTGACGCGCACGATAGTGTCGGTCAAGGCGGACTGCGCCCCGACCAATGTGCGCGCCTGACGCGGGTGGGCAGCAAAGGCAGCGGCAAGGGCGGCGTTGCCCAGCGTGCGCGCCTCGGTCAGATGGCGCACGGCGATGGCGCGGGCGGCGCGCTGATCGGTGTCGGGGCCGATATCCGCGGCAATGGCCGCGCAAAGTGTTGCGGCATCAGGCAGACCGTAACCGCCGGTGAGCGGGGGATGGGGCAGGGGGGATGCCGGCCTAGAAGCCGGCACCGCCGAAGCTGCGGGGTGCGGGATCAATGACGACGACCTGACTGTTGCGGATCTGTGCCACGGCAAGGCCGCGTTCGTTCGACCCGTCTGACCGAAGGCGGAAGATTCCGCCGACACCGACAAAGCCCGACCCTTGCGTCAGACCCTGCACGGAAAGCCCGCCCGCGCTACCCTGCCGGGCCAGCGCGCCGATGGCGGCGATCCCGTCATAGGCCAGACTTGAAACAGGTGGCGGTGCCTCGCCATAGGCTGCGGAATAGCGCTGCACATATTGCCCGTAGAGGCCAGGATCGGGCAGCGCGAACCAGCCGCCCTGCACACCGGGCAAAGCGATGGTGGCCGCTGGAATGTCCCAGCGGGTGAGGCCGATGAACTGCGTGGCGGCCGGATCAACGCCATTGTCGCGCAAAAGCTGCGTCAGTAGGGGCAGTGCCCCGGCGGTATCGGCTGTCAAGAACAGCGCATTCGCCCCGCCGCGCGCTGCGCCGGCGATGCCCGGCACTGCTGCAACCAACCCGTTCTGCGAGAATTCGTAGCCGGTGACATTCACCACCGCACCGCCCGCTGAGGCGACGCTGGTCTCGATTGCGGCACGTCCCACCTCGCCGGCAGCGGTCCGATCATGCAGCACCATCACACGGCTGCGGCCCTGCCCAACGGCATAGCGCGCCAACCGGTCGGCGGTATTGGCAAAGGTCGGCCCCAGCACGAAGACATTGCCACCAGCAATCGCGGGGTTATTCGAGAAGCTGAGTACGTTCACGCCACTGGCGGCAACCGCGACACCGACCGCGTTGGCCTCTTGTGCAAAGACCGGGCCAAGGATGATCTGGGCGCCTTCGGTGACGGCCTGGGTCGCGGCGGCGGCGGCCTGTGCAGGTTGCCCCGCAGTGGAATAGACCCGCAGGTCGATCTGCGCTCCGCCAAGATCTGCCATTGCCAGCCGGGCGGCGTTTTCCAGACTGCGCGCGAGGTAATCATCGCTCGCCTGCCCCGAACCCGACGGCACCAGCAGCGCCACCTGAACCATGTCGCCGCTGCCGATCCGGGGGCCGCCACTGGTTGCCATCGGATCGCAGGCCGCCAGCGACAGCGCAGCGACACCTGCGGCCAACCAACCCAAGGGCTTGCGAGCGAGGGACAGAACAGACAACATGCGGTATTCCTTCTCGCCAAGGCGATCCTGCGTTTGACCGGAGCCTATGCGCTTCGTTCCGGGAAGGCAACTTTCGAAGGAGATGCTGCGTGACGATCGGCGAGACAAGGCCGCAGCTACGGCCGCTTCCCCCAGGGCTGCATTTCATCGCGACCCCGATCGGGGCGGCGCGCGACATCACGCTGCGCGCACTTGATATTCTGGCTACGGCGGATGTGCTGGCGGCGGAAGACACCCGTACCCTGCGCCATCTGATGGAGATTCACGGCGTGCCGCTGGGCGATCGCCCGCTGATTCCGTATCACGACCACAACGGCGAGGCCGCGCGGCCGCGCCTGCTGCGCGCGCTGGCCGAGGGCAAGTCGGTGGCCTATGCCTCGGAGGCCGGAACGCCGCTGGTTGCCGATCCCGGCTATCAATTGTCGCGTGCGGCCATCGCGGCGGGTCACGCGGTGCTGGCCGCCCCCGGACCTTCGGCGGTGCTGGCGGCATTGACCGTGTCCGGCCTGCCGAGCGACCGGTTCCTGTTCGCGGGCTTTGCGCCGACCGGCGCAGGCGACAGGGCGCGGTTTCTGGCCGAACTCGGGCCGGTGCCTGCAACGCTGGTGCTGTACGAATCGCCCAAGCGCATTAGCCGACTGTTAATTGAACTGGCGGATAGTCTGGGGGGCGGGCGACAGGCGGCGGTGTGCCGGGAGTTGACGAAAAGATTTGAAGAGGTGTCGCGTGGCACATTGGCCGATCTGGCGGCGGCGTTTTCCGGTCGTGTGGTGAAAGGCGAAATCGTGGTTCTGATCGACCGCCCCGGCGAACAGGTTGTTGACGAGGCAAGTATTGAACGGGCGCTGCGGGATGCTTTGGCGGTGGGGTCAGTCAAGGATGCGGCCGCAACAGTGGCTGCGGCCCTGAACCTGCCACGCAAGGATGTCTATCGGATGGCGTTGAAACTGGCGGAGCGGGAATGAGCGGAGCAGTGTCTTACCAAGCGGGTCTGGCCGCAGAGGCGGCAGTGGCGCGGCACTATGAGCGCCGTGGTCGCGCGATCACGGCCATGCGCTGGCGCAGCGAAGCGGGCGAGATCGACCTGATCGCGCGCGACGGAGCCGAGGTGATCTTCATCGAGGTCAAGCAAAGCCGCAGCCATGCCGCAGCGGCACAGCATCTGACGCCCCGGCAGATGGCGCGCATCTATGCTTCGGCGTCAATGTTTCTGGCCGGCGAACCCGACGGTCAGAACACCGCGTCGCGTTTCGACGTGGCTCTTGTCGATGGGGCCGGCCGGATCGAAATCATAGAGAACGCGTTCGCAGCCTGACTGTGTGGCAATTGCAACCTGCGCGTTGCTGCGCCATGTAGGGGCGTCGGGTGCGGAGGTATGCCATGGGTCTGAAAGTAGCGTTGCAGATGGACCCGATCGGGTCGGTTAACATCGACGCCGACAGCACGTTTCGAATAGCACTTGAAGCGCAGTCGCGCGGGCATCATCTGTTCTTCTATACGCCCGATCGCCTGGCGTTTGACGAGGGGCGGGTCACGGCGCGGGGCTGGCCGATCGAGGTGCGCCGCGATCAGGGCAACCATGTGAGTTATGGGGCCGAGACCGAGGTGGACCTTGGCAGCTATGATGTGGTCTGGCTGCGGCAGGACCCGCCGTTTGACATGGGGTATATCACTACCACGCACCTGCTTGAGATGATCCATCCGAAAACGCTGGTGGTGAATGACCCGTTCTGGGTTCGCAACTTTCCCGAAAAGCTGCTGGTCCTGCGCTTTGCGCACCTGACCCCGCCAACCATGATCGCCCGCGATCTGCCAACGATCCGTGCGTTCAAGGCGCGCCATGGCGACATCATTCTGAAGCCGCTTTACGGTAACGGCGGTGCGGGGGTGTTTCGGCTTGACCCGAACGACCGCAACCTTTCGTCGCTGCACGAGTTGTTCATGGGCATCAACCGCGAGCCGCTGATCGTGCAGAAGTTTTTACCGGATGTGGCCAAGGGCGACAAGCGGGTGATTCTGGTCGACGGCGAGCCCGTGGGCGCAATCAACCGCGTGCCGCAGGCGGGCGAGACACGCTCTAACATGCATGTGGGCGGACGGCCGGAAAAGATTGGCCTCACTGCCCGCGATCTGGAAATCTGCGCGGCCATCGGGCCGACCTTGCGCGAAAAGGGTCAGGTCTTTGTCGGTATCGACGTGATCGGCGACTGGCTGACCGAGATCAATGTGACCTCGCCCACCGGTATTCAGGAGTTAGAGCGATTCGACGGCACCAACGCGGCGGCCCGCATCTGGGAGGTGATCGAGGCGAAGCGCGGCCTTTGAGGGCGCGCTCGTCCGACCATACAGCCGTTCTCGCTGGCGCAGCAAAGAGCAAACGCAGAGCGCGATGAGCGGACTGCCCGGCACCGACGCGCGTTTTGCTACGCCTTCGCCCCGATTGCCACACGGTAGCTTACCGCCTCTGCAATATGCGGTTGGCGGACCGGCTCTGATCCATCCAGATCGGCGATCGTGCGCGCCACGCGCAGAATGCGGTGATAACCGCGCGCCGAAAGCCCGAACCGCTCGGCCACCCGCGACAGCAGCGCGCGCCCGTCGGCATCGGGTGCCGCAATTTCTTCCAGTTTGGCACCTTCGGCATCGGCGTTCACCCGCAGTCCCGGTTGGCCCGCAAACCGCGCCAGTTGCCGCCCGCGTGCTGCAGCCACGCGGGCGGCAACGGCAGCGGAACTGTCACCCGATGCGGGCAGGTCAAGGTCGGTATAGGCCACCGGCGGCACTTCGATGCGCAGATCAAACCGGTCCATCAGCGGTCCCGAGATGCGCCCGAGGTAATCCTCGCCGCACAAGGGCACGCGGGCGCAGGCGCGGGCCGGGTCGGTCAGGTAGCCGCATTTGCAGGGGTTTGCTGCGGCAACCAGCAGAAAGCGGCAGGGATAGCGCACGTGGGCATTGGCACGCGACACCACCACCTCGCCGGTCTCGATCGGCTGGCGCAGGGTTTCCAGCACGTTGCGCGCATATTCGGGGAACTCGTCCATGAAGAGCACGCCATTGTGCGCCAGGCTGATCTCGCCCGGTTTGGCACCCTTTCCGCCCCCCACGATGGCCGCCATCGATGCGGTATGGTGCGGCTCGCGGAACGGCCGTGTGCGCGAGATGCCCCCCTCGCCGAGCAACCCCGCCAACGAATGGATCATCGAGGTTTCCAGCGCCTCGGCCGCCGACAGGTCGGGCAGGATGCCGGGCAGGCGCGCCGCCAGCATCGACTTTCCCGATCCGGGGCTGCCCACCATCAGCACATGATGCCGCCCCGCTGCTGCAATCTCCAGCGCCCGCTTGGCCCGCTCTTGCCCTTTCACATCCCGCAGGTCACGCCCCCTTGGGGCCGCAGTCACCTCGCCCGCCTCGGCCGGGGAAATCGGGCCTTGCCCGGTGTAGTGGCGCACCACTTCGGCCAGCGAACCTGCAGCGATCACCTGCGTGGCCCCGACCCAGGCCGCTTCCGGCCCACAAGCGCGCGGGCACAGCAGAATGCGGTCTGCCTCGGCCGCCGCCATTGCGGCGGGCAGCGCGCCGATGACCGGTATAAGCGTGCCGTCCAGCGATAATTCCCCCAGCGCGACCGTGCCATCCACCGCGTCTTTCGGCAGAATTTCCAGCGCGGCCAACAGCGCCAGTGCAATCGGCAGGTCGAAATGCGACCCTTCCTTTGGCAGATCTGCCGGCGACAGGTTGATGGTGATGCGCTTTGACGGCAGTGCGATCGACATGGATGCAAGGGCAGCACGCACCCGTTCGCGCGCCTCGGACACGGCCTTGTCGGGCAGGCCGACGATGGAAAAGCCCGGCAGGCCGGGGGTAACGGCGCATTGCACCTCGACCAGACGCGCTTCGACCCCTTCAAAGGCCACCGTATGCGCCCGTGCCACCATCACCGACCCCCGTTCATCATTTTTAACGGGTAATGCTGAAATGGTTTATGATTGGTAAAGGGCCATGAACTTTCGCCACGCTTCGGGGTCGGCCACGGTTTTGTCACGGCAAAAGGCGTTGCAGAAGCCGTAGACCCGACCGGCGATTTCCAGAAAATGGGTGACGGGCTTGCCGGAATAGGGGCAGGAGGTGTTGACCGACGGACCGGTTTCCACCGCGCGGGCTGCCAGAGGCGCTGGCCCCGGCCAGGCGCGCAGCGGGTAGTCGCGGCGGTAGAACGGCTGATCGGCGCCGTCGACCATCCCCATGGCACGCCAGCGGCGGAACGACGGATGCGCCAGATGGGCGGCCACATAGGCGGCAGCGTCAGCCCCGACAGGCAGGTTATAGGTGGCGATCCGGCTTGCGACGGGCGCAAAGAACGCGTCCGCTGCGCAATAGTCGCCGCAAAGCCACGGGCCACGCGCCTGCGTTTCTGCCCGCGCCCATGCCCAAACCAGTTGCAACCGCGCAAGGTCCGTGAGAACCGCCTCGGGCGGGCCGCAATCAGTGTAGCTGACGCGAAGGTTCATCGGGCAATGGCTGCGCAATGCGCCAAAACCAGCGTGCATTTCGGTGGCCAGCACCCGTGCGGTGGCGCGTGCTGCCGGACCAGCGGGCCAGTGGCCTGCCTTTGGGTGACGACTGGCAAGTTCTTCAGCGATGGCAAGACTTTCGGGGACGACCGTCCCTTCGGGTGTGCGCATCACCGGCACGGTCTTGGCAGGGAAGTATCCGTCCAGCAGGCGCGGCAATTCATCGGTGTAAAGGCGCGCGATATGGGTGGTGACAGGCAATCCAAATGCGTCAAACAAAAGCCAGCCGCGCAGCGACCAACTGGAATAGGCGCGATCGCCGATGGCAAGATCGTAGGTCATGGGTCACTCCATTGGGGCGGCGGGCCATTGGGGCGGCGGGTGCCGGGTTCAGACAGATTAGCGGCAAACAGGCATGACGGAAAATGATGATTTCTGACGGATCGCATCAGATTTCTTGATCACGGGCAATGGTTTACGGATTGCAACTTCCATTGGGGGCCTGTCACCTCGATGCAGGTCACTGACAATGGGTCGATCTTTTGGGCAAAGGCTTCGGTCGTGGGAATACCCATTGCGCGTTCCAGCTGAGTCAGGATCACGCCGAAATGCGCAACCACGATCAGATCGCCGGCGTGGTCGGAAAGCAGGGCGTCCACAGTGGCGTTCACTCGCGCCGACAAGGCACCCCAGCTTTCGCCGCCGGGCGCAGCGACATTCCCCGGCTCTTGCCAGAAACGACGGATCAGGTCGGGGTCGCGCGCTTCGGCCTCGGCAAAGCGCAGCCCCTCCCAGTCGCCGAAGTGAATCTCGCGCAGGGCGGCCCGGGGGGGCAGGCAGCGCGTCCCTCCGATGGCCGCAGCGGTCGCTACCGCGCGCAAAAGATCGGACGATAGGACGGGTGCCTGGTCAGGCAGGTGCGCGCGTAACCGCGCCAGTGCAGCAACATCCGACAGATCGGCGGACCGGTCAGTCCAGCCGATCATCTCTTTCGCATGGGTCGGCCCGTGTCGCACCCACCACAGGCGCGTCACACCAGATTATCCGGCACGCGGCCTTTCAGCGCCAGAGGCAACCCTGCCATAACGGCCACCACCAGATCGGCCTGCGTCGCCAGCGCCTGATTGAGCAACCCCTGCGCGTCGCGAAAACGCCGCGCCAGCGCATTCTCTGGCACGATGCCCCAGCCGACTTCGTTCGTGACCACAGTGACGGGGGCAGGACAGGTGGTCAGGGCGGCCAGAAGATGCGTTGTCAGCACGACCGGATCGTGGTCAGCCAGCAGATGATTGGTCAGCCATAGGGTCGCGCAATCGACCAGCACCGCAGCATCGGGCGGCATCGCAGCCAGCGTGTCCGCCAGATCAAGCGGCACTTCGAGCGTCTGCCAGCCGTCCCCCCGGCCACTGCGATGCAATGCAATCCGGGCGCGCATCTCATCATCCCAGGCCTCGGCGGTGGCGATGTAGATGCAGGTCTGCCCCGTCGCTCGGACCAGTTTTTCGGCAAATGACGATTTCCCTGATCGCGCGCCGCCGGTCACAAGTGCGTTTTTCCAGATCGGAGACGAAACATTTGATCCGCTCACGGGTTCACCTCGTAAATATTGAGTGAATCAAAGGCAGCGAGGAGCTATCAAATGGCATTCGACGTCTATACCGATCAATCCATGTCGCGTCGAGCGATGAAGGCCGAGTTGCTGGACGCAGAAACTGAACTGCGTCTGGCTTATGCTTGGCGCGATCAGCGCGACGAAGCGGCGCTGCACCGCCTGATTACAGCCTACATGCGGCTTGCCATCTCGATGGCGGCAAAGTTCCGCCGTTACGGCGCTCCGATGAACGATCTGATCCAGGAAGCGAGCCTTGGTTTGATGAAGGCTGCCGACAAGTTCGACCCCGACCGGGGCGTGCGGTTTTCGACCTATGCCGTCTGGTGGATCAAGGCCAGCATCCAAGACTATGTTATGCGGAACTGGTCGATGGTCCGGACCGGGTCTACGTCGTCGCAAAAATCGCTGTTTTTCAACCTTCGCCGTGTGCAGGCCAAACTGGAGCGGGAAGCAGCACAGAATGGCGAGCAACTGGATGGCCACCAGCTGCGCGAGATGATCGCGCGCGAGGTTGGTGTGCCTCTGGCTGATGTCGAGATGATGGAGGGGCGTCTTGCCGGATCGGATTTTTCCCTGAACGCCACGCAGTCTTCCGAGGATGAAGGGCGCGAATGGATCGATGCGCTGGAAGATGACAGCGATCAGGCCGTCGAGCGCGTAGAAGAAGCGCATGACGCGGCCCATCTGCGAAACTGGCTGATCGCGGCAATGCAGCAGCTTAACAGCCGCGAACGCTTCATCGTCACGGAGCGCAAACTGCGCGAAAACGCGCGCACTCTGGAATCGTTGGGCGAGGAACTGGGTCTGTCTAAGGAACGCGTGCGCCAACTGGAAGCGGCGGCCTTTGCCAAGATGCGCCGCAGTCTTGAAACGCAGTCAAAGGAAGTGCACCATTTTCTGGTTTGAAGCGCGCCGGCTGGTCTGGATGATGGGTGCCGTGTTGTTGACGGCACCTGCTCTTGCAGGGGAAATATCCGGCGCAGAGCTGGATCGGCTGCCCCGGTCGGATGTAGTCATTCTGGGTGAGGTGCATGATAACCCGCAGCACCACGTCAATCAGGCGCGTGCCGTCTCCGCATTGCAACCAACCGCCCTTGTGTTCGAGATGCTGACGCCGGAACAGGCCTCAGGGATGCCCGATGACCGGTCTGATGGTGCGGCGGTGGCCGCTGCACTTGGCTGGGAGGCAGCGGGCTGGCCCGATTTCGCGATGTACCATCCGATATTCACTGCTGCCCCCGATGCAGCGATCTTTGGCGCAGATCTGTCCGAGGAAGATGTTCGTAGTGCCGTATCGAATGGTGCGGCGCTGGTTTTCGGACGCGAGGCTGATCGGTTCGGGCTGACCACGGCCCTGTCTGCGGCTGATCAGGTCGCCCGACAGTCAGAGCTTCTTGCAGCCCATTGCAACGCGCTTCCCACGGATCTTCTGCCCGGCATGGTTGAGGTCCAACGATTGCGTGACGCGACGCTGGCCCGAGCGATCGTCGCGGCGGTGGCCGTAACCGGAGGCCCCGTCGCGGTCATAACCGGCACCGGCCATGCACGGCGCGATCAGGGTATTCCGGCGGTGCTGGCACGGGCGGCACCCAACCTTTCGGTGCTGTCCGTCGGGCAGGTCGAAGGGCCGGCACGTCCCGTTGAGCCGTTCGACCTCTGGATCGTGACGCAAAGTCCGGCCCGGGGCGACCCCTGTGCCGCCTTCGGAACCGAAGCCCAGCTGCGCGTGCGACCCCCAGAAATGGCCCGCACCGAACTGGCTGGTTGAGTTCGCCTCGCACCGCCCCTAAACCAGTGCAAGATACCAAAGACGAAAGCAATCAGATGCTGGCGGGCAAGCGCATTCTGTTGATCATCGGCGGCGGCGTCGCGGCCTACAAGGCGCTGGACCTGATCCGTCGCCTGAAGGAACGCGGCGCGTCGGTAACGCCGGTGCTGACACGCGCCGGCACCGAATTTGTCACTCCGCTGTCAGTGGCGGCTTTGGCGGGGGAAAAGGTCTACAGCGACCTTTTCGATCTGACGGATGAGGCCGCGATGGGCCATATTCAGTTGTCACGCGTGGCCGACCTGATCGTGGTGGCCCCCGCCACCGCCGACCTGATGGCCAAGATGGCGCAGGGGCGGGCAGATGATCTGGCCTCGACCCTGCTGCTGGCCACCGACACGCCCGTTCTGATCGCACCCGCAATGAATGTCCGGATGTGGGACCACCCGGCGACGCGCCGCAATCTGGCGCAGCTTCGCGCGGATGGAGTACGGGCTGTCGGGCCGAATGAGGGTGACATGGCCTGCGGTGAGTTCGGCTTTGGCCGCATGGCCGAGCCGCTGGAAATTGTCGTGGCGGCAGAGGCGACCTTGGCGGATGGTCCGCTGACGGGCCGCCATATCCTTGTGACGTCAGGCCCGACCCACGAGCCGATCGACCCTGTCCGCTATATCGCCAACCGGTCCTCGGGCGCGCAGGGTACGGCGATTGCGCGGGCGCTGACAGCGCTTGGTGCGCGTGTCACCTTCATCACCGGACCGGCCACGGTGCCGCCGCCGGACGGCGTGCAGATCGTCCGGGTGGAGACGGCCGATCAGATGCTGGCGGCAACGCTGGCGGCGCTGCCCGCAGATGCCGCCGTGTTTGCCGCCGCCGTCGCCGACTGGCACGTCGCCAATGCGTCGGACCACAAGATGAAGAAGGACGCAAACAGCACACCGCCCGCCCTGACTTTTGCCGAGAACCCCGACATCCTTGACCGCATTTCGCATCTTGCGGATGAGCGGCCCCGGCTTGTCGTTGGGTTTGCCGCCGAAACCGACGATGTGGTGGCCCATGCCACCGCGAAGCGCGCCCGCAAGGGATGCGACTGGATCGTGGCCAATGATGTGCGCCCCGAAACGGGCATCATGGGCGGCGCTGAAAATGCCGTGACACTGATCACCGCCGAGGGGGTTGAGGTCTGGGATCGCATGCCGAAAGCGGCGGTGGCGGCCCGGCTGGCAGCCCGGATCGCCGGGTTTCTGGCATGAGCGGTGCAAAATTATGCGAAGAATTTTATCAAGACTTTTCCAAAAGTCTTGGTCCTTGCCGAGCAATTCGGCCGTGCTTTTCGGCCCATTGCGCCGCTGGGCCGGTCGCATGACCCCTGTGCTGTCCATCCTTTGGGACGACTGGGCCGACCAGTCACTGGGCCTGCCAACTTACGAGACGCTGGGTGCCGCAGGTGCGGACCTTCGCGCGAACCTGAAACCCGAGGATCGGTCCGCCGGTTTTACGCTGGATCCGATGCGGCGCGCGATCGTGCCGACCGGTATCCGGCTTGAAATCCCGCAGGGATTCGAGGTGCAGATCCGGCCCCGGTCCGGTCTTGCACTGAAGCATGGGATCACGCTGCCGAACACGCCCGGAACCATTGACAGCGATTATCGCGGTCCGTTGGGGGTTTTGCTGATCAACCTTGGGGCCGATCCCTACACCATCCAGCACGGCGACCGCATCGCCCAGATGATCGTGGCCCCGGTGGTTCAGGCGCAGTTCCGCGTGGTGGCCGCACTGGGGGCCACGGGGCGAGGCGAAGGGGGCTTCGGCTCCACTGGCCGGGGCTGACATGCTGCTGGTCCTGTTGCTTGCGGGCGTTATCTGGGGCATCGGCCGGCTGATGAAAGCCCCCGTCCGGCTGCGCCTGATCCTGATCGGGGTTCTGTGGCTGAGTGTGGTGATCGAGCATCTGCTGCTGCCCGAAGGGCATCCGGTGCGGCTGGCCACTGGCGGGTCGGCACAGGTCTGGCTGTCGCTGGGATTGGTGGCGGCGCTGATCGTCGCCTACCGCGCCGGGGTGGGCCGCTTGCGCGCCCGCGCGGCCCCGGTGGCAGAGCCTTTGCGATCAGAGACTTTTCGCCCCGCAGAACTGGATCGCTATTCCCGCCATATCCTGTTGCGCGAAATAGGGGGGCCGGGGCAGCGTCGCCTGAAGGATGCGAAAGTGCTGGTGATCGGCGCAGGTGGCCTTGGCGCGCCGGTACTGCTTTATCTTGCGGCTTCCGGTGTCGGGCTGATCGGGGTGATCGACGATGATGTGGTGGAAAATTCCAATCTGCAGCGACAGATTATCCACACAGACGGCCGGATCGGCAGTCCGAAGGTGCTTTCGGCGGTCACCGCGATGCGCGCGCTGAACCCTTTCATTGAATTGCGAAGCTATACCCGCCGCCTGACGGAAGACATCGCGGCCGGGCTGTTTGCAGACTATGATCTGATCCTTGACGGGTCCGACAATTTCGACACGCGCTATCTTGTGAACCGCGTTGCAGTTGCATCGGGAAAACCGCTGATCGCCGCTGCCATCACCCAATGGGAAGGCCAGATCAGCCTGTATGACCCGGTGCGGGGTGGCCCTTGCTATGCCTGCGTTTTCCCCACGCGCCCCGCGCCGGGCATGGTGCCGACCTGCGCCGAGGCGGGGGTCGCGGCCCCGCTGCCGGGGGTATTGGGCAGCATGATGGCGCTGGAGTCGGTAAAGCAGATCACCGGCGCGGGCGAGGGCTTGCGCGGGCGGCTGGTTCTGTTCGACGGGCTGCATGGAGAAAACCGGACGATCACAACCCGCAAGCGCGCCGATTGCCCGGTCTGCGGTGCGGTTTCCGCCGCCGACTGGACAGCGCCCGTCGGCGCACCGTAATATGCGCCCCGGAAAACAGGACGCCGCCTACAAAGACGCCGAGAAACTGACGCAGACAACCGGAACAGGGAATATTCCATGAAGATCACCGCCGCCCTTGCAGGCCTTGGCCTTGGCCTTGCCGCGACCGTCGCCACCGCCACCGATCTTCCCGACCTTGCCGGTCGCGAAGTGGTCGTCGTGACCGAGAACGCCTATCCGCCGCTGCAATTCGTCGATCCGGCCAGCGGCGCCGCGATCGGCTGGGAATATGATGCCATGGCGGAAATCGCCAAGCGACTGAACTTCGTGGTGAAATACGAAAACAGCAGTTGGGATGCGATGATCCCGGCCGTGTCGGAAGGCCAGTTCGACATTGGCATGACCGGCATCACCATTCTGGACGAGCGCAAGGACAAGGTAAGCTTTTCTGACCCGTACATGCGGTCGGAAATGGTCATGCTGGTGCGCGGCGACGAGGCGCGCTTTACCGACAAGACCGGCTTTGCCGTCAACCCCGATTTCCTGATCGCAGCCCAGCCAGGCACCACGCCGTTCTATGTCAGCGTTTACGAAGTGCTTGACGGCGATGAAGCGAACCCGCGCATCAAGCTGTTCGAAACCTTCGGGGCCACGGTGCAGGCGCTGCGCACGGGTGATGTCGATCTGGTGCTGACCGACGGGACGGCGGGCGCGGGCTATGTCGCTGCATCCGACGGCGGCTTGAAGATCATCGGCGAAAAACTGGGGACCGAGGATTTCGGCTTCATCTTCCCAAAGGATTCGGACCTCGTGGCACCGGTCAACGCCGCCATCGCTGCGATGAAGGAAGACGGCACGATCGACGCGCTGAACAAGACCTGGCTGCTTGACTTCAAGATGGGCCAGTGAGGCAAGCCAGTGATGCAGCATCGGCCCCGGACCTGATCCGGGGCCTTTTCTCATGAACCGCCCCCCCGACCAAGACAGCGATTTTCCCTATTGGCTGGTGCTGCTTGGTGCGGTGGGGCTGGTTCTGTTCTGGCAGGTGATCGCCGACGATCTTTATGCGCAGGTGCTGACCACGCTGGTCACCGGCATCGGGATTACCGTCTTTGTCACGCTGGTGGCCTTTGGACTTGCTTCGGCGCTGGGTCTGGCGCTGGCGCTGGCGGCCTTGTCACGATCCATCGTGCTGCGCCAGATCGCGCGGGCCTATGTCGAGGTGGTGCGCGGCATCCCGATGATCGTGCTGCTGCTTTACGTGGCCTTCGTGCTGGCACCGGGCATCGTGATGTTCTGGAACTGGGCCACGTCGCCGCTGGGGTTCGACCCCTGGCGCACCCGCGATTTCCCGCTGTTGTGGCGTGCCATCATCGCGCTGACCATCGCCTATGCGTCGTTCCTGTCCGAGATTTTTCGCGCGGGGCTGCAATCGGTCGATCCGGGCCAGATCGAGGCGGCGAAAGCACTGGGTCTGAGCCGCTGGCACCGCTTTCGCCATATTGTCGCCCCGCAGGCATTCCGCACCATCCTGCCGCCCTATGGCAATGACTTCGTGGCGATGGTCAAGGATTCCAGCCTGGTGTCGGTGCTGGGTGTCGCCGACATCACGCAACTGGGCAAGGTCACGGCGGCGGGAAATTTCCGCTATTTCGAGACCTATAACGTGGTGGCACTGATCTATCTGACGATGACGATCGGCTTGTCGCTGGGTCTTCGGCGGCTGGAGCGGCAGTTGCGGGGGCCGCATCAGCGATAGGTCCTGCGCAAGGGCCGGGGGCCGATGCCTTCGGCGAGGATATTTTTGCAAAGATGAATGGGGCGGGGGCGGTGGACCTTGGGGTGTCGGACGCCTACCTTCAGGTGCAAAGGAGATTACCATGACCAATCCGCTGCTTGCCCTCTGGGATACGCCTTTTCAGCTTCCACCGTTTGCGGTCATCAGGGATGAGCATTTCGCGCCGGCCTTTGAGGCGGGGTTAACCGAGGGGCGCATGACCATTGCCGCCATCGCCGGGGACATGAGCCCTGCCAGCTTTGCCAACACGATCGAGGCGCTGGAGTTGGCCGAGGCGACGCTCGACAGGGTGGCGGGCGTGTTCTTCAACATTGCAGGTTCCGACAGCAATCCCGCGCGCGAAGCGCTGCAACGGGACCTTGCGCCGAAGCTGTCGGCGTTTTCGTCGGAGGTGACCAACAACCGCGCGCTGTTTGGCCGGATCGAGGCGCTGTGGCAGGCCCGTGACATGCTGGGGCTGACCGCCGAGCAGGCGCGTGTGCTGATGCTGTATCGCCGGATGTTCGTGCGGGCGGGCGCGGAGCTGGACGGGGCCGAGGCCGCGCGGATGACGGATGTGAAGTCGCGGCTTGCGGTACTGGGAACGGAGTTTACGCAAAACCTGCTGGCGGATGAGCGGGGCTGGTATCTGGAGCTTCACCCTGCCGATCTGGACGGGTTGCCGGATTTTGTGGTGGCAAATGCTGCGGCGGCCGCCGTAGAGCGGGGATCGCCCGGCCATGTGCTGACGCTCAACCGGTCCCTGATCGTGCCGTTCCTGCAATTCTCCAAGCGCCGCGACCTGCGCAAGATGGCCTATCTGGCCTGGGTGGCGCGCGGGGCGAACGGCAATACCCATGACAACTGCGCCATCGCCGCCGAGACGCTGGCGCTGCGGCAGGAACGCGCGCATTTGCTGGGCTATGCCGATTTCGCGGCCTACAAACTGGAAACCGAAATGGCCGGTACCCCCGCTGCCGTGCGCGACCTTCTGATGCAGGTCTGGGCGCCGGCCCGCGCCAAGGCCGAAGCGGATGCGGCGGTGCTGGCGGACCTGATGCATGCCGATGGCATCAACGGCGATCTGGAGGCGTGGGACTGGCGGTACTATTCCGAAAAGCGCCGCCGGGCCGAGCATGATCTGGATGAGGCTGCACTGAAGCCGTATCTGTCGCTGGATGCGATGATCGGGGCGGCGTTCGACTGTGCGACTCGGCTGTTCGGGCTGGAGTTCCGCCCGCTGGATGTGGCGCTGTACCACGCGGACGCGCGGGCTTGGGAGGTGACGCGGCGTGGCGCGCATGTGGCCGTATTTATTGGCGACTATTTCGCGCGGGGGTCGAAGCGGTCGGGGGCGTGGTGTGCGGCGATGCGCAGCCAGCGCAAGCTGGGCGGCGAGGTGCGCCCGGTGGTGGTCAATGTCTGCAACTTTGCCAAAGGCGATCCGGCGCTGCTGTCTTTTGACGATGCGCGCACGCTGTTTCATGAATTCGGCCATGCCCTGCACCAGATGCTGTCGGACGTGACGCATGGCTTCATCTCGGGGACGTCGGTGGCGCGCGATTTCGTCGAACTGCCCAGCCAGCTTTACGAGCATTGGCTGGAGGTCCCGGAAGTGCTGGCGAAACATGCCCGCCATGTGGCGACCGGGGCGGCGATGCCGCAGGACATGCTGGACCGGCTTCTGGCGGCAGGCACCTACGATCAGGGCTTTGCCACGGTGGAATACGTCGCCTCGGCGCTGGTGGACCTCGCGTTTCACGAAGGGGCGGCAACCAGTGACCCCGTCGCGCGAGAGGCCGAGGTGCTGGCAGGTCTTGGTATTCCAAAGGCGATCCGCATGCGCCATGCCACGCCGCACTTTGCCCATGTCTTTGCCGGAGACGGCTATTCAGCGGGGTATTACAGCTACATGTGGTCCGAGGTGATGGACGCCGACGCCTTTGCGGCGTTTGACGAGGCGGGCGATCCCTTTGATGCCGAAGTTGCCGCGCGGTTGGAAAAGCACATCCTGTCGGCGGGCGGATCGGATGAGGCGGAAGCGCTTTATACCGCGTTCCGGGGCCGGATGCCGGGGGTGGAGGCCTTGTTGAAAGGACGCGGATTGCTGGATGTGGCGTAAGGCGCGGGTTTGGGTCGGGGGAATTGGCCCCTGCCGTGCGGCCTTGGTTGAAATCCGGCAACAGGCGGGATTTCGGCACCCGCCGCCCCGCGAAGTGCATGCAAGATGAACATGCGCCGGTGCTGCGACCCTCAGCCCCGCGCCACATCCTTGTGGATAATGACATCAGCCTGCGGGTAAGCCTGCAAAATCGCGCGGCGCAGACCTGCGCCAATGTCATGCGCCTCGCGCAGCGGCAGATCACCGTTCAATTCGATGTGCAGGTTCACAAAAATCCGGCTTCCTGCGGTCCGGGTTTTCAGGTCGTGAAACCCCTGTACGCCGGGCCAGTCGCGCGCGATCGCCGCGATGCCGGTGATAACCGTAGGGTCGGCCCGCCGGTCCATCAGGGCATCGAACGCCGCCTTGCCGATGTGGATTGCGCCGACAGCCAGCATCGCCGCTGCGGCCAGCGCCACCACGGCGTCGATCTGATACATGCCAAAGCGCGCCGAGGCCCAGAGCGACAGGATAGCCCCGATATTCGGCAGCAGATCGCCCAGATAATGCAGCCGGTCTGCCTTGACCACGCGGTTGCCGGTGCGGCGGGCTACACGGCCCTGCCACAGCACCAAAGCCAGCGTCAGTACAATCGACACCGCCATCACCGCCATACCGCGCCCCTCGGCCGCAAGCCGGTCGGGCGCAGGTGAGATCAGGCGAATTACGGCGGCTGCGGTGATGACGCTGGCCGAGATCAGTATGAAGATCGCCTGCCCCAACGCCGCGATATCCTCGGCCGAGGTGTGGCCGAAGGCGTGATCCTCATCCGGCGGGCGGGCGGCATAAAAGATCGCGGCCATTGCGCCGATCGACACCATCAGATCCATCGCAGAATCGGCCAGCGATGCCGCGACCGACAAGGCCCCGGTTTCCCCCAGCGCCCAGAGCTTCAGCAGGACCAGTATGCCTGCGACGCTGACAGAGGCCAGTCCGGCGGAAAGGTTCAGGCGTGTCGTCAAGGCAGTTGCCATCATCAGGCTCCGCAATCAACCAGAGGCACCGGGCGGCACTTCCAGCGCAAGGGCAAAGACAGCGCACCTGAAACACGAAAGATCAGCAGGTCAGCGCGCAAGGCGCGATCTTGTCGACAACCCGTCCGATCTAGCGCGGCCGCGCGCGCAGCCACAAGTGCGACCGTCTCGCAGCGTGCCTCACTCGATGATTTCACCCTCCAGCACGCCCCAGAGTGCTGCCTGCCGCACCCAGCCGCGCTGCCCGTCGACGGACATGCGGCACCAGTCCGCCTCGCATTCCAGAATTCGGCCGACGACGCCCAGTTCCGCTTGAAATCCGACTGACGCGTCGGCATCGGGCAAGGTTCGGAACTCGGCCATGTCTTGTGTCACAAGCGCGGTGCGGACCCCCGACAGCAGTGCATAATGCACCCAGCCACCCACCCCGTCGGCATCTTCCACGCGTCGCCACTTGTCGAATTCAGCGGTGATCCGCAACGGCATGCCAGCCCGGGTGAACACCCAGTCGATCCGGTGCGTCAGGCCTGGCCCGCGCCGGGCATTGCCTTCGTTGGTTTTCAGCGAGACGTAGCGTGGCAGCGGCAAGTTGGTGACGCTGCCAAAGTTCGGGTCCCGCGGTGCCGTGATTTCGGGCAAGGCCGCAGTTTGTGGCGATGGCACTAGCGGCACAGCCTGTGGGGCGGTTGAAACGGCGTCCGTGACCTGCGCCTCTTGCGCTACGCCCTGCGCTGCCCAGACGAGCAGCGCTATTGCAGCCGATGCTGCCCATCCCGATCGCGTCATGCCACCCTGCCCGTTCTGCGCCCGCCGCAGCGGTCACTTTGCCTGTGTCGTGCCTCGTCCGGGGCTTGTGCCTTGCCCCGCTTGGCGTCACCTTGACACCGAGACGCGCGATTTGGAAGCGCGAGGGAGGGAACCGATGCCTGCCGCACGCCTGAGTGTTGTCGTGACGCGACGCTTGCCCGAAGTTGTCGAGACCCGGATGAAGGAACTTTTCGACGTCGAACTGCGCGAACCCGATACGCGGATGACCCGCGACGAGTTGGCCGATGCCATGCGCCGCGCCGATGTTCTGGTGCCGACGCTGAGCGATGCCATCGACGCGGGTCTTCTGGCGCAGGCCGGGGATCGCTTGAAACTGATCGCCAACTATGGTGCGGGGGTTGATCACATCGACATCGGCACCGCCCGCCAGCGCGGCATCCTGGTGTCGAACACGCCGGGCGTGCTGACCGATGATACCGCCGACATGACGCTGGCGCTGATGCTTGCAGTGGTGCGCCGCATCCCCGAGGGGCTGGCCGAAATGCAGGCCGGATCGTGGCAGGGCTGGTCGCCGATGGCGCATCTGGGTGGGCGGCTTGCGGGGCGTAGGCTGGGCATTCTGGGGATGGGCCGGATCGGGCAGGCGGTGGCGCGGCGTGCGCGCGCGTTCGGCATGCAGATCCATTACCACAACCGCAAGCGCCTGCGCCCCGAGGTCGAGGCCGAGCATGAGGCCACATGGTGGGAAAGCCTGGATCAGATGGTGGCCCGGATGGATATCCTGTCGATCAACTGCCCACATACGCCCTCGACATTCCATCTGATGAATGCGCGACGCATCAAGCTGATGAAACCCACGGCCGTCATCGTGAACACCTCGCGCGGCGAGGTGATCGACGAAAACGCCCTGACCCGTGGGCTGCGCACGGGCGAGATTGCGGGTGCGGGCCTTGACGTGTTCGAGAAAGGGCATGAGATTAACCCGCGTCTGCGCGAGTTGAAAAACGTGGTCCTGCTGCCCCACATGGGATCGGCGACGCTGGAGGGCCGGGTGGAGATGGGCGAGAAGGTCATCCTCAACATCAAGACCTTCGCCGACGGGCATCGCCCGCCGGATCAGGTGGTGCCGGGGATGCTGTGACGGGGGCGGGCAATCGCGGCCCCACCTGTTCCCCGAAATTGACTTTCGCCTTTTTCAGTTGTCGGCACCGATCCGGCCGCTCGGTCGATCATGGTCGGATCGGCTCGCCTGTCGCCAAAGGGCGGATTTCAGTGTGGGAGCGACCACATCGTCCGAGCTTGAAGGGTCAACGAGCCACCGTCATGCCCGCGCGAAAAACACCCCGCGGACGACCGGTGTCAGGCTTTCGCGCGCTCGACATAGGCATAGTCTTCGGTCGAAATGACGATCCGGGTTCCCGCGCCGATATGCGGCGGCACCATCACGCGGATGCCGTTCGAACAGATTGCCGGCTTGTAGGACGATGAGGCGGTCTGCCCCTTGACCACAGGCTCGGTCTCGACGATCTCGACGATCACCTTCTGCGGCAGTTCGATGGCAATCGCCACGCCGTCAAAGGTCTTGAGCGACACTTTCACGCCATCGGAAAGGAATACCTTGTCGTCGCCGACCACATCGGCAGACACGGTGATCTGTTCATAGGTATTCGGCTCCATGAAGTGATAGCCTTCGCCATCGTCGTAAAGGAAATCATAGTTGCGGTCATCCACACTTGCCTTTTCGACCATCTCGGTCGTGCGCCAGCGCTCGGATACCTTCACCCCGTCCGAGATCCGCCGCATGTCGATGCTGGTCGTCGGAGTGCCTTTGCCGGGGTGAAAGTTCTCTGCGGTCAGCACGGCATAAAGCTTGCCGTCCAACTCGACGATATTTCCTTTGCGCAGGCTCGAGGCGATGACTTTCACGAAAGTTTCCTTGTGGCTACCCGGCCCGCAGCATAGTCAAAGCAGGCCCTTTGCCAGCGTCTACCGCATTGCGCGCGAAATCTCCAGCCATGAGCACCCGCATCGTGACACAGCCTTCCTCTGCTTCGCCCTGGTGGTCCGCCGCCCGCCACGCCGACCGCCGCCCGCTGTTGCTGGCCCGCAACCGCATCCAGGCCGCTCTGCGCGGCTGGTTCGCCGATCAGGGATTTACCGAGGTTGATCCGGTCGCGCTTCAGACCAGCCCCGGCAACGAGGCGCATCTGCACGCCTTCGGCACACAGGCCATCGGAAATGATGGCGTGCCGCATACGATGTACCTGCATACCTCGCCCGAATTCGCGATGAAAAAGCTGCTTGCGGCAGGCGAAACCCGCATCGCCGCCTTTGCCCATGTCTGGCGCAACCGCGAGCGGGGTCCACTGCACAGCCCCGAATTCACCATGCTGGAATGGTATCGTACCGGCGAGCCTTACGACCGGTTGATGGCCGACTGCACCAAAGTCCTGCGCCTGACGGCCACCACCGCAAACAGTCCCACATTGCTCTACAAAGACCGCAAGTGTGACCCCTTCGCCCCCCCCGAACGGCTGAGCGTGGCCGAGGCATTCCAAAGGTACGCGAGCATCGATCTTTTCGCCACAATGGACGGGCAGGGCCAGACGAACGCTCCGGCCCTCGCCGCCGCTCTCGATGCCAAAGGCATCCGCCACGCCCCCGATGATACATGGTCCGACATGCTTTCGCGCGTCCTGTCCGAACGGATTGAGCCGCATCTCGGCCTTGGTCGCATGACAATCCTTGATCGCTATCCGTCGGCCGAGGCCGCCCTTGCCCGGAAAACCCCAGATGACCCCCGGACCGCAGAGCGCTTCGAACTTTATGCCTGTGGCGTGGAGCTTGCCAACGGCTTTGGCGAGTTGACCAACCCCGCCGAACAGCGCCGCCGCTTTGGCCTTGAGATGGATGAAAAACAGCGCGTCTACGGCCACCGCTATCCGCTGGACGAAGATTTTCTTGCCGCTCTCGCGCATATGCCCCCCGCCTGCGGCATAGCACTGGGGTTCGACCGGCTCGTCATGCTGGCCACCGGCGCGCCCCGGATCGACGATGTGATCTGGGCGCCGGTGGCGGGGGAATAGGCCAAGGCCAACCCCCGCACCCCATCGCTGTCAGCCCAGCCGACCTGTTTTCATCCATGCGGCGCAATCGGCCCCCAGTTCGGCCCGCGCCTTGGCCTCGTAGGCGGCACTGTCAGCGGCAGGCAGCACGCCCTGCCAGCGACCGTTGACGCCCTTGTTGATAAAGGTCTGCGCCCCGCCTTCCCAGAACGCCCCGCCCAGCGGCGCGCAGGCCTGAGCATTTGCCTTCATGAAGTCAAAGCTCGAATGCTTCAGAATGGCGTCCCATCGGGTCGGTGCAATATCCAGAAACGTGGCTATCCGTTGGATTTCGCCCGGCATGTCGGCTTTCAGATCGGCAAAATGCACCATCAGCACATTCGGCAGATCACCGATCGCCCACCAGCTGCGCACATTCTCCCAATATGGCCAGAACGGATAGCCGTCTTTCGCCAGCCAGTCGTTGAAATACGTTACCGGATCGGCGCTTGGGCGACCAATCTCGGGTCCGACCCGATCAGGCGTATTGTTCAGCGCATCATACCAAAGCTGGTTGGCGGTGACGTGGTGGTTATAAAGGCTCCACATCATGTCACGGCCATCGCGCCCGACGTAGATGTACTTCGCTTGCGGCGCGAAAACCAGCGCGTCCACTGGCAGATGGGTTTTCAGAAACCGCCGATGGGTCTGCGCCTCGATCTCGGGCAGCTTCACCTGCCGGGGCGGAACCCGCAAATCGACCCAGGGCGAAAGCTCGGCGGATGAAACATCCGCGCGCCCGTCAAAGATAAGCTGGCCGACGATCTGCTGCATCCAGGTGGTGCCGGATTTTGCATAGGTCGCAATCACGATGTCATCGTCGCGAAACGTAACGCCGTCCCACATCGTTGAATCCATGTGATGATTGTGGATGTCGCGGGTCTTGGTCGGCAACGGCCGCGCAAGCGTTTCCGCATGGTGTTCCATGTGTTTTTCCTTCTATTCATCAAGCTATCTGGCAGCCCCTTCGTGCCACGCCCTCAGCCCGCTGCGTATCCGTTCCAAAGAATAACCGTTCTGCATTTTTGCAGAGCGGTGTGGAATTGCCGGATGTATGAGTGGAGCGATCTGCGCCTGTTCCTTGCCGTGGCCCGCGAAGGGTCCACCCTGGCTGCGTCGCACGCGCTCAATGTGAACCAAACCACGGTCAGCCGACGCATATCGGCACTGGAACATGCGCTTGGAGTGACGCTCTTTGACCGGGATACGCGCGGCTATGCCCTCACCCCGCAGGGAACCGCACTGCAATGTCGCGCCGAAACGGTCGAGGTTGCCGCCTTTGATCTGGAAACCGAGGCTGCCCGCTTGACCCGCGATCTGACCGGCGGGATCCGCGTCACCGCCCCGGAAGCCATCATGACCCATGTTGTCAGCCCGGCAATCACCGCCTATCACGCCATCCATCCCGAGGTGCGGTTTGAATATCTGTCCGCCGAAACCCGCCTGAACCTTGAACGCGGCGAGGCCGACATTGCCTTTCGGGCCGGTGACAAGATATCCGGTGACACGCTTGTGCATCAGCGCCTGCCCGATATCTGCTGGTCCGCCTATTGTTCGGAAACCTACATTGAGGCAAACGGTGCGCCTGTATCTCCGACCGACATGGCGCAGCACAGCATCGTTGCCTACGGCGGTTTGATTGCCATGCAGCCGTTCTCGATCTGGTTCATGACTTTCGTGCGGGGCGAACAGATCGTCGCCACCTGCAACGCCATCCCCAATATGGGAGGCGCCCTGCGGTCGGGTCTGGGCGTCGGCCTTTTGCCCTGCCTGCATGGTGACGCGACGCCCGGTCTTGTGCGCTGCTACCCGCCGCCGCCCGAACTCGACAGTCCATGGTGGCTGGTCGCCCCACACGAAGCCTACCTGCAACCCCATATCCGCAGCTTCATGGCCTTCGCCGCAGCAGAGATCCGGCGCGAACGGCGTGGCATGCGCGGTGGCGAAAACTCGTCGTGATCTTGCGGGTTGCGAGGCTTGTCGAATTGTCACTGTACGGCGCCACGTTACCCAATCGTGGCTGGCCCGGCTTTCCTTGCCCAAGCGCCTTTGGTCCAACCAGACGTGGCGCAGCCGCCAATACCCTCGACAGGACTTCGGCAGATCTTCTGAAGCAGAACAGATATAAAACGAGACCAGAGCGGCCCGCCGCAAGGCCCCCGCATCACAAACCGTAATACGCCCGGTACCATGCCACGAACCGCCGAACTCCCTCACCGATTTCGGTCCTTGGCAGTTTGCCCACCAACGCCTCGATCAGGCCGGCATCCGCCCAGGTCGCCAGAACATCCCCCGGCTGCATCGGCAGGAACAACTTGTCCGCAGGTGCGCCCACGGCTGCCTCGATTGCTTCTACGAAAGCAAGTAGCTTGACCGGCGCGCTGTTCCCGATATTTACCACCCTCCAAGGTGCCACCGGTGACAGGCTGTCGATGTCGCCGACGCGCTCCTGCGGCGGCATGTCGATCAGCCGGGTGATCCCTTCGACCAGATCGTCGATGTAGGTGAAGTCGCGCATCATCTCGCCGTGATTGTAGATCTCGATCGGCTCGCCTCCGAGGATTGCCTTGGTGAACTTGAACAAGGCCATGTCCGGCCTCCCCCACGGCCCGTAGACCGTGAAGAACCGGAACATCGTGGTTGGGACGGCGTAAAGATGGGCATAGGAATGGGCCATCGCCTCTCCGGCCTTCTTCGTCGCGGCATAGAAACTCATCTGGTGATCTGCGCGGTCCGTCTCGGCATAAGGCATCGCGTCATTCGCGCCATAGACGGACGAGGTCGAGG
>JANNWS010000186.1:0-4990 GCA_031408575.1 Rhodobacterales bacterium
TACACCAGACCGGGGCGGTGACGACGCCAAATGCCTTTTGCAGCGCAGCTACGTCGAACCTGCCGAAATGAAACAGCTTGAGCGTGGCCGGGTCGGTCAGCAGCCGTTCCAGGTTGGGCGCAGATTTCTGGCCGAACGCGATCTGCACCAGATGTGCATGCCCGTCACCCGACGACAACTGCACGACGCAAAGCCGGTCGCGGCGCGGATCGAGGCCCATCGTTTCGGTGTCGATGGCAACAAGACGGCCAAGGTCAACGCCATCGGGCAGGTCGTTGTGATAGTGGTGGATTGTCACGTGCTGATCCTTCGAATTGGCACGAAGGATCGATGGTGCCCAGGAGAGGACTCGAACCTCCACGCCTTGCGGCACACGGACCTGAACCGTGCGCGTCTACCAATTCCGCCACCTGGGCAGGTGTCTTGGGGGGTGAATTATCGGGGGGTGCGAGGAGTGTCAACCATTTGTCATGAAAATTCGTCGCAGGTTTCGCGCTTGTTCAAGGGGTTCTGAAAAGCTATTCCGGAAAGCAACTTTGCAGGCTTACCCCAAAAGGCAGGGCAGATGAACAAGCTGGTCACGATCTATGGCGGTTCGGGCTTTGTCGGGCGCTATATCGCCCGACGCATGGCGAAAGAGGGTTGGCGGGTGCGCGTGGCCGTGCGCCACCCGAACGAGGCGCTGTTTGTCAAACCTTACGGTGTGGTCGGGCAGGTCGAACCGGTGCTGTGCAACATCCGCGATGATGCGTCGGCGCGGGCAGCGATGCTGGGCGCGGATGCGGTGGTGAACTGCGTCGGCGTTCTCAATCAGGTGGGCAAGAACCGGTTTGACGCCGTGCAGGCCGATGGGGCCGCGCGGGTGGCCCGGATCGCTGCGGAATTGGGTGTGGCGCATCTGGTGCAACTGTCGGCTATCGGGGCGGATGCGGCATCGCCCAGCGAATACGCCCGCACCAAGGCGGCGGGCGAGGCGGCCGTGCTGGCGGCGTTTCCCGGTGCCGTGATCCTGCGGCCTTCGGTGATTTTCGGGCAAGAGGACCAGTTCTTCAACCGCTTCGCAGGGATGGCCCGGTTTGGCCCGATCCTGCCCGTCGTCGGGGCTGCCACGCGGTTTCAGCCGGTCTATGTGGATGATGTGGCGCAGGCGGCGGTCAAGGGAGTTTTGGGGCAGGCAACGCCGGGTGTTTATGAGCTTGGCGGGCCGGATGTGGCGACGTTCCGCGAGTTGATGCAGCAGATGCTGGCGGTGATCCAGCGCAGGCGGCTGATCGTGAACGTGCCATTCTTTGTGGCGCGGATCATGGGCTTCGGGTTCGACATGCTGCAGACGCTGACGCTGGGGCTGATCACCAACGGCATGCTGACGCGCGATCAGGTCCGCAATCTGGCGCGCGACAACGTGGTGGCGGATGAGGCGCAGGGGCTGGCCGATCTGGGCATCACGCCGACCCCGATGGAGACGGTGTTGCCGGAATATCTGTGGCGCTATCGCCCGTCAGGTCAGTTTGCGGCGATCAAGGCATCGGCCAAGAATCTGCACAAGACCTGAGCCTGAAAAGGGGCGGCGATGGCCGACAACTCGATAGTCGTCGCGGCACTCCTTGGTCTGATCGAAGGGCTGACCGAGTTCATTCCGGTGTCGTCGACTGGCCATCTGCTGCTTGCCGCGCATTTTCTGAAGTTCGAGTCGGCGGGCAAGACGTTCGAGGTGGTGATCCAGCTTGGGGCAGTGCTGGCGATTCTGACGGTTTATGCGAGCAGATTGTGGGCAGTGTTTTCGGCTGCACCGCATGATCCGGCGGCGCGGCGGTTCATCTTGTCGGTGCTGGCGGCGTTTCTCCCGGCAGTGGTGATCGGCGTTCTGGCGCATGATTTCATCAAGTCGGTGCTGTTCGAGACGCCGATGCTGATTGCTGTGATGCTGATTCTGGGCGGTGTTCTGCTGCTGTTCGTAGACCGGATTGCGGCGGAACCCGTCCATGATGACGCGATGAAGCTGCCACTGGGTATGGCCCTGAAGATCGGCTTGATTCAATGCCTTGCCATGGTGCCGGGGGTGTCTCGGTCAGGGGCGACAATCGTGGGCGCGCTGTGGCTGGGGGCCAGCAGGCGTGCGGCGGCCGAGTTTTCGTTCTTCCTTTCTATGCCGACCATGGCTGGGGCGTTTGCCTATGATCTGTACAAGAACCGCGATGTACTGGACGCAACCGCGCTAAGCGAGATTGTCGTCGGATTTGTCGTTGCGTTTGTTGCCGCCGTGGTCGTTGTGCGCTGGGTATTGGATTTTGTCAGCCGGAATGGGTTTGCCATATTCGGCTGGTGGCGAATCATCGTCGGATCAGTGGCGGCTGCGGCGCTTTTGCTAGGATTTTGATATATAGGTAATAAGTAGTTACCTATAATCTATCTCAAGCGGCAGAATTTCTGACCTGCCGTGTCAAAATGCTTTAATTAGGACAGCTTTACTGACTTTCAATCTGGTGGGTCCTGTCATATCAAGGCGGTCCGGATCCTATTCTTGGAAAGCGCAGCCATGGCCAAGCAACGCATGCTTCAGTTCGTGACACTCGACAAGGAGATGCCCGAGAAGCGTCCGCCAAGCCTGCGCGCGCAGGATTTCCATGAGATCTACCGCGAGTACGCCGACAGCAAGGCCGCCGATCAGGCCGGGCGGTGCAGCCAATGCGGCGTGCCGTACTGCCAGACGCATTGCCCCCTGCACAACAACATTCCTGACTGGCTGCGCCTGACCGCCGAAGGGCGGTTGCAGGAAGCGTATGAGTTGAGCCAGGCGACCAACACCTTCCCCGAGATTTGCGGCCGCATCTGCCCGCAGGACCGCCTTTGCGAAGGCAACTGCGTGATCGAGCAATCCGGGCATGGCACCGTCACCATCGGGTCAGTCGAGAAATACCTGACCGATACTGCGTGGGAACAGGGCTGGGTCAAGCCGATCCGCCCCCATGCGGAACGGACCGAGTCGGTGGGCATCATCGGCGCGGGGCCGGGCGGGTTGGCGGCGGCGGATGTCCTTCGCCGGCAGGGCTATCAGGTGACCGTCTATGACCGGTATGACCGCGCGGGCGGATTGATGACCTACGGGATTCCCGGATTCAAGCTGGAAAAACCTGTTGTGATGCAACGGATCGAACAGCTTGAGGCAGGTGGTGTGCGGCTTGTGCTGAACTGCACGGTGGGCGTCGATATCAGCTTTGACGCCATCCGGGGCCAGCATGATGCGGTGCTGATCGCCACCGGCGTTTACAAGGCGCGCGATCTGGCGGCACCGGGGGTTGGCGCGACGGGCATCGTGCCGGCGCTGGATTTCCTGACCGCGTCGAACCGCAAAAGCTTTGGCGACGAGGTAGAGGCGTTCGACAATGGCGATCTGAATGCGGCGGGCAAGCGCGTGGTGGTGATCGGTGGCGGCGATACCGCGATGGATTGCGTCCGCACGGCGGTGCGGCAGGGCGCCGTTTCGGTCAAGTGCCTGTATCGCCGCGACCGCGCCAACATGCCGGGGTCACAGCGCGAAGTGGCAAATGCCGAGGAAGAGGGCGTTGACTTCGTTTGGCTGTCCGCGCCGCGCGGATTTACCGGCGGGTCCGCCGTCGAAGGCGTCATGGTGCAGCGGATGCGCCTTGGTGCGCCGGACGCGACCGGGCGGCAGATGCCGGAAATCATCGAAGGCGCGGACTATGTCGAACCCGCCGATCTTGCGATCATGGCGCTGGGGTTCGAGCCGGAAGATCTGCCGACCCTGTGGGGCGTGCCGGAACTGGCCGTGACGCGCTGGGGCACGATCAAATCGGACTTCCGCACGCATGAGACAAGCCTGTCGGGAGTCTATGCGGCGGGCGATATCGTGCGCGGCGCAAGCCTTGTTGTGTGGGCGATCCGCGACGGGCGCGAGGCGGCAGACGCGATGATGGCGTATATGGCGCAGCCCGCGCAGGTGGCGGCGGAATAGGTGAGAATGGCTATGGTGAAACCAATTGGCATGCATTTGGAGCGCCGACGCGGACAGAAATCGATGGTGATTTCGACCACGGTCCGTATGGCTGACTGCATTTTTCTTGGCGTGATCTCTGCGCTGCTGGCTCTGGTGACGGTGCGGGCCGAGGCGCAATCGTCCGTGCCGGGCATCTTCAACCCGCCTGCGGGATGCACCGGATGGCTGACGGTGCAGTCGCGCGGGTGCCGGGTGTCGAACCACTACAAATGCGAGGCCGATCCGACGGGCGATCAGTGGCGGGCGGATTTCGATCAGGAAGGCATCTTTTTTGTCAGCCGGATCGACCGCGAGACGCAGTGGATCGAAAGCTACGACATGTTCCCGACGGTGCGCCAGACGCTTGACCCCGGTGCGGCAGATGCGGCGTCATTCTCCGAGCTGCTGGCGTCGGGAACGGATACGTTTTCGTTCAGCCTGACCGAAGATACAGGCGGGCAAAGCGTCGTGACAGGGTTCGACACGCTGACAGGGCAAAGCGTCACGATTGACGGGATTTCGTTACAGCAGACGCAGTTCGAGTTTTCGGAAGCCGCGCCCGATGGCACGGTCATCCGCAGCGCCCGCGGCATCGAATATATACACCCCGATTGGCGGCTGTTTTTTTCCGGTCCCTCGGAATGGGACGGGACCGACGGCGCTCTGCCGGTGGATGGCAGCCCGAAAGAGTTCGTCTTTCCCGGTGAGCCGGGGTTCTTTTCGACCCAGCCGATCTTTGATTGCGATGCCACGATGTCGAGCTTGCCCGTCACACCCAATGCGGAGGAACCATCCGATGACCATTTATGATGACGCCTGGGTGAAGGCCGAAGAGGCAAAGCGCGCCTACATGAACGAACATTCGCTTTACAAGACCGAAGATGAGCATTCCTCCTGTGGTGTAGGTCTGGTGGTTGCAATCTCGGGCAAGCCAAGCCGGAAGGTGGTGCTGAGCGGGATTGATGCGCTGAAGGCGGTCTGGCACCGGGGGGCGGT
>JANNWS010000187.1:0-8192 GCA_031408575.1 Rhodobacterales bacterium
TTCCCGCCGCGTCTGCTTCTTCTTCATCGCGTCGCGAAGACCGGGAAAGGCAGGCTGTTTCGGCATCGGAAAGGCTCCTTGCAGGGATGCCCAAGTCTATCAGGTCAGGCCGAAATCGGGAAGTTTTTCAGGCGTTCCTTAGCAAATAGCAGGCCGTTGGGTGCGCATTCATTGCGCATCAATCCGGGCGTCGAAAGGGGTGAAATGAATGCGCCCCTTAACCGACCCCCCGCAAAGACGCCGTAGGGCGGGGTTCACCCCGCCGCCAATCCATCGGCGCAACGTGGCGGGGTGAACCCCGCCCTACGATTGCCGTCGCCGGGCTTGACCCCTGCCGCCTCCGGACCGCGTAGCCAAATCGACAGGCTGCGTGACGGAACCAGGACCGGGCCTGAGCACCGATCTGCCCACCTGCCGCCACAACCGCTTCTCACTCGGCCGCGATTGCCGTGGTCGCCGATCTGGAAATTCTCCGGCGCCGCATCTGGACGGCGACCACAAAGACCTCGCGCCCGACTTCGTCGGTCAGTTGCCCCAGCGTCGGCGGCTGTTCAAATATTGTTTCGCGCGTCTCTACGCCGTCATCAGTCACCACGACATAGAAGCGCGAAATCGAGGCCAGCGCATGGCGCCGCCCGCGCCCGGCCAGCGCGCTCAGGCGGCGCCCGGTTTCCGAACTCAGACGGTCGATCAGCGTTGTTGTGATGGTCATGTGGTCTTTTCCCCCGAAAAGATGTGGTTCCGACTGGCAGCACTCATCAGGCACCCCTCGGTGCTATGGCCGTTCCAAACCGGGATCAACCGCCACAGACCGCAGGGTGGCAAGCGCGTCAGAAATCCGCCGACTGTGAACGGCAATCCGCCGATCGGTACGTCCGCTTTTCCGTGATCGGCAAACTTGCGCCGACAGCGCGCGCAGAACCGTGGCCAGCGGCAGTCCTGACCACGCCGTCTGGCCACGATTCGGCGTGAAATGCAGAGGTGTCCGGCCCTGCCTGCCAGACGCGCGGGATGCCGGATCGGTTTACGCGGAAACAGAATCGTCAAAGCTGGTCTGAACGTCTGTCCTGCCGCGAAACTGCACAGCCATCCGCTGCCGCTGTCGTTTGATTCGCTTTACCCCGCTGACCCGGACGGGCCGTCCTTGACCGCCTCCATCGCCACATAGGTCGAGGTGCTGGCGACATGGGGCAGGGCCGACAACCGCTCGGCCAGCACGCGCCGGTACGCCTGAATGTCACTCGTCCGCACCTTCAACAGATAGTCGAAGCGACTTGCGATCATGTGACACTCCTCGACTTCGGGGATTGTCAGCACGCCACGGTTGAACGCCTGCAACGCCGCCTCGCGCGTGTCGCTCAGCCGCACCTCGACAAAGGCCACATGCGCCTGTCCCATCCGGATCGGGTTCAGAACGGCCCGGTAGCCGGTGATCACCCCCGCCTCTTCCAGCCGCTTCAACCGCGCTTGCACCGGCGATTTCGACAGCCCGATCCGCCGCGCCAGTTCCACCGCCGGAACGCGCCCCTCGACGGACAGGATACGCAGCATCGCGCGATCAAAATCATCCAACTCAAAGGCCGAAGACATCGCCGGTCACCCATTCTTCGGGCGTTTTGCCCGCCAATGCCAAATCATCGGGAAAACTGCCCGAGAAAACAAGTGTATCCTGCGGCAAACCAAGGAGCATTCCGATGCCGCGCGATCCCAATCCCACCCCGTGGTCCATCATCGACACCGGCGCCCTTGCCCCCGAGGCCGCGCTTGTCGCCAGTCTGATCACCGAGGCCGCGCTTTCGCCCCAGGACCGCGCCCGCATCACCGCGTCGGGTGCCGACCTTGTCCGCCGCATCCGCAGTTCGGTCAAGCCGGGGTTGATGGAGGTCTTCCTTGCCGAATACGGCCTCTCCACCGAAGAAGGCATCGCGCTGATGTGTCTGGCCGAGGCGCTGTTGCGCGTGCCGGACGCCGAAACCATGGATGCGCTGATCGAAGACAAGATCGCCCCATCCGACTGGGGCCGCCACCTCGGCCGGTCTGCTTCCAGCCTCGTGAACGCCTCTACATGGGCGCTGATGTTGACCGGCAAGGTGCTGGAGGATCGCGAACCGGGGGTCGTGGGCCACCTTCGCGCCGCCGTGAAACGTCTGGGAGAGCCGGTCATCCGCACCGCCGTGACCCGCGCGATGAAAGAGATGGGCCGCCAGTTCGTACTGGGCGAAACCATCGATCTTGCGATGAAACGTGCGGCCGAGCTTGAAGCCGACGGCTATACTTACAGCTACGACATGCTGGGCGAGGCGGCGCGCACCGAAGGTGATGCGCGGCGCTATCACCTGTCCTATTCCCGCGCGATCACCGCAATCGCCGCCGCCGCCCGCTCGAAAGACATCCGCGAGAACCCCGGCATTTCGGTCAAGCTCTCGGCCCTGCATCCGCGCTACGAGGTGGCAAAGCGCGACCGCGTGATGGCCGAACTTGTTCCCCGTGTCCGTGCCTTGGCGGGCCTTGCACGCGCCGCCAACCTCGGCTTCAACATCGACGCAGAAGAGGCGGATCGTCTGGCGCTGTCGTTGCAGGTCATCGAAGAGGTGCTGAAAGACCCCTCGCTTGCCGGATGGAACGGCTTCGGCGTCGTGGTGCAGGCCTATGGCCGCCGTGCCGAGGCCACGATCGACTGGTTGCACGACCTTGCCGTGAAGCTTGATCGCAAGATCATGATCCGCCTTGTGAAAGGCGCCTATTGGGATGCTGAGGTGAAGCGCGCGCAGGTGCTTGGCCTGCACAGCTTTCCCGTTTTTACCCGCAAGCAGTCCACCGATGTCAGCTACATCGCCAACGCCCGCAAACTGTTGGGCATGACTGGCCGCATCTATCCGCAGTTCGCCACCCATAACGCCCATACCGTCGCCGCCATCCTCGACATGGCGACCGACAAGACCGCGTTTGAGTTTCAGCGCCTGCATGGCATGGGCGAGCGTCTGCACGACATCGTGTTGACCGATCACAAGACGCGCTGCCGCATCTACGCCCCTGTTGGCGCGCATCGCGACCTTCTGGCCTACCTCGTCCGCCGCCTGCTGGAAAACGGAGCGAACAGCAGCTTCGTCAACCAGATCGTCAACGAAGATGTTACCCCCGAAACCGTCGCCGCCTGCCCGCTGACGGCGATCGAGGCGATGAAGCCCGTCGAAAGTCCTGCCATCCTGACCGGCCCCGCCCTCTTCGATCCCCGCCTGAACTCCCACGGGTTCGATCTGACCGACAGCGCCGACCTCGCCCGGATCGAGGCGGCCCGCCTGCCCCACCGCGAGCGCATTTTCGAGGCGCAACGCCGCCTCGCAGGCCCCGTCGCCACCACCGAACCGCACCCCGTCCACAACCCCGCCACCGGCGCAGCGATCGGCCATGTCCGCAACGCCACGCCTGCCGATATCGCAACCGCCCTCGCCACGGCGACCCCGTGGCAAGCCCCTGCCCAGCAGCGCGCCGAAATCCTGAACCGCGCTGCCGACCTCTACGAATCCGACTTCGGCCCGATCTTCGCCCTTCTCGCCGTCGAGGCCGGAAAAACCCTCGCCGATGCCGTCAGCGAACTGCGGGAAGCCGTCGATTTCCTGCGCTACTACGCTGACCAGTCCGCCCACCTCACCGCCCCTCCGCGCGGCACCTTCGCCTGCATCTCGCCGTGGAACTTCCCCCTTGCCATTTTCACCGGCCAGATCGCCGCCGCCCTCGCCGCAGGAAATGCCGTCCTTGCCAAGCCCGCCGAACAGACCCCCCTCATCGCCACCCTCGCAGTGGACCTGCTCCACAAGGCCGGTGTCCCAACCACCGCCGTCCAACTTCTCCCCGGCGACGGTGCCATCGGTGCCGCGCTGACCTGCGACCCGCGGATAGACGGCGTCGCCTTCACTGGCTCGACCACAACCGCCCTGAAGATCCGCAAGGCGATGGCCGATCACCTGTCCCCCACCGCCCCGCTGATCGCCGAAACCGGCGGCCTGAATGCCATGCTGGTGGACAGCACCGCCCTTCCTGAACAGGCCGTCCGCGACATTCTGGCTGCTGCCTTTCAGTCTGCGGGTCAGCGCTGCTCGGCGTTGCGCTGTCTTTATGTGCAGGAAGACGTAGCCGAAACCGTCACCGAAATGCTGTTCGGTGCAATGGACGAGTTGACCCTTGGCGACCCGTGGAGCCTGTCCACCGATATCGGCCCCGTAATAGATACCGCCGCGCAGAAAACCATCGCGGACTACATCGAAGCCGCCCGCGCCGAAGGCCGCGTCCTCAAGCAACTTCCGGCGCCCGAGGGGAATTTCATCCCCCCCACCGTGATCCGCGTGTCGGGCATCGCGCAGATGCCACGCGAAATCTTTGGCCCTGTCCTTCACATCGCCACTTTCCGCGCGACCGGCATCGACGCCGTGATCGATGCGGTGAACACGACAGGCTACGGCCTTACCTTTGGGCTGCACACCCGCATCGACGACCGGGTGCAGCGGATCGTCGAACACCTTCGCATGGGCAACACCTATGTCAACCGCAACCAGATCGGCGCTGTCGTGGGCAGCCAACCGTTCGGCGGCGAGGGGCTTTCGGGTACTGGCCCCAAGGCGGGCGGCCCGCATTACCTGCCCCGCTTCACCACCACCGCGCATGCAATCCCAGTCCCGGACGCCAGCACCACAACCGCGGCGCAGACCAAGGCCGCGCTCAACGCTGCCAAGGCCACCCCTGCACCTGACCACACCCTGAACCTGCCCGGCCCAACCGGCGAATCGAACCGTCTGACCTCAGTGCAGCGCCCGCCCCTGCTGTGCCTCGGCCCCGGTGCCGCCACCGCCCTGCAACAGGCCCAGCTTGTGCGCAAGCTGGGCGGCGAGGCGGTCGAGGCTCCGGGTCTGCCCCCCGAAGCCCTGGCAACCCTGCAGGCCTTCGCGGGCGCCCTGCATTGGGGACACCTCGACGACGCCCGGCCCTACGCGCAGGCGCTGGCCACACGCAAAGGCCCGATTCTGCCGCTTATCGCCCTGCCCGACGCGGCCCATACCCGCCTCGAACGCCACGTCTGCATCGACACGACCGCGTCGGGCGGCCATGCGCAACTTTTGGCTGAAGTCGGCAACGCTTGACGCCGGAACGCGGATCGGGAACCCTGCACGCATGTTCCCGATCCGCGATCACAACCCCTCGGGCCGCACGCCCTATGTGACCTACGCCCTGATCGCGGTGAACATCGCGGTGTTTCTAAGTTATTGGCCGTTTCTGCCCAGCGAACGGGCGATTGCTGTTTTTTATGACGACTGGGGTCTTGTTCCCGCCTATGTCACGCAGGGGCGCGACTGGCACGGCATCTTCACGTCGATGTTCCTGCATGGCGGCTGGATGCACCTTGTTGGCAACATGCTTTTTCTCTGGATCTTCGGTGACAATCTTGAGGATGAGATGGGGCGTCTGCCCTTCCTCGGCTTCTACCTCGCCTGCGGCCTCGCGGCGGCTGCCCTGCAGGTCTATGCAGACCCGCTGTCGCGCATTCCGATGGTCGGGGCGTCGGGTGCCATCGCGGGCGTCATGGGGGCCTATCTGCTGATGTTCCCAAAGGCGCGAGTCGATGTGTTCTTTTTCTTCATCATCTTCTTCCGGATCTTCCCGATCCCGGCCTGGATCATGCTTGGCATCTGGTTCGCGCTGCAACTGTTCAACGGCTTTTCCACCCCGTCCGACATGGGCGGCGTCGCCTACTGGGCGCATGCGGGCGGGTTCATCGCGGGTTGGATTCTCGCCTTGCCGCTCTGGCTTCAGCGCGGCGGCCCGGCGTTCTGGAACCGGACCCACGGCCAGCCGCAGCATCCGGCAGCAACCTACCCGATCACCCGCAGCCGCATTCCAAGCGTCCGGCGCAGATAGGGGTCGCACAGGACCAAGCGCCGATCACCGCGCAGTTTCGCGGAAGCGGGCAGGAACCACGCATCACACGCAGCAGCCTTCACTCAACACCGACTGAACTCCGACGCGGGGGGTGTGGTGCCGGCATCTTGTCAGCCACCGGAAGCCGCGACCAGAGCCATCTGGCATGTTCCCGGCGCACTTGGCCCACGCAAAATTTCTTCGAAGAAATTTGCCAAAAGCCTTCAAAGGCTTTTTAGTGTCTGAACCGGGCCAGCCTTCAGCCCCGGATCACCTTGCGGAACTCTTCGAACATCACCCCGTTGCCGGCAATCACATCGCCCTGGACCAACGGATCGTCGCCCTCACGGATTGCCGATACGAACCCGCCCGCTTCGCGCACCAGGATCATCCCGGCTGCCATGTCCCACGAATGGATGCCGCGCTCCCAGTAGCCCTCGTAGCGGCCGGCGGCGACGTAAGCCAGATCCAGAGCCGCCGCCCCCCAGCGTCGCACGCCGGCACAGGCCGGCATCAGCCGCGCCAGATCCTGCAAGGTTGCCGGCAGCGTACCGCGCCCGCCGAACGGCACGCCGGTGGCAAAGATCGACTCGATCATCCGGCTTCGTCCCGACACCCGCAGCCGACTTTCGTTCAGCCAGGCGCCCGCGCCTTTTTCCGCCCAGTACATCTCGTCCTTGGCGGCATCGAACACCACACCGGCGACGATTTCGCCCTTGTGCTCGAGGGCAATGGAAACCGCCCAATGCGGGAGCCCGTGCAGAAAGTTGGTTGTCCCGTCCAGCGGATCGACGATCCAGCGGCGGGTCGGATCGGCGCCTTCGGTTGCGCCGGTTTCCTCACCGATCCAGCCATAGGTCGGACGGCCTTCCATCAAGTCTTGCTTGATGATCCGTTCGGCCTCGCGGTCAGCCTTGGTCACGAAATCCCCCGGCCCCTTGGTCGACACCTGCAGGTTCTCAACCTCGCGGAAATCCTTGACCAGGCTGCGCCCCGCCTTGCGGGCCGCCTTCATCATCAGGTTCAGGTTGGCGCTGCCTTGCATCGAATGCTCCTGCGGGTTCAAGCGCCGCCCTATACTGGTCTGCGATCCGCTTGTGAAGGGGCAGCGCCGCTATCCTCCGCTTGCCACAGCGCCGGGACCAAGGCTAACCATCTGCTCGGACAACTCGCGCAGCAGTTTGCGCCGGATCGCGCGCGGAAAGTCCTTCTGGCCCTCGGCCACTTCGACAAAGGCTCCCGGTCCGCGGATCACCCGCTTACGGAAATAGTCGGCCACGTCGCGGTCATAGGTGCGGATCGCCGGCCCGTTGACGCGCAACGCACCGAAGGACCGGGTGGCATAGGCGGCTGTCGGGTCGATGCCGTCGTTGTTGCGCCCGTCACCCGACACGTCCAGCACCTGTTCCACGCAATCGGGGGCGGTCTGCATCAGGTCGCGACCAAACTCCACTGCCCGGCCCAGTGCAGTCAGGCTTCCCTTGGTGCTGCGCTGATGGGCGGCCAACTGCGTGGCCACCGCGTCAAGATCGGCCGCGGTCCGGATCTCGGTCCAGCCCAGCGCCATCCGCTGATGCTTGCGGGAACTCCACTCAAAGATCGCCAAGGCGACATGGTGGGGCGAGCCAAGGAAGGCGTCCCGGATCGCCGGATCGGCCAGCGCCGCCAGAAGGCCCTCGCGCTGCAGCGCATATTCGGCGCTGCTGATCGACCGCGACACATCGAAGGCCAGCACCAGCGCCAGCCGACATTCCGCACGCGCCGGCCCCGACATTGACGCCAGCAGCACCAGCAGACCTGCCCACAATGACCAGCACCGCCCCGCCATGCCCGCCCCGATCCGCTACCCCCGCATCAGCACTCTACACCCGAACCAGCCCGACGGCCCGGCTTTCTTGCCCCGCGGGCAACTGTCCGGGATCCGAACGGCACTGCGTTGCGTTGCACAGTGCGGAACGGGGTCGCGCCCCGGCGAAACCACGTCTATCGTCCGCATGTTGAACCGCAAAAAGGGGTCGTCGTACCATGAAAGCCGTCCGCATCCACGCCTATGGCGACACCTCGGTGCTGCGCTACGAAGAGGCCCCCGAACCCGATATTGCCCCGGATGATCTGCTGGTGCGTGTCGTGGCTACCTCGATCAATCCGATCGACTGGAAAATCCGCCAGGGCCACCTGCAAAAGATGATCGCCTATCCGCTGCCGCTGACGCTGGGGCTGGATGTGTCGGGCATCGTCGTTGCCTGCGGCACCGCCACAACGCGGTTCAAACCGGGCGACGC
>JANNWS010000188.1:0-19022 GCA_031408575.1 Rhodobacterales bacterium
CCGGGCTCTAATTATCTGTGGGATTAATTGGCGTTGCACGCGCTGCCCAACGCTGGCGCCCTGTTATCGGGGGCGCGGCCCGGGCCACACCAGCCCGGGGGCCGCACCCCCCCTTCTGAACACCCGCAGGGATGGCAGGACGTGAAATGCCCAAGGCCGCAGTGATGACTCACATGGAAACGGACCAGCCGACCAGCGCGGTTCAAGCTGCGCCGACAATCCGGCTGTCCAACATCACGAAGCTGTTTTCCGGCGTTGTTGCGCTGTCCGATGTATCGGTGGAGATTCACCCCGGCGAGGTTCATGCCATCCTTGGCGAGAACGGCGCAGGCAAGTCCACGTTGATGAACATCATCTCGGGCGTGCTGCAGCCTGACATTGGCGTCATCGAATTCAATGGCGAGGTCATCTCTCCGATGACGCCGGAACGCGCCGCGGCACTGGGCGTGTCGATTTCCTATCAGCATCCGGCGGTGCTCGATGATCTTTCGGTGCTGGAAAACCTGCGCGTGGCGCTGCCGGACCGCGTTTTTGCCGCCGGCAACCCGGCAGAGATTGCTCGCTCCATGCTGGATGATGTCGGCCTGCATGTCCCTCTGAACGCGCGGGCCGACAGTCTGACCGTGGCGCAAAAGCACCTGCTTGAGATTGCCAAGGCGCTTGCCACGCAGCCCCCTGTTCTCATCCTCGATGAGCCGACAGCGGCGCTGGACCAGGACGCCACCGAAATGCTGTTTGCCCGCATCCGCAGCGTTGTGGCGCAGGGCACGGCCGTTATCTACATCACCCACCGTCTGGCCGAACTGCGCCAGATTGCCCACCGCGTGACGGTGTTGCGCGACGGCCAGTATGCCGGTGGCGCGTTGGTGCGCGATGTGACCGATGATGATCTGCTTGCCATGATCGTGGGGCGTAGCCTGGCGTCGGCCTTTCCGCCCAAGTTGGAAGACGCGGGACTCGAGATCAACTTCACCGTCACAGGCCTGTCGGGCCGCAAATTCCACGACGTCAGCTTTGCCATCGGGCGCGGGCAGATCATCGGCATCGCCGGGGTTGAAGGCAACGGCCAATCGGGCGTGATGCGCGCGCTTGCCGGGTTGGAGGCCTGGAAGGGAGAAGTGCATCTGAAAGGCACCCCGCTTTCGCCCACCGAAGTGAAGGCGAAATCAGCCTACATGCCGTCGGATCGCCATGAGGAAGGCATCATCGCCGACCTGACGGTGCGCGAGAACGCAACCTTTTCGGCGCTGGATCAGTTCAGCAACATGGGCATCCTCAGCCGCCGCAAAGAGCTCGGCGAGGTGCGACAGGTGTTCGGATCGCTGTCGGTCAAGACGCCGGGGCTGGACGCGGGGATTTTGTCGCTGTCAGGGGGCAACCAGCAGAAAGTGGTGATGGCCCGGGCGCTGATGTCGCGCCCCGGGTTCATTCTTGCGGATGAGCCGACGCAAGGCGTGGATGTCGGCGCGCGGTTCGAGATTTACCGCATCCTGCGCGAGGTGTCGCAATCCGGCACGCCCGTCATCGTAAATTCATCCGACGCGGCCGAGTTGGAAGGGCTGTGCGACGTGGTGATCGTGATGTCGCGCGGGCGGGTCGCCGAAACCCTGCACGGCGCTGATGTCACCGAAGGCCGCATCGTGGCGGCCGCGGTCAAGGCGCAATCCCATGTTGCGGGCGTCGGAGAGGCGACAAAGGCCGCTAGATCCGCAAGCGGCGGGCTGCGCCAGTTCATCCAAAGCGACAATGCCACCGCCGTGCCGCTGGCCGCCGTGGTGGTGATGCTGGGGCTGTATGTCTTCGGGCAGAACGAGAATTACCTGTCGTCCTTCAACATCTCGAACATCCTCTTGCTGGCGACGGCGCTGGGGTTCATCGCCCTTGGCCAGACCGTCGCGCTGCTGATGGGCGGGATCGACCTTTCGGTGGGGCCACTCGCCGGGTTTCTGGTGGTTGTCGCGTCCTTCTTCATCAATGACGGGCAATCGCCGCAAACCATCGCCCTTGGTTTTGCCCTGATGTTTCTGGCAGCAGTTGCGGTGGGGACGATCAACGGCTGCCTGATCCGCTTTGCCAATTTCACCCCGATTGCCGCGACCTTGGCCATGTATATCGGGCTTCAGGGCCTGAGTTTCGTGCTGCGTGACGGGCCGGGCGGCTATATCAATTTCGCCGTGATGGACACCATCGGCTGGAAACTTGGCCCCTTGCCGGTGGCCTTTCTTGTGCTGGTCGTCGTGGCACTGCTGGCCGAATATATCCTGCGCAAACGACGCCTTGGCTGGCAGTTCCGCGCCGTCGGCTCGCATGAGGAATCGGCCCGCCGGATGGGCATTCGCGTCAATCTGGTGATCATCGGGGGCTACATCGCGGTGTCGCTGTTCACGGCGCTGGGGGCGGTCATGCTGATGGTCCAGATCGGCGTGGGCGATCCGGCGCAGGGCGTGAACTATACATTGGCCAGCATCACGGCGGTGGTCCTGGGTGGCACCAGCCTGCGCGGCGGGCGGGGAACCTTCATCGGCACGGTGATGGGCGCGGTTCTTCTGACCGAGGTGCTGAACGCCGTGTCCTTCCTTGGACTGTCGCAGACCTATCAGTATCTCTTCCAGGGGGCCCTGATCTTGGCCGCGGCGCTGATCTATTCGACAGCGCGGCGGCAAGCGGGCACTTGATGTTGACGCAGGGCTTCCTCTATCAGTCGCAGCCGTTGCGGGTTCGGTTCGGGGCGGGCGCAGTGTGCCACCTTGGCGATGAGATTGGCGCAATCGGCGGCACCCGGGCCCTGATCCTGGCGACACCCTTTCAGAAGGACGATGCCGAAGCGCTTGCTGCCCGGATCGGCCCCACAGCGGCGGGCGTCTTCGCCGAGGCACGGATGCACACCCCGGTTGAGGTCACTGCGCGCGCCCTGCTGGCCTATGCCGACAGCGGGGCGGATTGTTTGGTGTCGTTCGGCGGTGGGTCGACCATCGGTCTGGGCAAGGCGATTGCCTTGCGGAATGATGCGCCGCATCTGGTGGTGGCCACCACCTACGCGGGGTCCGAAGTGACTGACATTCTGGGCGAGACGGAAGCCCGGGTGAAAACCACCCGCCGTGACCCGCGCATCCGGCCCGAAGCGGTGATCTATGATCCCGAACTGACCCTTGGCCTGCCCGTCGCGATGAGCGTGGCCAGCGGTCTGAACGCCATCGCCCACGCGGTTGAGGGGCTTTATGCCACAGATGCCAATCCGGTGACCTCGATGATGGCGGTGGAAGGGATTGCCGCCTTGCAACGGTCGCTTCCCGGCATCTGCCGCAACCCGGCCGATCTGGCCGCGCGCAGTGACGCGCTTTATGGATCATGGCTGTGTGGCACGGTGCTTGGTGCGGTTGCAATGGCACTGCATCACAAGCTTTGCCACACGTTGGGGGGTACACTTGACCTGCCCCATGCCGAAACGCACGCCGTCCTGTTGCCGCATACGGTTGCCTTCAACGCCGCTGCAGCGGCGGCGGCGCTGCAGCAAGCGGCGCAGCTTTTCGGCGGTGATCTGGGCGGCGGGCTTTACGATCTGGCCAGATCGCTTGGCGCGCCGATGGCGCTGCGCGATTTCGGCGTAACCCGGCACGATCTGACCCGCATCGCTGATCTGGCCATCAAGAACCCCTATGCCAACCCGCGCGAGGTGACGCGTGACGGCATCCTCGCACTGCTGGAGGCCGCCTGGTCTGGCACCCGGCCCTCCCCGATCTGACCCGCGCCGATCTGACCTGAAAGGACAAGACCATGACCGCTGAAGCCGCCATTGACTATTTCACCGAACATCAGTCGGTCGAGGCCGTGAACGGACGGATGGGCAAGGCCACCGATCCGCGGCTGGCGCATGTGATGGCGCGGCTGGTGACGCACCTGCATGCCTTCATCAAGGACGTCGAGCTGACGCAAGATGAATGGGCCACGGCGATCGGCTTTCTGACCCGCACCGGCCAGATCTGCGATGGCAACAGGCAGGAATTCATCCTGCTGTCGGACGTGCTGGGCGTGTCGATGCTGGTGGATGCGATCAACAACCGTCGTCCCTCGGGGGCCACGGAAAACACCGTGCTGGGGCCGTTCCACGTGGACGGCGTGCCGGAATATCCGATGGGGGCCAATATCTCGCAGGACGGTGGCCGGGAAACCTGCCTGTTTCAGGGCCGGGTGAAAGATCTTGACGGCAACCCGCTCGAAGGGGTGCGAATCGACGTCTGGTCCGACAATGAGGACGGGTTCTACGACGTGCAGCAACCGGACATGCAGCCGCGCCATAACAACCGGGGTGTGTTCGTCACCGGGCCGGACGGGCACTATTGGTTCCGCGGGATCAGGCCGGTGTCCTATCCGATTCCCGACGATGGCCCGGTGGGTCAGATGCTGGGCCATCTGGGTCGTCACCCCTACCGTCCGGCGCACATGCACTTCATCGTCAGCCGCGAAGGCTTTGAAACGGTTGTCACGCATACCTTTGTGGCGGGCGATGCCTACCTGACATCGGATGCGGTCTTCGGGGTCAAGCAATCGCTGATCGCGCCCTTTGAACCTGTGGCGGGGGGCGACACCAAATGGCGCTCGACCTTTGACTTCGTGTTGAACACGGCGTCGGCGCAATGACCCCGGATCGCAAAAGCCCCCGGATCGCCTTTCTGGGGACCGGGGCACAGGGGGCCTCCATCGCCGCCGATTTCGCGCTGGCGGGGCTGGATGTGACCTTCATCGACCAGTGGCCTGCCCATATCGACGCGATCCGCGCGAATGGGATCACCGTGAACCTGCCCACCCGCCAGATCAACGCCCGCGTCGCTGCCCTGCACCTTTGCCAAGTCGCGGAAATCAAGCAGCCCTTTGACTTGATCTTTCTGGTGGTCAAGGCCTATGACACGACCTGGGCCACCCAGTTGATCAAGCCCGTTCTGGCCGAAGACGGCTTTGTGATCGGCCTGCAGAACGGCATGACGCATGAGGACATTGCCGCCGTGGTGGGCCGCCATCGCACCATCGGTGCTGTGATTGAGATTGCGTCGAACATGTGGGTGCCTGGCGTGACCAACCGCCAGAATGACCACGACGAATCCTGGTTTGCAATGGGTGCGCTTGACCCAGACCAGCAGCACCGTGTCGAAGCCGTGGCCCACCTCTTGCGCCATTCCGGCCGGGTCGAGGTGACGGAAGACATCCGGTCTGCCAAGTGGATGAAGCTGGTGGTCAATGCCGCCGAACTGATCCCCTCCGCCATCATCGACACCGCGCTGAACGACGCCGCCCGGGCACCTGGGATGCTGAAGGTCATGCGCGAAGCCGGGTACGAGGGGATGCAGGCGGCATTGGCCGATGGCGCGACGATCATGCCGATCATCGGGATGCCACCCAAGATGAGCAATGACCCCGAACGCTATGTCGATGAAATCCTTGACGAGGTTCTTCGCACGTTCTCGCGCGAAGATACGCTGACCACGTCGCTGCAGGACTGGCGCAAGGGACGACGGGCCGAGGTGGAAGAGGTGAACGGCTGGGTCGTGAACACCCTGCGCGCGCACGGCCGCGATGCGCCCGTCAATCGGCGGGTGGTCGAGATCGCGCTTCAGATCGAGGCGGGAAAGCTGGCCCCGCACCCTGACAACGTCCGGTTGTTGGCAGACGGCCAGCCGGTCGCCTGAGCCGTGATCGCAAGCAACCAGACAAAAGGTCAGTACCGACCCGAACCGGATCAAGGGCCAAGATGCCGAACATGAAGATCTATGTGGACGAAAGGATCTATCCCGCCTGTCGCGACAGGTTGCCTGCAGCACTTGGACCGATCCTCGACATGTTGTGTCGTGACCTGACGGTTGATCTGCCAGCCTGCCAGCTTGCGGTCATGCCGGTTCTGGCAATGCCCGACCTGCCGCCCGTAAATGTGGAACTGCAGATCATGCCGCATCCGGACCGCACTCGGGCTGTCCTGCTGGCTGTCTGTGCCAAGCTGCGGGAAATGGTCGGGGCTGCGACGGGCACCCATGTCGCCATCCGGGTCACCACGCTCGACCCTGAAACGTACGTCGCCCTGAAATAGGAACACACGGAATGGACAAGACACTTCCCGATCTGGCCACTGCGGTTGCAGGCATCCGCGATGGCATGACCGTGATGATCGGCGGCTTTGGCGGGTCGGGCGCGCCCGTTGAGCTGATCCACGCGCTGATTGACCGTTTCATGGCAACGGGCCATCCGAGGGGCCTGACGGTGGTCAACAACAACGCCGGGAACGGTCATGTCGGCCTTGCCGCCCTGATCGGGGCAGGCATGGTGGCAAAGTTGATCTGTTCTTTCCCGCGATCTGCCGATCCTGTTGTGTTCACCGAACGTTACCTCTCCGGGCAGATCGAACTTGAACTGGTGCCACAAGGGACCCTTGCCGAACGCATCCGCGCCGGGGGGGCTGGTATCCCGGCCTTCTACACGCCCACCAGTTACGGCACCGATTTGGCCAAGGGCAAACTGGTCGAGGTGTTCGACGGGCGGCCATATGTGCAGGAACGCTGGCTGAAGGCTGACTACGCGCTGGTCAAGGCGAATCTGGGCGACCGGTTGGGAAATCTGACCTACCGGATGGCTGCGCGGAACTTTGGGCCCCTGATGTGCATGGCGGCGGCGACGACCATCGTACAGGTCAGCCGCATCGTTGCCCCAGGCGACATCGACCCCGAGGCGGTCATCACACCGGGCATCTTCGTGCAGGGGCTGGTCGAGGTGCCCGTCCCCGCGCAGGAAGAAGACCTGAACCGCGCCGGCGCGCGATTTGGGGAGGTGGCGGCATGACCGCGAAACTGTCCCCCAGCCAGATGGCATGGCGCGCGGCGCAGGATATCGAGGACGGGGCCTATGTGAACCTTGGTATCGGTTTTCCCGAGATGGTTGCCAAGTTCCAGCCGCCGGGCCGTCAGGCGATCTTTCATACCGAAAACGGCATCCTCGGGTTTGGTGAGGCCCCGCCTGCGGGGCAAGAGGATTGGGATCTGATCAACGCCGGCAAAAAGGCCGTCATGCTGAAGCCGGGAACGGCATTCTTCCACCATGCCGACAGCTTTGCGATGGTACGCGGCGGGCATCTGGATGTGGCAATCCTTGGTGCCTATGAGGTGGCTGAAACCGGCGATTTGGCGAACTGGTCCACCGGCCCGAAAGGCGTGCCTGCGGTCGGTGGAGCGATGGACCTTGTCCACGGGGCAAAGCGCGTGGCGGTCATGACCGACCATGTCACCAAGGATGGCAAGCCGAAGCTTCTGGAACGCTGCACCCTGCCTTTGACCGGGGTGGGATGTGTGACTCGGGTCTATTCCAGCCATGCTGTCATCGACATCGTTGAGGGGCGCTTTGTGTTGCGGGAAAAACTACCATCCCTGACCCTTGACGCGCTGCAATCCATGACCGGGGCGATCCTGCATCTGGATGGCCCGGTGGCTGACCTTGTCGTGCCCGAACTGTGAAATGAGCTTTGACATGACCGACGTTTTCATCTGCGACTATATCCGCACGCCCATCGGCCGGTTCGGCGGCAGCCTGTCCTCGGTCCGCGCTGATGATCTGGGCGCGGTGCCGCTGCGCGCGCTGATGGCGCGCAATTCGGGGGTCGATTGGGCGGCGGTGGAGGACGTGATCTTCGGCTGCGCCAATCAAGCGGGCGAGGATAACCGCAACGTGGCGCGCATGTCGGCCCTCCTAGCGGGTCTGCCCGTCTCGGTAACCGGCACCACGATCAACCGGCTTTGCGGGTCGGGGATGGATGCGGTGCTGGTAGCGGCACGGCAGATCAAGGCGGGCGAGGCCGAGTTGATGATCGCAGGCGGTGTGGAAAGCATGTCGCGCGCGCCCTTTGTCATGCCAAAGGCCGACACGGCTTTCAGCCGCAACGCCGAGATCTACGACACCACCATCGGCTGGCGGTTCGTCAATCCGCTGATGAAGGCGCAATACGGCGTCGAGTCCATGCCCGAAACCGGCGAGAACGTGGCCGAAGATTTCTCCATATCGCGCGCCGATCAGGATGCTTTTGCGCTGCGCTCGCAAGCCAAGGCATCGGCGGCGCAGGCCAACGAGCGGCTGGCGGCGGAGATCACCCCCGTGACGATCCCGCAGCGCAAGGGCGATGCGGTGGTGGTGGACCGCGACGAACATCCGCGCGCCACGACACTGGAGGACTTGGCCAAACTTGGCACGCCGTTCCGCAAGGACGGGTCGGTGACGGCGGGCAATGCAAGCGGGGTCAACGACGGAGCGGCGGCGCTGATCCTCGCTTCCGCCGCGGCGGCGCGGAAATACGGGCTGACGCCGATCGTGCGGGTTCTGGGTGGGGCCTCGGCGGGGGTCGCACCACGGATCATGGGATTTGGCCCGGCACCGGCCAGCGAACGGCTGATGGCGCGGCTTGGGCTGGGCCAGGCCGATTTCGATGTGATCGAGTTGAACGAAGCCTTCGCCTCACAGGGGTTGGCCACGCTGCGCGCGCTGGGCGTTCCCGATGACGACGCCCGCGTCAACCCGAACGGTGGGGCGATTGCGCTTGGCCATCCCTTGGGCATGACTGGCGCGCGGATCACCGGGACCGCTGCGCTGCAACTGGCTTTCACCGGGGGAAAGCGATCCCTGTCGGCCATGTGCATCGGCGTCGGCCAGGGCATCGCTATCGCGCTGGAACGGGTCTGAGGGGTGAGATTAAGGCTGTATCAAAATGCAACACGAGGGAGGAGATAGATCATGGCTGCACGTGTCTATGGCATGCATCACATCGGGATCACGGTGCCGGACATCAACGAAGGCATCGCCTTCTTCAAGGCCGTTTTCGGGGCTGTCGAAGTGTTCCGCACCGGAGCGTTCGATGTGGATGAGGCGTTCATGCTGCGCCGTTTGGGAACCCCAGCCCATACCCGCATCCGCGATCTGGTTTTCCTGCGCTGCGGTGCCGGAACCAATATCGAGCTTTTCGAATTCAGCGGCGAAGACAGTTCTGCCCGGCCACGGCGAAATTCCGAGATCGGCGGCACGCATCTGTGTTTCGAAGTGGAGGACGTGTTCGACTCCGTCAAACGCCTGCGCGCCGAAGGCATCGAATTTCTGGACGGTCCCAACACCGTGACTGAAGGGCCACTGGCGGGCTTCAACTGGATCTACTTTAACGCGCCGTGGGGGCAGTCCTTCGAAATTGCCAGCTTTTCTGCACTGGGGTATGAGAAAGCGACGCCAGAGCGCATCTGGCGGGCGAAGCCTCAGGGCTGACACGGAATCAGACTGCATCTGTCCCACACAGATCCTGAAAGTGGGCGACTGCCAAGGGTGCGTTCGCCCACTCAACGAAGGGGGAAACGCTGCCAGAAGCTTCGCTTTCACCTGACCGATAGGGGGGGCAACGACGGTAGGCCTGACAATCCGCATGAACAATTCCCCGGTGTTCCTGCGCAATTGCTGCCAGGGTCAGATCAACGTCCGAAGACTGCCTGAAGGAAAGCAAGGATCGGGTCGAACCCGAAGATCGCTTTGCCCAGAAGTTCAAACCCTATGATCAAAAGCGCCCAGGTGATGACCTTGTAGAAGGTCGCCTCGCTGACCATTCCGACCGTTTTCTTGCCGACATAAACCCCCACAATCGCCGGCACCATAAGATAGACCGCAGTCTCCAGGCTGCCAAGGTTGACTTGCCCCGTCATCCAATAGGGGCCAAGTTTTGCCAGATTGAGGATGGCGAACAGAATGGTCGTTGTGCCCGCATAGCTCAGCCGATCAAGCCGCAGCGGCTGCACGAAGGTCTGGTAGGGGGGTGCGCCCGCGTGACTGATGTAACTTGTGAAGCCGGCAAGACTTCCCCAGACAAGGCCAGAAAACAGTTTGGGTTCCCGCTCCGGGCCCGTACTTCCACGGCCCGTCAGCATATAGATCGCAAACATGATGCCGATGCCGCCAACCAGTCCGGTGATGATGTTGCCGCCGCCCGGAAGGTTGGCGTTGATCCAAGGAATGAACGCCCACCCGAGCCCGATGCCAAGCAATCCGGCCGGAATCATGATTTTGAGGACACGTTGGTCATAGCTGTGCCGATAGGTCCACAATCCAAAGCCATCGCTGATGAGGTAGACGGGCAACAACAATCCTGCTGCCGTAAGCGGGTCAACCGCAAGGCTGAGCAATGGGACGCTCAGGTTGCCGATCGCCGACCAACCGCCTTTGGAAAAGCCCACGATCCATGCAACCAGAACAGCCACGCACCAGAATTCCCAACCCTGCAAGATACATCCTCGTTGACTGTGTGGGGTAGTTGCCACATGGCGGATTTGCACAATAGCATCTATCGTGTTGATAATGACAACTCTGTTGCACAAATCGCCTGAGTTCCGGACTTCCCCTTTCCCCGGACAGACTAATCCCAAGGCTTCAGTGACGGGTAAGCCGAGGGCTGGAAAGCCGTTCAGGGCGGCAACCTAGACCTGGAGTTCGGCAACCTGGCGGTCGAAGTCTCGTGCCAGGAGGCGTTGGCCCAGCAGTTTGACGCAATGCATCTTCGTATCGACGCGGCTCCGGCGGTGATCGCCGCTCCATCCTCGCCAGATGGTTCGTCCGACGCGTTTCGATGTTCGCAGGATCTATTTTTTGGGCGGCTGCCCCGGCGGTGTCGGGTTTCCTGGGTTTGGCGTTCCTGCGGGGCGGGATGATCGCGGCCGCGCCTCTGGCGACGATGGCCTCATGGCACTTGCGCGTATCGAAGGCGCCGTCGGCGATGACGCTACCAATCTCCTGATCGGGTGGGGTCTGGTCGAGCAGTTCAGGCAGAATGGGCGCATCGCCCGTGTCGCTGGTGATGAACTTGGCGATCCGGATTTCCAGTGTTTGCTCGTCGATCCCGATGTGGATCTTGCGCCAGACCCGCTGTTTCGTGCCGCCAAGTTTGCGGGCGCTCCACTCTCCTTCGCGCTCGACCTTGATGCCGGTGCTTTCAATCAGCAGGTGGAGCGGGCCGTCCGATCCGCGGTAGGGAATGTTGACCTTCAGGGACTTCTGCCGCCGTGACAGCGTGCTGAAGTTCGGCACAGTCCAATCGAGCCTGATCAGCCGCAGGAGGCTGTGGACAAATCCTGTCGTCCGCCTAAGCGCCATCCCGAACAGCACCTTAATCGTCAGGCAAGTCTGGATCGCCGTGTAAGTAAAGTCGCGTTCGCGGCAGCGCTTACCGGTCGGCGCGGCCACCCTGGTCATGGCGGGATCGAACCAGATCGTCAGCGAGCCTCGGCGCTTGAGCGCTTCGTTAAAGTCCGACCAGTTCCTGGTCTTATAGGTCGGGGGTGTGGGTCTGCTCATGTATCCCAGCGACTCCGCTGAATTCACGAGATGAATCCCTCAAGAAATATGTGCAACAGAGCTGATCCCAAACATGGCCGAGCATTAGGATAGAAGGAATAGAGCCACAGAGATAATGAACCAGATGGCAACAATTATTGACCAATTAATCCGAAGAAACTGGAGAACATTGGGTGAGGTAAATGGGCTTGGGGAATCCAGAGTCCAATGGAAGCCTTCGCTCAGACCTTCGCGATCAGCCTTCTTCTTTGAAATTTCTTCGGCCATATCCTCTACCAACTTTCGATCTGGAATTGCTTTCTATCCTTCTCATTCAATGATGAAATGGATCTCCTTTAACTTTTCATTTTTTCTCCATACCCCTCGAACAGACGCAAATCCGTGGGCCATCGCGATGTTCCGGCTGTTACCTTTTGCTATGGCACATACTGGATCGCCCCGAGCGGCCGGTCTAAAAATTGCAACGGCAGTACGCTGCGACTGATGTCGAGTATGCGAACCGAGCTGCCACTTGACGTGACAAAGCCGAATTTGTCTTACCCATTTGGTTCCCCCAGACTGAGCACATGGTGAACGCAACTGCGAATATGTTCGGACAAGATTGAAATTGCCTCAGAAGCGTTCCGATTGAGGGAGGCTTGCAAGAGTGCCTCAGGTTCTTTGCGCGATGCGCCAAGCGATCCTCTCACGATGATCTGGTATCGCTGGTATTTGTCAAGTACCTCGGCATGGGTGCGCATCAGGACGCACGATCTACTGCCGCCACACGCGTTGGTGATCTTCAGCGCCAGGATATCCCCCGCCTCCACCATTTCCCGGACGGCGAGGTTCAGAAGCCCGTGGAAGTCGGTGTGTCCATAGAAGTCGCAACTGGCCGAGAACGACCGCCACAACGCATCCACCCGCTTGTTCATCGCCTTATTCCCGCTCGCCGCCCGGGGCCGGATGCCAGGCCCGACGATATTGTTGACGAGGACCAGCACCGTTTGGGCGGCCAGGGCGTTGTTGCGCACCAGATCGCGCGAGCGATCGCGCAGCACGGGTCCTGCGGCCGCGATCTCGGCATCTGCCGAGGCATTGCTGCCGCGCCAGCCTTCGGTGATCCGGGTCTTGCCCCCCGCCTTACAGCCCCGCCGCAGATTGGCGATCGCCACCTTCCCCGCATAACGGGCTGCAGCCCGGCGCGGCACGACGAAGGCCATTGCCGAGTCGATCGCCCCCCAGGGCACGCCGTCCGGCCCATTTTGGTTCCCGGCCGTAATCCCCTCCAAAACGTCGCAAAGCACCCGACGGGCGCGGGGTGCCCGGCAATTCTCGCGGCCAATTCCGCCGGTAGTGTCCGATGACGTGGTGGAAATTGTCTTTGTGCTGGCGGCGTAACCGGGGTGGCCGTCTAGGACGTCGGTTTTTGGTGGAGTTGCAAGCTTCAACCACTAACCGAGGAGACCCCGATGACCGAGACCAACATGCCCTTGATCGAGCTTTTGCAAAAGCATGATGAGGGCGATTTTCTGCGCGCCGTGACCGAGGCCGTGCTTCAGACCCTGATGAAGCACGACGTTGAGGGCATGATCGGCGCTGGCCGCTATGAACGCGGCGAGAGCCGCCAGACCTATCGCAACGGCTATCGCGATCGCGAACTCAAGACCCGGATGGGGTCCTTGAACCTGCGTGTGCCAAAGTTAAGGCAGGGCTCATATTTTCCAGGCTTCCTCGAGCCGCGCCGAACGTCCGAGAAGGCCCTGGTGGCTGTCATTCAGGAGGCGTGGATCGGTGGCGTCTCGACGCGCAAGGTTGACGACCTGGTGCAGGCCATGGGGTTGTCGGGCATCTCCAAGAGCACGGTGTCGAAGCTTTGCAAGGACATAGATGATCGGGTGCATGAGTTCCTCGACCGCCCCCTTTCCGGGGAATGGCCCTATCTTTGGCTGGACGCGACCTATCTGAAGGTGCGCGAGGGCGGGCGGATTATCTCGGTCGTGGCGATAATCGCTGTGGCGGTGAACACGGACGGACGGCGTGAGATCATCGGCCTGACTGTCGGCCCCTTGGAAGCCGAGACCTTCTGAACCGAGTTCCTTCGCAGCCTGAAGGCTCGCGGACTCGACGGCGTGAAACTGGTGATCTCAGAGGCGCACACCGGGCTGAAAGTGGCGATCCGGCGGGTGTTCGACGCGACCTGGCAGTGGTGCCGCGGTCACTGGATGCGCAACGCTCTCGCGCATTTGCCCAAGGGGCAGCACACCGTCGTTGCCGCCGCGATCCGGCAGGAGAGTGTCCGACCTTCTGTGTATCTGTGATCTGGTCCATGCTTCCTGAGAGGAGCAAGGACGATGACGATTTCGAACGACCTGCTGGACGAGTTGCTGAAGGGCTGCAAGCGGCCTGTGGATTTGCTGGGCGATGCCGGTCTGATGAAGGAGCTGAAGGTCCGGCTGATGGAACGGATGTTGGGGGCCGAGTTGACCTCGCATCTGGGCTATGAGCCTGGCGCGGAACCACCGCCCGAACAGACCAACCGCCGCAACGGGGTTGCGACGAAGCGGGTGAAGGGCTCGGACGGCGAAGTGCCGCTGGCCGTGCCGCGCGACCGGGAGGGCAGCTTCGAGCCCGAGTTGGTGAAGAAGGGCCAGACCCGGATCGACGGGGTGGATGACAAGATCATCGGGCTCTATGCCGCCGGTCTGTCTGTGCGCGACATCCAGGCTCATCTCGAGGATCTTTACGGCCTGCGCGTTTCGCCCGACTTGATCAGCCGCGTCACCGATGCCGTGCTGGATGAGGTCCGCGAGTGGCAGCACCGGGCGCTGGACCGGATGTATCCCATTGTGATGTTTGACGCATTGCGTGTGAAGATCCGTGATGCCGACAGCAGAATGGTCAAGAACAAGGCAGTTTACATCGCCCTCGGCGTCACCCGGGAGGGGGAGCGCGAGGTGCTTGGCCTTTGGATCGCCGACAACGAGGGGGCCAAGTTCTGGCTGTCGGTGATGAATGAACTGCGCAACCGGGGAGTTCAGGATATCCTGATTGCCGTCGTGGACGGGCTGAAGGGCTTCCCCGAGGCGATCACTGCGGCCTTCCCAGAGACGACGGTCCAGACCTGTATCGTGCATCTCATCAGGCATTCGATGAACTTCTGCAGCTGGAAAGACCGCAAGGTGGTGGCCGCCGACTTGCGCCCGATCTACGAGGCACCGACCGCCGAGGAAGCCGCCCACCAACTGGACACCTTCGAGGCCAAATGGGCCGGGAAATACCCCTCGATCGCCCCAGCCTGGCGCCGGGCATGGGCCGAGGTCACGCCGTTCTATGCCTTCAGCGCCGCGATCCGGAAGATCATCTACACCACAAATGCCGTGGAATCGCTGAACCGGGTGCTGCGGAAAACGCTGAAGACCAAAGGCTCGTTCCCGACCGAGGAGGCCGCAACGAAGCTGATCTTCCTGGCCATCCGCAACTTCGAAAAGGGCGGCCGCGCGGTCAGAGAATGGGTTGCGGCCCGCAATCAGCTGGCCATAATGTTCACTGGGCGCTTCGACGCCTGACCGTATCTGAAAACCGCATGGGCAAGATCAGATACACAGAGTTTCAGACACTCCCTCCGGCAGAGGCGTTCAACCAGCCCGACCAGAAAGGTGCTGTAGAAGTCTGGCGGCACGTCGCCGACCAACTCCGCCCGCGCTGGCCTACATAGCCTTCCCGGCCCAGCACCGGACCAAGCTTCACATCACCAACCCATTGGAGCGCCTGAACAAGGAGGTGAAACGCCGGGCCCATGTTGTAGGGATCTTCCTCCAAAGAGGACAGCATCCTGCGCTTGATCGGCGCCGTCCTGTTCGAGCAGAATGACGACTGGCAGAGCCAACACCGCTACATGATGGTCGAGGCCTTCAGCCAGATCGACACCGCCCAGCTCGACCCGCTTCTAAGCATAACCACACAGGCCGCCTAACCGATGATCCCAAAGGGCCATCCCAAAATTTACACCAGCTTGACGGACGCTACCTTACTCTGCCCGCAGCAAGACTATCCCGCCACTTCCGTGGCAAACTTTTGCACTGCCGTTTCACCGGACGCACGATGATCTGAACCGCATTTCCGATCTGTTGCATTTGCCAATCGCACCGGGCACCGTGACACCGTTTCTGGCGATGTCCGAAATCACCCGTTTCATCGGCCGGAACGTGTCGCCCCCCGCGACTTCGCTGGATGGGCTCGAACTGCTCGGCTCGGACGCGCGCGACGATACGCGGGCGGGGATCGCCCGCTTCGTCGCGGCCCTTGCCGCTGTGGGCGAACCTGCGGATCACCCTTTCGCCGGGTTGACGGTGATGGACCTTCAGCCGACTGATCTTGCGCGCCTTGGTCAGGAACTGGACGCGGCGCTTTCCGCTTCAGCGCGGGTTGCGGAAAAGGCGGCCCAACTAGCTGCGGCCCTTGGTCTTTCCATTCCAGAATCCCTGTGTGGCATCGCCGCACTTGGCGAGGCGCTTGCGGCGCTGGGTGCTGCACCGGCCACCGGTGCCGCCCATATCACCCAGCTGTTGGACCGCGCTACGGAACTCAGAGGCGCCGCGATGCGCCGCATCGGCGCGACGTGAACGTCCAATGCTGTCCCTGACTGCCTTGACAATTTCTTGAAAGAACGCCGCCTGACCCAGCGACGCCGAGCAAAGGGCTGCGCATTTCAGGGCGTAAGAAGCCGCGTCAGCATATGGCGGACATGATCCTGGCCGCCGAAAAAGATCGCCAATATGCGGACCCGCTGTTCCGCTTCGTTCACGTCGAACCAGTAGATGGCCCGATCGATCGTCAAATGTCGCAGACCTGGCAGCAGATCATCGTGACGCTCACCCCGATACGGCGCCGCAGACAGCCGGTCGGCCTCCTGCCGGATCTCGCGGATGCGGGCCTCGCTATGATCCAGTGCTGCATCAACGCTTTCGCCGAAGCCTCGGTAGCTTTCGAACAGGTGGTCGAAGATCAGGTCAAAATCACGCTCGGCTTCCGCCGAAAATTCAATTCTGAACCGCATGTGCGCGGCGCTTTTCAGTGATCATGAGCGCGATGGCCTTGTCCATCTGGGCGCCGCTGACAAACGCCCCGGCGCTGCGCTGATCCAGCAGCGCTTTCAGTGCCGTCCGGTGCAAATCGTCGTCCTGTATGCGTTGCCGCAGCAGGTCGATCCCCTGTTGCAACACCGCGCTGACGCTCGAATAGCGCCCGGCTTCGACCAGTTCCTTAGCGAAACTGTGCTGTTCGTCGGTCAACGAGATCGAAGATTTCACCGTCATGAGGACACTCTTTTTGCCGCAAGGTAATACCAAGTAGCACCCAAGTCAACCGCCCCGATTGGTGGGCGGGCGACAGGCTTCCAGCGATGATCGGTGCGCCAGAATTTCAATTAACCTCGTCCATTCAGTAACTTATGAGTTGCTCTCTTTTGACGTCGTGCGCTGTCTGCAGCCATCGCAACGCAATGGAGGCCCCATGAAACCCCTCACAACCCACGAAGAATTCTGCCTGAAGAACGCCGCCCACTTTGTCGCTGCCCGCGGTCGGACGCCCGCCACCCGCACGCGGGAGCAATTCGCAACCCTGCCCGAGGCGCAGGCCTTTGGCGCGGCGATCGGCGACGGCCGGACCATGATCTACGCGGTCACCGGCCTCGGGCATTCCGCCCACATCACCAACGCCTGACCCCAAGGAGGCCAAGATGAAAACCAAAGCCCACACCGCCGCGCAGATCGACACGCTCGCCCAGCGCCTGTCCGACACGCCGATCGAACTGGCTACGAGCGCCAGGAAGGCGGGCGATAGCTTCGCCCGCTTGCTGGCGGCAAGGATCGGCACGGAGCGCGCAGCCCTTGCCTTTACCTCGATCATGACGGCCGAGACGTTCGATCAGGCCGAGGCCCGGCTGACCTTGGTGCTGGACTACGGCAACATCGATCCCGCGGGGGAGCCGATCACGGCGCCCATCGACGAACCGAAGTCGGCAACCGCCCCGGTGATCGGCAAGCGCCAAGCCATCCGAGATCAGGCGCAGACCGGCGCTCTGCCGCAGGCGCCGGATTTCTCCAAGCCCACCCACGCCCGGTTCCGCGCCAAGCTGGCGCAGATCGTCGCCTTGGCCGAAGCGGGCGACATCGCCGCTCTGCTGGCATTCGAGATCAACCCGGTCTCGTCCAGCCCCAAGGCGATGGCCCGCTACCGCGACCTCTGCGTGATCGCGATCACCGCCCGCGCGCAGGTAACAGCATGAAGATCACCCGCGAACTCGCCCCCGCCGATCGCTACCTCTATGACTTTGGGCTCTGTAGCTACGAAAACGGCTGGGCGCAGGTCGATACCACGCAGGATGCGTCGTGCTTCGGAACATGGGCCAACCCGACCCGGTTGATGATCTTCAGCTATTGTGAGGGCGACACGACCTTGAAGGAGGCCGCGTCGCCCGAGGAGTTCGCCGCCGAACTGTGGGAGATCGATGCTTGGAACCGGGCACATGGCTATGGCCCCGCGTGGATCGATCCGGGGTTTGATCCGGCGATGAAGGAGGCGTTCGTTGCGTTGGGTCTGGAGGAAATGTTGCACTGAATGTCCGGCGCCCGCCTTGGCTAGAGGTGCCGAAACGATCAACCCACACAACCCGCCGGACTGTCCGACGTTCAGGATTGGTTCAATGCACGCCCCGCGCTCGCAATCGCTCTGACGTGACGAGGCCGCGTGACAGCATGGCGTCGCGGATTGTGTTGCTGATGGTGTTGGCAGGCAGGAACTTGTCCGAGTTGACCATGTCGGCATAGAAGGCCGCGAGTTCATCGGCGCTGGGCCGGGCGCCCTCCGTGCGCTTGGGTTGGCGTTTGCTGGTCGGGGTCCTCGGGGAGGCTGCTGCGGCCTGCGCATCGCACTTGGCGGCGCGTTCCATCGCTCGGTCGAGGGCCTTGGGTCCATCGGGCGGGGCAGGGTGGTCCCTCCGGGTTTCGGTGGCGGTCTCGATGATCCGGTCCTCGGTGAGGCCAAGGTCGTCGATCCAGCGGCGCGCGTGGGTTTTGGCGGGCCAACCCTGCCACCAGGCGGGCAGGGAGCCGTTCGGATCGATGCCCAACGCATTCAGCAGCTCTGCGAAGAAACGATCAAATTCAATCTCGCGCGCTTGCGCATCCTCCTCCTCCTTTACAGGTTTAGTTAAAGGTTCTCTTACAAGGTTATACTCCGGATTCCGGAGATGGCTTTCGGGAAAATCCGGAGATGGAACGCCCGGAAATCTGGAGATGGCTCCATCTGGCGATTCCGGAGATGGGTCGTCATTTTCTTCCATGATTTCAACAAACCCATCTTCGCTTTCCGGAGGTGGCTTTTGCGAGAATCCCTGCTCGAACCCGAGGATATAACGGGTTGGCAGACGCCGGTGGGTGCGCAGATCTTTGACGCGGATGCGGTGGATCAGGCGCAGTTTCTCCAGCGTGGCGAGATGATCGTTCAGGGCGGAGATCGACATTTCCGCATCTTCGGCCAGCCGCGCCTGGGTTGGGAAACAGCCGAAGTCCGGGTTGTGCCGGTCGCAGAGGAACCACAGGACGATCTTGGTGGCAGGCTTCAGCCCGCGCTGCTGGATGGCCCAGTTGGTGGCGGCGTGGCTCATGGACGATCTCCGGACATGGAATAAGGCC